>CALXEB010000073.1 GCA_944387215.1 uncultured Flavonifractor sp. | reverse complement strand
ACCTCCATCGGCACCGTGGCCTCCATTATCCCCCTGGTGGTGGCCGCCTTCCCCTTTGTGGCCCGGCTGGTGGAGGGCTCCCTGCGGGAGACGGACGCCGGGGTGATCGAGGCGGCCCAGGCCATGGGCTGCACCCCCTTCCAGATCGTGCGCAAGGTAATGCTGCCCGAGGCCATACCCTCCCTGCTCACCGGCTTTACCACCGCCGCCATCACCATCCTCAGCTATGGGGCCATGTCCGCCACCATCGGCGGCGGCGGCCTGGGCAGCCTGGCGGTCAACAACGGCTACCAGCGGGGCATGACCCTGATCCTGTATGTCACCGTGATCCTGCTGGTGATCCTGGTGCAGATCATCCAGTCTGTGGGCACCCGGGCGGCCAACCGCCTGGATCACCGCATCACCAGGGCCACCCCGAAGTCCAGAAGGCATCGGGCGGAAAAGGCCGGGATCTCCTGAATTCGCAGCGGGCGGACAAAACAAGCGGTTTTGTCCGCCCGTTCTCTGTGCAAAATGTCCAGTTGACATTGGCGGCTTTCTCCGCTAAACTAATAAGCACAATTCAATACACGCTTTTCAAAGGCAATGAAGAGAAGAGTAAGCGGAAAGACAGGTCACAGAGAGCCCGGGTAGCTGGAAACGGGTACCGAAGGTTCCGCCGAACATGGTCTCGGAGCCGCGCGGCCGAGGGAGGGATCCTTAGGCGGCGACGGGGGCGCCCGTCACAGCGCAGGAGTATCGGACGCATGTCCCGCACTCCATAAGGCCCCTGCCGTGAGGCATGGGTGAAGCAAGGTGGTACCACGAAGCGAAAGCTCTCGTCCTTGAACTGTATTCAAGGGCGTTTTTTTGTACTTAAATTTGGAACAAAACAAGATGAAAAGGAGAAATGAACCATGAAGAAACTGCTCTCTCTGCTCCTGACCGGCGCGCTGGCCGCCGGCGTGCTCACCGGCTGCGGCGGCGGCACCACCGGCACCGCCGAGACCCCCGACAGCGGCGCCGGCTCCCCCGCCGCCGAGTCCCCCGCCGGCAGCACCGGCACCCCCGCCGGCGAGACCGTCACCCTGAGGATCGGCGGCACCCCCGCGCCCCACGTGGAGATCCTGGAGCAGGTGGTGCCCATCCTGGCCGAGCAGGGCATTACCCTGGAGATCACCACCATGAACGACTACAACACCCCCAACGACGCGGTGGAGGACGGCTCCCTGGACGCCAACTACTTCCAGCACATCACCTACATGAACGAGTACAATGAGTCCCACGGGACCCACCTGGTGAGCGTGGGCGAGATCCACTATGAGCCCTTCGGCCTGTACGCCGGCAAGACCGCCTCCATCGACGCCCTCCAGGAGGGCGCCCAGATCGCCGTGCCCAACGACGCCACCAACGAGGCCCGGGCCCTGCTGCTGCTGGAGCAGGAGGGGCTGATCACCCTGGCAGAGAACGCGGGCATCACCGCCACGGTGCTGGACATCGTGGACAATCCCCTGAACCTGGAGATCGTGGAGCTGGAGGCCGCCCAGCTTCCCGTCCGCCTGCCGGATGTGGACATGGCGGTCATCAACGGCAACTACGCCATTGACGCCGGCCTGAATGTGGCCGACGCCCTGGCCATTGAGGACGCCGACGGCGAGGCTGCCGCTGCCTATGTGAACGTGGTGGCCGTCAAGGAGGGCAATGAGAACAACGAGGCCATCCTGGCCCTGGTGGAGGCGCTGAAGAGCGACGAGATCAGCAGCTGGATGGAGGAGACTTATCAGGGCGCCGTGGTGCCGATGTTCTAAGGACCCGCCCCGGCAGGAACAGCAGCTCCAAACAGCCCCGGCCGGTCGAAAGGACCGGCCGGGGCTGCGCGCACGGGGCGGACACCTATGGTGTCCGCCCCGCACACTTGCGGGCTGAGGGGTGTCATTCCCGAGGCGCATGTCCCCGGGAATGACTGATTTTACTCTTTTTCCGTGGCTTCGGCCGCGGGAACTCGGTGAGACCCCTTTTCCGATTCCCCGTTGTATCCCCGGCAAAATGGCGGTATACTGATAAAAACGAAGGAGGTCCCGCCTATGCCTATTGCCAACAGCCTGCCCGAACTCATCGGGCATACGCCACTGCTCCGGCTGGAGCGCTTCGCCCCCGGCGCGCGCATCCTGGCCAAGCTGGAGAGCTTCAACCCCCTGTCCTCCGCCAAGGACCGGGCGGCCCTGTTCATGATCCGGGACGCGGAGGAGCGGGGCCTGCTCAAGCCCGGCTGCGTCATCGTGGAGCCCACCAGCGGCAACACGGGGGTGGGGCTGGCCTATATCGGCCGGCTGCGGGGGTACCGGGTGGTGCTCACCATGCCCGAGACCATGAGCCAGGAGCGCCGCAGCCTCCTCGCCGCCCTGGGGGCGGAGCTGGTGCTCACCGAGGGGAGCCGGGGCATGGCCGGGGCCATTGAGAAGGCCAACGAGCTGCTGAGGGCCACGCCCGGCGCCTGGATGCCCGACCAGTTCAACAACCCGGCCAACGCCCGGGCCCACTATGAGACCACCGGACCCGAACTTTGGGAGGACACCCGGGGCGCGGTGGATGTGCTGGTGGCCGGGGTGGGCTCCGGCGGCACCATCACCGGGGCGGGCCGCTATCTGAAGGAGCGCAGGCCCGGCGTCCGGGCGATCGCCGTGGAGCCCGCGGAGTCCCCCGTTCTCTCTGGCGGAAAGCCCGGCCCCCACAAGATCCAGGGCATCGGCGCGGGCTTTGTCCCCGGCACCCTGGATCTCTCCGTGGTGGACGAGGTGGTGGCCGTCGCCGGCGACGACGCCTATGCCGCCGCCCGGGAGCTGGCCCGCACGGAGGGGGTGCTCTGCGGCGTCTCCTCCGGCGCGGCGGCCCATGCCGCCCGGGAACTGGCCCGCCGCCCCGATATGGCGGGCAAGACCATTGCGGTCATCCTCCCCGACACCGGGGAGCGGTACCTGTCCTCCGGTCTGTTTGAAGGATAGGAGCGCCCGGCTGCGGCCCCCGGCAGGGGGCGGACGGCGGAAAAAGCGGGCCGCAGCGCTGTGCTGCGGCCCGCTTGTCCGTGCGGTATATCTCCCCGGCGCAAAGGCCGGGACGGCCTTACGCCCCCTGAGGGCATTTTTTGTGGTAACGCGCTACAAGATCCGCCAGAGTCAGGTTATCCACCACGCCGGCGACGGCGGACTGGATGTCCCGCCACACTTCCACGGTGACGCAGCGGTCCGCCCGGTCGCACCGGCAGACGTCGTCCTGATCCACGCAGCTCACCGGGGCCAGGTTGCCCTCCAGCGTGCGCAGGATCTCCCCTACGGTATACTCAGCCGGATCCCGGGTCAGCAGGTAGCCGCCGCCGGCCCCGCGCACCGAGCGCACCAGGCCCGCCCGGGAGAGCTGGGTGACGATCTGCTCCAGATATTTGTCAGAAATGTCCTGCCGCTGAGCCACATCCCGCAGAGGGACGGCGGAGCCGTGGCTGTTCAGGGCCACGTCCAGCATGAGCCGCAGGGCATAGCGCCCTTTTGTGGAAATTTTCATATACACCCCACCTTGTTATTGTCACTGATATAATACCATGATACAGGTAGGATTTCAAGAAAAATTTCCGCTTGACTTTCCGCCCAAAAGGCGTTACTCTGGTCAAAGAGAAAGGAGGGCTGTCCTGTGAGGTTTTCCGCTGTTTATGCGTACGGCTACCGCTGCTATTATTTTGGCAGCGGCGATTTCCCGTGCCCATGAACGGTCGGTGACAGGACAAGCTCTCCTGCAGGGAGCAAGCTGGGCCCGCGGCCGCCTTTGGGCGGCTGCGGGCCTTCGTTTTTTCAGAAAGGAGTTTAAACTATGGTCGTTATCATGAAACGGGGCTTCACCCCCGAGCAGATGGAGGAGGCCGTCAGGGTCATGGAGGCCGGCGGCGTGAAGGTCATGGTGTCCAAGGGGGCGGAGACCACCATCCTGGGCGCCGAGGGCAACGCCGAGGGCATCGACCGGGAGAAGCTCTCCCTGCTGCCCGGGGTGGAGCGGGTGATGCGGGTCACTGAGCCCTACAAGAAGGCCAACCGCAAGTACCACCCGGAGGATACGGTCATCGACCTGGGAGGCGGAGCCCTGGTGGGCGGGGAAAAGCTGGCGGTGATCGCCGGGCCCTGCTCGGTGGAGAGCGAGGAGCAGATCGTGGGGGTGGCCCGGGCGGTGAAGGCCAGCGGGGCTGCCGCCCTGCGGGGCGGGGCCTTCAAGCCCCGCACCTCCCCCTACTCCTTCCAGGGCATGGGCAACGACGGTATCCGCCTGCTCCAGCAGGCCCGGGCGGCCACCGGCCTGCCCATCGTCACCGAGATCATGTCCACCGACAACGTGGAAATGTTCGAGATGTGCGTGGACGTGATCCAGGTGGGGGCGCGGAACATGCAGAACTTCGACCTGCTCAAGCAGCTGGGCAAGACCACAAAGCCCATCCTGCTCAAGCGGGGCCTCTCCTCCACCATCGAGGAGTGGCTCATGAGCGCGGAGTATATCATGGCCGGGGGGAACGAGAAGGTCATCCTCTGCGAGCGGGGCATCCGCACCTTCGAGACCTTCACCCGCAACACCCTGGACCTGTCCGCCGTGCTGGCGGTGAAGCAGCTCAGCCACCTGCCGGTGGTGGTGGACCCCTCCCACGCCTGCGGCAAGGCGTGGATGGTGGAGCGCATGAGCCTGGCGGCCGTGGCCGCCGGGGCGGACGGCCTCATCGTGGAGGTCCACAACGACCCCAAGAACGCCCTGTGCGACGGCGCCCAGTCCATCACCCCGGAGCAGTTCGATTCCCTGATGGGCCGCCTGCACACCCTGGCCCCCTGCGTGGGCCGGAAGGCATAGGGGCAGGGAATAGTAAACAGTGAAGCGTGGGCAGCGGGCAGTAGGGGCGGGTCCCAGACCCGCCCGGTGCGGAAAAGGAGACGGTTTTTATGAAGCAGACCATGGCCATCATTGGGCTGGGGCTCATCGGGGGGTCCCTGGCCCTGGCCCTGAAGGGCTTTGAGGATTTTGAGATCGTGGGCGTGGATGTGTCCCAGCCCACCCTGCGGTATGCCGCCGAGCACGGCGTGGGCGACCGGGTCACCGAGCGGGCGGAGCAGGTGCTGCCCCAGGCCGACGTGGTGGTCCTGGCCCTCCACCCCCAGGGCATCCTGGACTTCCTGGCCCGGTATCGGGACAGCTTCAAGTCCGGGGCCCTGGTGTGGGATGTGTGCGGCGTCAAGACCGCCGTGATGGAGGCGGCGGAGGCCCTGCCGGAGACGGTGGACTTCATCGGCTGCCACCCCATGGCGGGCACGGAGTTCTCCGGCGTGGAGCACGCCTTCGCGGAGATGTTCCGGGATTCCCACTTTCTGATAGTGCCCCGAGAGAACAGCAGGCCGGAGCACGTGGCCCTGCTGGAGCGGCTGGCCCGCCACATCGGCTGCAAGGACGTGTGCCCCACCACCGCCCAGGCCCACGACGCCCTCATCGCCTACACCAGCCAGATGATGCACGTCATCGCCGTGGCGGTGTGCGACGACCCGGAGCTCTTTGACTGCCGGGGGTACGAGGGTTCCTCCTTCCGGGGCTGCACCCGGGTGGCCGCCCTGGACGTGGGGCTGTGGACCCAGCTGTTCTCCCTCAACCGCCCCGCCCTGCTCACCGCCCTGGACCGGCTGCTGGGCAATCTGCAGGCCTACCGGGACGTTCTGGCCTCCGGGGACGCCGCTTCCCTGGCCGAAAAGCTCTCCCGCTCCGCCGCCCGCAAGCGGCAGATGGACCTGCCGGGGCCCGACCTGCTGGAGTGAGAGACGGACCGCCGCGGAAGAGATGAAAGGGGCCGGCCGCAGACTGCGGCCGGCCCCTTTCGCGCGGTCATAGATCCGTAATGAAGCTTACCTGACGCTCAGTCGTAGTCCACGTCCCAGTCGTAGATGGCGCCGGTGGAAGCGTCCACGTCACAGGAGTATTCGGTCCGGCCGGAGCGCATCTCGATCTCGTAGAGGTAGCGGCCGTCGTCCCGCTCCAGCTCGCACTTCACCACGGCGGCCCCGGAGGGCGCGCGGCCCAGGGCGATCTCCTTGGCCCGGTCGGCGGAAATGAGGTTGGAGGTATCGGTGCTGCCGCCGGTGCTGGGACGGGTGTAGTACTCCGCGTCGTAGTCCCGGGAGAGGATGGCGCCGGTGCCGGCGTCGATCTCGTAATCGTACTCAGTGTAGGTGGCGGTGTTGTAGAACTCCACTTCATAGATCTGGCGGCCGTCGTCCCAATCCAGCTGGCTGCGGATGAAGGAGACCTGGCTGGCGGAGAGGCCGGCGTCGCTCAGGGCGATCTCCTTGGCCCGCTCGGCGGTGATGGTGGCGCCGGTGCTGGGACGGGTGTAGTACTCCGCGTCGAAATCGCTGGAGACGATGGCGCCGGTGCTGGCGTCGATCTCATAGTCGTACTCGGTGTAGGTGGCGGAGTTGTAGAACTCCACGTCGTACACCAGCCGGCCGTCGTCCCGGTCCAGCTGGCTGCGGATGAAGGAGACCTGGCTGGCGGAGACGCCGGCGTGGTTCAGGGCGATCTCCTTAGCGCGGTCAGCGGTGATGGCGGCGCCGGTGCCGCCGGTGCCGGGCTGAGTGTAGTACTCGGCGTCGAAGTCCTTGGAGAGGATGGCGCCGGTGCTGGCGTCGATCTCGTAGTCGTACTCGGTGTAGTTGGCGGAGTTGTAGAACTCCACGTCGTACACCAGCCGGCCGTCGTCCCGGTCCAGCTGGCTGCGGATGAAGGTGACCTGGCCGGCGGTGAGGCCGGCGTCCTTCAGGGCGATCTCCTTGGCCCGGTCGGCGGTGATGGTGCCGGTGGTGGTGCCGGTATTCCCGGTGCTGCCGGTGTTTCCGCCGGTCTGGTTGAAGCTGTCGGCGTCGGTGATCTCATTGCCGCCGGAGAGGGTGGCGGTGGAGGTGGCCCCGTCCCAGGCCACGGTTTTGCCCATCAGGTTGCCGATGGCGCGCAGGGGCAGGTAGATGGAGCCGTTATAGGCCATGGGGTAGACCACGGTGCCGTTTACATTGGTGAAGGTGCGCTCCACGCCGTCCACCAGGATGGTGTACTCGGGATGGAGGCCCACGGTCACATTTTTGGTCACGGCGGAGGTGTCCGGGGTGCCCACGGTGGCGCCGGTGGTGCGGGGGCTGGTGAGGGAGGCGGTGAGGGTGGACTGATCCCAGTTCACGTTCTTGCCCATGAGCTCGCCGATGGCGCGCACGGGCAGGTAAGTGGTGCCGTTGTAGACGATGGGGTGGACCTCGGTGCCGCTGACGTTGTAGAAGGTGCGCTCCACCCCGTCCACCACCACGTCGATGTTGGGGGAGATTTGGGCGGTGACGGCGGAGCTCTGGGCGGCGCCGGCGGACACGGCCAGGCTGCCCACGGCCAGGACGGCGCAGAGGGCGAGGGCGCTGAGCCTCTTGGTAATGCGGGTGATCTTCATAACGGTTCCTCCTTATAGAATTTATATTTTTTGTATCTTTAGCTTGTTTTTATCGTCTCACCGGATCGGGCTCAGTGCCAGAGGGGCTCGCGCTCCCAGCCCAGGATGGCGCCGCTGGTCCCGTCGATGCTGAATTCATATTCCATGCCGTCGTAGACGATCTTGCAGTCGTATTCCAGGCGGCCGTCGTCCCGGTCGGTCTCGAACTCCCGGATATCGGAAGCGGACGCGCCGGGCACCTCCGCCAGGGCGATCTCCTTGGCCTGGTCGGCGGTGATGACGGCGGAACTGCCGCCGGCGGAGGCGCTGGGCCGGTCGTAGTGCTCGGCGTCGTAGTCGTAGGAGAGCACGTCGCCGGTGCTGGCGTCGATTTCGTAGTCGTACTCCTGGTAGTCGGCGGTGTAGAACTCCACGTCGTAGACCAGCCGGCCGTCGTCCCGGTCCTGGTGGGCCCGGGCGAAGGAGACCTGGTCGGCGGTAAGGCCGGCGTGGGCCAGGGCGGCATTCTTGGCGTCATCCTCGGTGATGGCGGCGGTCTGGCCCGCGGGGGTGGCCTGGGCCGCCGGGGTGCTCTGCGCGGCAGGGGTGGTCTGGGCCGCCGGGGAGGTCTCGGGGGTGGCCGCAGCGCCGGCCTGGGCGGCGGTGGTGCCGGTGCCGCAGCCGGCCAGGGTCAGGGCCAGAAGGCCGGCGGCCAAAACAGGAATGGCTTTGTATTTCATATGGAACGTCTCCTTTTCAGTAAAGTTTGATTCATATCTTCCGGCGGGCCCCCGCGGGGGTCTGCCCCGTCCGTTCTGTCTATGAAATGTCCGGCGGAGGCGTTTTATTGCACAGGGAGGGAAAATTTTTTTAAAAACAGATATTTCGGAAAAAGCCTTGACTTTTCCCGCACTTTTTATATAATAATAGGGCTTGTTTTCCATGGGGAAGCAGGCCCTATCCTTGCTCCCGCCTGCGTGCGGGGGCCATATGTCCATAAGGAGGTGCAAACAAAATGGCAAAACTCAGCGGAAACTATGAGGTGGTTTACATCCTCGATCCCAACCTGACCGAGGAGGCCACTGCCGCCATGGTGGCGAAGTTCCAGGCTCTGGTGGAGCAGAACGGCACCCTGGCTGAGGTCAACGAGTGGGGCAAGCGCCACCTGGCCTATCCCATCAACGACCAGACCGAGGGCTACTACGTGCTGATGACCTTCAGCGCCAAGTCCGAGTTCCCCCGGGAGCTGGACCGTATCCTGCGCATCACCGACGGCGTTATGCGCTCCCTGATCGTCTGCAAGGACGACGAGTAAGAGGGAGGGGCGGACATGCTCAACCGTATCATCCTCATGGGCCGGCTGGCCCGCGATCCTGAGCTCCGCCACACCCAGAGCGGGACGCCGGTGGCGTCTTTCCGCCTGGCGGTGGACCGGGACTTCAAGGACAAGAACACCGGCGAGAAGGCCACCGACTGGATCGACGTGGTGGCCTGGCGCCAGACCGCGGAATTTGTGAGCCGCTACTTCACCAAGGGCCGCCTGGCCGTGGTGGAGGGCCGCCTGCAGATGCGGGACTGGACCGACCGGGACGGCAACAAGCGCACCAGCGCCGAGGTAGTGGCCGACAACGTGTATTTCGGCGACTCCAAGCGGGACGCCGAGGGCGGCGGCTACTCCGCCCCCGCCGGCGGTTTCGGCGGGGCCGACCGGGGCTACGCGCCGCCTGCCGCCCCTGCCGGCGGCTATGGGGCCCCCGCCGGCGGCGACCAGTTCGCCGAGCTCTCTGACGACGACGGAGAGCTGCCCTTCTGAGCAGACTTTTTCCCGCGTTGACTGCGGGATACAAAACAAGACGGGGTATTGCCCCGTGGTAAAGGAGGTTTCCCTGTTATGGCTATGGATAGAGAGCGCCCCCGCGGCCGCAAGCGCCGCAAGGTCTGCACCTTCTGTGTGGACAAGGTGGAGCACATCGACTATAAGGACGCGGCCAAGCTGCGCCGGTTCCTGTCCGAGCGGAGCAAGATCCTGCCCCGCCGCACCACCGGCACCTGCGCCATGCACCAGCGTCAGCTGAC
>CALXEB010000072.1 GCA_944387215.1 uncultured Flavonifractor sp. | reverse complement strand
CCTTGAGGATCTTGTTCAGGGCGGTGCCGATGTGGATGTTGCCGTTGGCGTAGGGCGGGCCGTCGTGGAGGACGAAGCTGGGCTTGCCCTCGTTGCGCTTTACCATCTTGTGGTACAGGTCGTGGTCGTACATCTCACGGAGCATGTCAGGCTCCCGCTTGGGCAGCCCCGCCCGCATGGGAAAGTCGGTCTGGGGCAGATGGACGGTCTGGTTGTAGTCCATGGGTGGCTCTCCTTTGCAAATTGATAATTGATAATTGAAAATGGACGGCGGTTTTCCCGCCGGGTATTCGCGTATCTGCCGGGCTGCGGCGGATGCCTGCCGCCCCGTCTGTCATTGCGAGCCAGTGCGCACACTGGCGCGGCAATCCGTTTTCTTAAAAACGGCGCGTCAGGGGTGCCGCGCCCTGTGGATGGCGGGGATATCCGCAGCGGGACGGTGTACCTGGCGGGCGGATGATATCCGCCCCTACAGCTTGTCCCCATCCCGCGGCGGTGTTATCGCCCGTAGGGGCCGATGCCCACATCGGCCCGCCGTCCCCGCCCCGTCTGTCATTGCGAGCCAGCGCGCACACTGGCGCGGCAATCCGTTTTCCCAAAAAACAAGCGCCCCTGTCTCCCAAGAGACAAAGGCGCGAACCTCTGCGGTACCACTCTCGTTGCTCCGGGCATGCCGGGGCCACTCAAAGGCCGGTAACGGGGCCAGCCGTGCCCGCTTACTGTGTTCGGCGGGCCGCTCCGAGGTGATCTTCGCCAGCCCTCCTGTCCGCCTTGCACCAAACGGCGGCTCTCTGTGCAGGGGCGGGATGGGTACTTGTCCTCATCACAGCATTTTCCGATAAAAAATCCACTGGGAGACGCCAAAAACGGCGTCTCCCAGTATCTTACCCGTTTGCAGGGGTTCTGTCAAGGAAATTTTAGCGGATCTCGTAATCCTTGCCGAACTGCAGGTGGTCGAAGTCGATGCGGCGGGTGGGCTCCTCCGTCCCGTCCCCGTGATCCGCCGGCGCACCGGAGCGCTCCAGCTCCTTCAGCTCGGCGTACAGCCCGCCGTGCTCCGCAGTGGGCTCCTCCTGGTCGGGCTCCCGAACGGCCTCCTCCCGGACCATCTGCTCCACATGGGCCTCGATGTCCTTCACCGCGGAATCCACCGGGTCGGGCTTCTCCACCGGGGCGGTGAGCTGGGACAGGCCGCTGAGGTAGTCCATCTCATGCTGGTAGAGCTCCCTGAGCTTGGCCACATAGGCCGCCGTGGCGTTCTGGGCGGCGGTGAGGCGCAGCTGCTCGTCCCGGACGCCCTGGGCCAGCTCGGCCATGCGTGCCTTGGCCTCCGCCTCGGCGTTCTGGAGCATCTCGGCCTTCTTGGCCTCCGCCTGGGCCACCATGTCGTCGGCCATCTTCTGGGCCGTCAGCAGGGCCTTGCGCATGGCCTCCTCGGTGGAGCGGTACTCCTCCACCTTGTCCACCAGCACCTTCATCTTGGCCTTCAGGGTGGCGTTTTCCTTGTACAGCGTGGTGTAGTCCGCCGTCAGCACGTCCAGAAACTCGTCCACCATAGCCATGTTGTATCCGCCGAAAGACGCCTTGGCAAAGGCGTGCTCGGAAACCTCCTGCGGTGTCAGCATCGTCGATTCCCCCGCTCCCTTTAAAAATACAGCCCGCTCTTTTAGAAATACAGGCCGTTGTTCTCCAGCTCGTCGATCAGGTCGCCTAAAATATCGACGTTGTAGGGCGTGATGATGTAAGTGGAGATGGCCACCTTCTTGATCTTGCCCTCGTTGGCGTAGGCCACGCCGGACAGGAAGTCCAGCAGGCGGCGGGCGATGTCCTTGTTGGTGGACTCCAGGTTGAGCACCACGGTGCGCTTCTCCCGCAGGTGGTCGGCGATCTCGCTGGCGTTCTCGAACCGCTCGGGCTTCACCAGCACCACCTGCAGCTGGGTGGTGGTGTGGATGTTGACCACCTTGTTGCTCCGGCGCTCCGGCTCCGGGGCCAGTACGCCGGTATCCTGGGCCTTGGCGGCGCGGCGCTCTGCCCGCTCCCCGGCGGTGCGGTCCATGCGGTCACTGCGGGAGACGGGCTCGAACTCGTCCTCGTACTCGTCCTCCAGCTCCTCGTCCTCATAGGGCCGTGCCAGGCGCTTGAGCTCATCCAAAAATCCCATTTCGGTCTACCTCCCGAATTTTTCTTGCGGCGATCTAGGCCTTGCCCATCGGGGGCCGGGGCCCGAACAGGGCGGTGCCTACCCGTACCAGAGTGGCGCCCTCCCGGACCGCATCCTCGAAATCACCGCTCATTCCCATGGAAAGACAGTTTATGACAGTCCCATTATGGTCTATTTTTTGTCTTATGTCAACATAAAGCTGATACATTTTTGCAAAAAAAGCGCGATTCCCCTCCGGCCCCTGGGCAATGGGGGGGATGGTCATGAGCCCCCGCAGCCGCAGATGGGGGCAGTCCGCGGCCCGGGCCGCCAGGTCGTACAGCTCCGCCGGGGCCACGCCGCTCTTGGCCTGCTCCCCGCCGATGTTGACCTCCAGCAGGATGTCCTGGCAGAGGTCCAGCTTGGCGGCCTGGGCCTCCACCGCCTCCAGCAGATGGGCCGACCCCACCGACTCGATGAGATCCACCCGGCCCACCACCTGCCTGACCTTGTTGGTCTGCAGATGGCCGATGAAGTGCAGGGCGGCCCCGTCATAGGCGTTGTCCGCCAGGTGGGCGGTCATCTCCTGCACCCGGTTCTCCCCGCATATGGTGACGCCCGCCGCGATGGCCCGGCGGATGGTGTCCGAAGTCTGGACCTTGGTGGCCGCCACCAGGGTGACCTCCCCGGGATCCCGGCCGGCCGACCGGGCGGCGGCGCGGATACGCTCTTTCACCAGGGCCACGTTCTCTTCCAGCGTCATGGATGATCTCCCCTTATCATTTTATCTCTATTGGATCACTTTCCCGTCGTACAGGTCCTCGGCGGCCACCACCACCACGTCCCCGGGCTGGAGGGCGGCCCGGCCGCTCCCGGCGGCCTCCACCAGGACGAAGGTGTCCCCCTGCTCCAGGACGGTGACGGGCTTGAACTCCACCTGCTCGCCCACCAGGGTGTACACCCCGGTGACCTGGACCGTGGACTCCTCCCCGGTCTCCTCGTCGGTGACGGTCTGCTCGGCCACCCGCAGGGCCTGCTTGGGCACGCGCACGCCGGTGACCGACTGGAACACCAGCTCCACCGTCTGCCGGCGCAGCAGGGTGGTCTCGGAGAGGTACCGATCGGTGGAGAGCACCACGGCGCAGCGGCCGTCCTCCGGCTCGCCCACCCGCTCCACCGTCATGTCCACCTCCCCGGACCAGTCCCGGGAAAAGCGGACCGTGACGCTGCGGCCCTCCACCAGCCGCTCCGCATCCTCCTGGGGCAGGGCGCAGGCAAAATACCAGGTGGAGTCGGTAATGAGCTTGCCCACCGCCGTCTGGTCCTCTTCGGAGGCCTGTCCCGCCAGGCCGTCCAGCTGGGCGGGGGTGACGGTCTCCAGCACCTTCGGGGTGAGAAGGCTCTCATACCCGTCCACATAGCCGGAGAAAATACCCGACTGGGACGCGGTGATGCTCTGGGTGCTCTGGGCGGCCTGGGAGGAGAGGGAGGAGATCTGGCTGTCCACCTCGTCAAGGGCGGCCTGGATGGCGTCGGCGCTCTCCTCCCCCGTCCCGCCGTAGGCGTACTCCCGCTTGTAGACAAGGCTCTTCAGATCCATGCTCTGCCGCTCCAGATCCGTCAGATCCCGGCCGGCCACGGCCGCGCGCAGCTCCGCGATGGCGTCCAGCACCTGGTCGGTGAGCTGGGAGGCGTCCCCGCCCCCGGCGCCGGTGCGCTCCAGGGCGTACTCCAGCTGCTCCTTTTCCATCTCCAGCTGCTGGAGCTGCTCCCGCCGCTCCAGGCCGGAGGAGTCCTGGTATACCAGGGCCACCGTGCCCCCCTTGGCCACCTTCTCCCCCTCCTGGGGGAGCAGCTCCACCACGCCGCCGGTGTTGGTGAGCACCTGCTCCTGCCGGGCCAGGAAGCCGGTGGCCTCCAGGCTGTCGTCCACGGTATAGGAGAAGGACACCACGGTGGTAAAGGGATCCCGGAAGCTCCGCCAGGCGGCGGCGCCCAGGCAGACCGCCACCGCCGCCAGCAGCAGGAGCATGATGATCTTCGCGTTGAGAGAACCTTGCTTCATAGGCGCTCCTTTAGTCCCGCGCCTCCTCCGCCAGGGGAACGGCCCGCTCGGGCACGATGGTGGAGATGGCGTGCTTGTAGATGACCTGCTGCCTGTCCCCCGTCATAAGTACCACCACAAAGGCGTCAAAGCCGGCGATCTGCCCCTTGAGCTGGTAGCCGTTCATGAGGAACATGGTCACGTTGGCCTTGTCCCGCCGGGCGCGGGCAAGGAACAGGTCCTGCAGGTTGTGTGTCTTTTGCATATGGGATGCACTCCTTCTTTCTGTGAGATGCATCCAATATATACCAATCTTGAAGGGGATTTTGTCGGATCAGCGGGCCTGTCCCGGCTTCCTTTTGCGGGCGGGGCTATGCCCGCCCGAACCGCCGCTCCAGCTGCTGCCGGGTCAGCTCGATGGCCACCGGCCTTCCGTGGGGGCAGTACCTGACCTGCCCCGACATGACGGCCTGGGCCACCTTCAGCAGCTCGGCCTCCCCGTTCTTCTGCCCGCCCTTGATGGCGGCCTTGCAGGCCATGGTGTGCAGCAGGGTGTCCCGGGCGGCCTCCGGGTCGGCAGAGCCGGTGGTGAGCAGCCGCTCGGCCAGCTCCCCCAGCACCTCCGGAATCTCCCCGGCGGCCACGTCGGCGGGGGCGGCCCGCACCAGGACGGCCCCGCCGCCGAAGTCCTCGGCCTCAAAGCCGAACCGCTCCAGCAGGGGCAGGTGGGCCAGCAGCACGGCCCCCTCCTCCGCCGGCAGGGTGCACACCGCCGGCTCCAGCAGGGTCTGGACCATGGGGCGGTACCCCTCGGCCTTCAGCCGGTCGAAGTTGAGCCGCTCGTGGGCGGCGTGCTTGTCGATGAAGAGCACCTTGTCCCCCCGCTCCACGATGATATAGGTGTCCAGCACCTCCCCGGCCATGCGCCAGGGGGCGGGCTCCTCCGGGGCGGGGGCAGGCTCGGGGGCTGGGGCGGGGACATCTGTATGGGGTGCCGCCATAGGCTTCCCCTGGGGGTCGGACTGTCCGGGTGACAGCCCAACTAAATTAAATTTTCCATGGCCCGTGCTGTCAGCCGCAGGCTGACTGATGAGGGGAACGGTATGTCCAACTGCCTCTTTCGTCCGACCGTTCCCCTCATCCGGCCCTTCGGGCCACCTTCCCCCAGGGGAAGGCTTTTCCTGCGGGGCGGGCGTGGCGGCTTTGCCCGCAGGGCCGCCATATGGGGCGGCCGCCCGGGGGGCGGTAACGTCGTGCAGGGGCAGGGTCTCCTGGACGGGGTCGGCCGCGGGGAAGGGCGGGCGGATGATATCCGCCCCTACGGTGGTGGTTGCAGGCCGCCGGGTCTCCAGGGTCAGTGCGGGCCGGGACCGATCCCCCTCCAGGGCGGAGCGCACAGCGTAGTACACCGCGTCGAACACCTTGCGCTCGCTGCCGAACTTGACCTCCTGCTTGGTGGGGTGGACGTTCACGTCCACAGCGCTGAGCCTGCACGTCAGGTGGAGGGCGCAGCCGGGGAACCGGCCCACCATCTTCTGGTTGGCGTAGGCCTCCTCCAGGGCGGCCATCATGGTGCGGCTTTTCACATACCGGCCGTTGACGAAGAAATACTGGTACCCCCGGGTGCCCCGGCAGCAGGCGGGCAGGGAGACGAAGCCCGCCACGCTCATGTCCTCGCCGGAGCCCTTCACCTCCGTGAAGCCCAGGGCCAGGTCCCGGCCCAGCACGGCGTAGAGGGCGGAGCTGAGCTGTCCGTCGCCGGGGGTGAGCAGCTCCTGCTTCCCGTCCCGGAGGAACTTCACGCTCACCTCCGGATGGGACAGGGCCACCCGCTGGACCATGGCAAAGCAGGCCGCCCCCTCGGCGGCGTCCTTCTTCATGAACTTCAGCCGGGCAGGGGTGTTGTAAAAGAGGTCCTTTACCACCAGGGTGGTGCCCTGGGGGCAGCCGGCCTCCTCACGGCTCACCACCGCGCCCCCCTCCAGGGAGAGGGCGCAGCCCAGGTCGTGCTCTCCCGTGCGGGTGAGCAGCTCCACCCGGCTGACGGCGGCGATGGCCGCCAGGGCCTCCCCCCGGAAGCCCAGGGTGCCGATGGCCTCCAGGTCGTACTCGGTGCGCAGCTTGCTGGTGGCGTGGCGGAGGAAGGCGGTCTCCGCCTCCTCCGGGGCGATGCCGCAGCCGTTGTCGGTGACCCGGATGAGGGTCATCCCCCCGTGCTGCAGCTCTACCGTCAGCTTGTCCGCCCCGGCGTCGATGGCGTTCTCCATGAGCTCCTTCACCACCGAGGCGGGGCGCTCCACTACCTCGCCGGCGGCGATGAGGTCGGCCACATGGGGGTCTAACTGTTGGATATGGGGCATAGAAGTACCTGCTTTCTCATTCGGGAGATTGGCGGGGACTTGCGGGCGATCGATGATCGCCCCTACATACATCCCCGGGCCGTCCAGCCTCTGTAGGGGCGGCTATCAGCCGCCCGCGGGCGGTCACAGACCGCCCCTACGGCAACTGTGGCCATTCAGGACCTACCGCACCGCCGTGTACAGAGTGAATGCATTGATCGCCGCGTGGAGGGCGACGGGAGTCCATATCGATCCGCCGTTGTCATAGCACCAGGTGAGGGCCAGGGACATGGGCAGATACTCCACAAACAGGAGCAGATAGCGCAGGTCCACCTGCCCGTAGGCGTAGACGAACTGCCACACGCAGTAGAACGCGTATACAAAGATGGAGAGCGCGTACCCCAGCGCCCGGCTGTACCGCCGGGCGGTGCCGAAGAGCAGGCCGCGGAACAGGGGCTCCTCCACCACGGGCATGAGCACCACCAGGATCACCGTGGTGGCGAAGGGGGCCAGGGCGAACTGCTCGGGGTAGCTCACCGCGTTGGGATTTTCCACCGGCAGGGGGATGAGGGAGACCAGCAGGTGAAGCGCCCCCGCCCCCACAAGGCCGGTGGCGAAGGCGAACAGATTCTCCGGCAGCCAGTCCAGCAGCAGGTGGAAGCCGTGCCTCAGAAAGCTCCAGAACACCAGGAACACCAGGGTGGCGGACAGGAGGTAGTAGACCACGTTGGCCTCCGCCACGGGCAGCTCCCCGTCGAAGGAGCGCTGCACCCACCCCATGATCCAGGGAAACAGGAGGACGTAGAGGGCGAAAAATACCCATCCCCGGCCCATTTCGGCCCTGGTCATCTGGGGCCGCCAGGGGCGGCGGTGTCTGGTGGACATGGTGGCCTCCTTTCACGGCGGGGAGCAGGCGGGACGTATAGCACCGTCCCCGCCCGGCGCTACAGCATCTGCTTGAGCTCGTACACCAAATTCAGCGCCTCGATGGGGGTGAGGGTATCCACCGTGACGCGCCGCAGGCGGTCGGCCACCTGTCCGGCCCCCATGTCCCCCAGGGAGACCTGCGCCTGCTCCGGGGCGGCGGCTCCGGGCCCGGGGGCGGGGCCGCCGGCGGCCTCCAGCTCGGCCAGGATCTGCCGGGCCCGGCTGATGACCTTATTGGGCACCCCGGCCAGCCTGGCCACCTCGATACCGTAGCTCTGATCCGCCCCGCCGGGGACGATCTTCCGCAGGAAGATCAGCTCGTCCCCTTTCTTTTTTGCGGCGATGTTGTAGTTTTTCACTCCCGTCATGGCGCCCTCCAGGGCGGTGAGCTCATGGTAGTGGGTGGCGAAGAGGGTCTTGGCCCCCAGGCGCTTCTTGTCCGCGCAGTACTCCAGCACCGCCCGGGCGATGGCCATGCCGTCATAGGTGGAGGTGCCCCGGCCGATCTCGTCCAGGATGAGCAGGGAGCGGGGGGTGGCGTTTTTGAGCATCTCGGCCACCTCGGTCATCTCCACCATAAAGGTGGAGGCCCCGGCGCTGAGGTCGTCGCTGGCCCCGATGCGGGTGAACACCCGGTCCACCACCCCGATGCGAGCGGAGCGGGCGGGCACGAAGGAGCCCATCTGCGCCATGAGGACGATGAGGGCCACCTGGCGCATATAGGTGCTCTTGCCCGCCATGTTGGGCCCCGTGATGATGGCCACCGTGTTCTCCCCGCCGTCCAGGCGGACGTCGTTGGGCACGAAGAGACTGCCTTTGAGGGTCTGCTCCACCACCGGGTGGCGGCCCTCGGCGATGTCGATACAGCCCGACTGGTCCACCTCCGGCCGGCAGTAGCCGTGCTCGGCGGCCACGGCGGCAAAGGAGCAGAGCACATCGGCCTGGGCCGCCGCCGCGGCGGAGCGCTGCACCGCCGACACATGGGCGGCGGCCTGCTCCCGCACCTGGCAGAAGAGCTGGTACTCCAGGGCGCAGACCCGGTCCTGGGCGGTGAGGATCTCATGCTCCAGGTCCTTAAGCTCCTGGGTGATGAACCGCTCGCAGTTGACCAGGGTCTGCTTGCGGATGTAGTCGTCGGGCACCTGGCCGTAGTTGGCCTTGGAGACCTCGATATAGTAGCCGAACACCTTGTTGAAGCCCACCTTCAGGCTCTTGATGCCGGTGCGCTCCCGCTCCCGGGCCTCCACCGCCGCCACCAGGTCCCGGCCCCGGTCCTGAATGTCCCGCAGCCGGTCCACCTCGGCGTCGTAGCCCGCCCGGATGACCCGGCCCTCCCGGACGGAAAAGGGCGGCTCGTCCACGATGGCCCGGTCGATGAGCCCGCGCAGGCCGGCCAGGTCATCCATCCCCGCCGCCAGGGTCTTCAGCAGGGGAGCGGGCAGGGGGGAGAGGAGCTCCCGCAGCCGGGGCAGCTTCCCCAGCCCGGCGGAGAGGGAGACCAGGTCCCGCCCCCCCGCGGTGCCGTAGACGATACGGCCGATGAGCCGCTCCAGGTCGGGCACCTCCCGCAGGGCGGCGGAGAGCTCCTGGCGGGGGATGGCCGCGTTCACCAGGGCCTCCACCGCGCCCAGCCGCCGGCTGATGGCGGCGGGGGAGAGGAGGGGCCGCTCCATCCAGGCCCGGATGAGCCGGTGGCCCATGGGGGTGCGGGTCTTGTCCAGCACCCACAGAAGGCTCCCCTTCTTCTCCTTGGAGCGCAGGGTCTCGGTGAGCTCCAGGTTCCGCCGGGCGGTGAGGTCCAGCTCCATGTACTGCCCCTCGGCCAGCCAGGTCAGGGTGGTGAGGTGGCTCAGGTCGGTCTTCTGGGTCTCATAGAGATAGTCCAGCAGGCCCCCCGCCGCCCGGACGGCAAGGGCCCCGCCGGCGGGAACGGCCTCCAGGCCGGAGGAGAACTGGCTCTGCGCCCGCTGCCGGGCCTCCTCCGGCCGGAAGCGGGCCTGCCCGCCGTTTTCACAGCGGCAGCCCAGCCTCTGGGTGAGGAAGGCCGTCAGGGCCCCGTCGGCGTACGCCTCCGGGTCCAGCACC
>CALXEB010000071.1 GCA_944387215.1 uncultured Flavonifractor sp. | reverse complement strand
GCCGAGGCCCGGGGCCAGGGGGAGGCCATCGCCCGCACCCTGGCCCTGTGCAGCGCCCTCACCGTGCCGGTGGTGTCCGTGGTCACCGGCGAGGGGGGCAGCGGCGGGGCCCTGGCCCTGGGCGTGGGCAACCGGGTGCTCATGCTGGAGAACGCGGTGTACTCCGTTCTCTCTCCCGAGGGCTTCGCCGCCATTTTGTGGAAGGACGCCTCCCGGGCCGACGAGGCCTGCGAGGTGATGAAGCTCACCGCCGCCGACCTGCTGCAGCTGGGGGTCATCGACAAGGTAATCCCCGAGCCGCCGGGGGGCGCCCACACCGACCCCCAGGCCCTTTACAAGGCCCTGGACGCCGCCCTGGTGCGGGAGCTCAATTCCCTGGCCAAGCTCAGCGGCCCCGCCCTGGCCGCCGCCCGGTACAAAAAATTCCGCCTGATGGGCAGCAAAGCCCTTGGAAAGGAGCGCCCATGAACGGCATCAAACTGATTGCGACCGGCTCCGCCCTGCCCGGCAGAGCGGTCACCAACGACGAGCTGACCAAAATCGTGGATACCAGCGACGAGTGGATCTCCACCCGCACCGGCATCCGCTCCCGCCGCTGGTGCGCCGGGGGGGAGAGCCACACCTCCCTCTGCCTGGCCGCCGCCCGGCAGGCCCTGGAGCGCGCCGGGGCAAAGCCGGCTGAGGTGGGCGTATGCCTGGTGGCCACCCTCACCCCCGACTTCCTCACCCCCGCCGCCGCCTGCGTGCTCCAGAAGGAGCTGGGCCTGCCGGAGGACACGGTGTGCTTCGATCTGAACGCCGCCTGCTCCGGCTTCGTCTACGCCCTGCACACCGCCCAGTGCCTGCTCTCCGCCGCGCCCAGGAAGCTGGGCCTGGTGCTGGGGGCGGAGGTGCTCAGCCGGGTCACCGACTTTACCGACCGGGGCACCTGCGTCCTCTTCGGCGACGGGGCGGGGGCCGCGGTGGTGGAGTGGCGGGCGGACTACCCCTCCCTCCACGCCGTGCTGGGCTGCCGGGGCAACGACGAGGCTCTCTTCATCCCCGGCGTGCACACCGGCGGGGAGCCCCACATCCACATGGACGGCCAGGCGGTGTTCCGCTTCGCCGTGGAGGCCCTCCCCCGCTGCGTCCGGCAGGTGCTGGACCGCGCCGGCCTGGGGCTGGAGGACGTGGACCGCTTCGTGTTCCACCAGGCCAACCAGCGCATCATCGACTTCGCCGTGAAGAAGCTGGGGGCGGACCCGGCCAGGTGCACCGGCAACATCGCCCGCACCGGCAACACCTCCGCCGCCAGCGTCCCCCTGCTGCTGGACGAGCTGGTCTCCGCCGGAGAGCTGCGCTCCGGGCAGAGGGCCCTGTGCGTGGGCTTCGGCGGCGGGCTCACCTGGGCGGGGGCGCTGCTGGAGATGGCATGACAGATACGGGCGGCCACAAGGGCCGCCCGCCTATAACAGCGGGGCGATGTGGGCATCGCCCCCTACGAAGGTCCGGCGGGGCCCTCCGCTCCATCTGCGCGACGCCCCACCGTAGGGGCGGATGCCCTCATCCGCCCGTTTCGTCTGATAAGGAGTTTACCATGAAACTGAACGAGCTTCTGGGGATCGAGTTCCCCATCATCCAGGGCGGCATGGCCAACATCGCCACGGGCAAATTCGCCGCCGCCGTGTCCAACGCGGGGGCCCTGGGCCTGGTGGCCGGCGGCGGGCTGGATCCCGAGGCCCTGCGGGCCCAGATCCGGGACGCCAAAGCCACCACCGGCAAGCCCTTCGGCGTCAACCTGATGCTGATGAATCCTCACATCGACGAGTTGGCCAAGGTCGTGGTGGAGGAGGGCGTGCAGGTGGTCACCACCGGCGCGGGCAACCCGGGCAAGTACGTCCCCGCCTGGAAGGAGGCGGGCATCCGGGTGTTCCCCGTGGTGGCCGCCCCCGTGCTGGCCAGGCGGCTGGAGCGCTACGGCATCGACGGGGTCATCGCCGAGGGTACCGAGAGCGGCGGCCACGTGGGCGAGATGACCACCATGGCCCTGGTGCCCCAGGTGGCCGACGCGGTGAGCGTCCCCGTCATCGCCGCCGGCGGCATCGCCGACGGCCGGCAGCTGTGCGCCGCCTTCGCCCTGGGTGCCTGCGGCGTGCAGGTGGGCACCGTGCTGCTGGCCAGTGAGGAGTGCCCCATCCACGATAACTACAAGCAGGCCGTCCTCAAGGCCGGCGCCAACGACACCACCGTCACCGGCCGCACCGGCGGCGCCCCCGTCCGGGTGCTGAAAAACAAGATGGCCCGGGAGTACCTGCGCATGGAGAAGCAGAACCTGCCCCTGGAGGAGATGGAGAAGCTCACCCTGGGCTCCCTGCGCCGGGCGGTGTTCGACGGCGACGTGGACACCGGCAGCCTCATGGCCGGCCAGGTGGCCGGCATGGTCCATGAGATCCGCCCCCTGCGGCAGATCTTCGAGGAGCTGATGGCAGGGTATGAACAGGTGCGAAAGGGGTTGAGCGAATGAGCCTGGCATTTCTGTACGCCGGACAGGGCACCCAGCACCCCGGCATGGGGGCGGACCTCTATGAGGCCTTCCCCGCCTTCCGGGCGGTGGTGGACGCCGCCCAGGTGGATTTCGACCTGAAAACCGTCATGTTCTCCGACCCCGACGGGGTGCTCAACCAGACCGAGTACACCCAGCCCTGCATGGTGGCCTTCGCCGCCGGCATGACCGCCGTCCTGGCGGAGCGGGGCGTTACCCCGGCCTACGCCGCCGGCCTGTCCCTGGGGGAGTACTCCGCCCTCCAGTGCGCCGGGGTGTTCACCGCACCCCAGGCCGTGGCCCTGGCCGCCTTCCGGGGGAAGGCCATGGCCCGGGCCGCCGCAGGGCGGCCCTGCGGCATGACCGCCGTGCTGGGCCTGGACCGGGAGAAGCTGACCCAGGCCTGCCGGCAGGCCGCCGACGCCGGGGTGGTGGAGATCGCCAACTACAACTGCCCCGGCCAGCTGGTGATCGGCGGGGAAAAGGCCGCCGTCGACAAGGCCGCCGGGCTCGCCAAGGAGCTGGGCGCCAAGCGGTGCCTGCCCCTGAAGGTCAGCGGACCCTTCCACACCTCCCTCCTCTCCCCCGCCGGCGACGCCCTGCGGGAGCGGTTGCGCACCGAGCCCTTTGGGGAGATGCGCATACCCGTGCTCTTCAACTGCCTGGGCCGGGAGATGGGCCCCGGCGACACCATCCCCGCCCTGCTGGAGCGCCAGGTCCAGTCCTCCGTCTACATGGAGGACACCATCCGCCGCCTGGCCGGGCTGGGGGTGGACGCCATCGTGGAGATCGGACCGGGCAAGGCCCTCAGCGGCTTTGTGAAAAAGACCGCCCCCGACATCAAGACCTGCGCTGTGGAGACTGTGGCCGATGTGGAGGCACTCGCCGCCGCGCTGAAAGGATAACAGCTATGAGCTTTACTGGAAAGACCGCCGCCGTCACCGGCGGCAGCCGGGGCATCGGCCGGGCCGTCTGCCTGGAGCTGGCCCGGCGGGGGGCCAACGTGGCCTTCTCCTACGCCGGCAACACCGCCGCCGCGGAGGAGACGAAGCGGGAGCTGGAGGCCCTGGGCGTACAGGTCAGGGCCGTCCGGGGGGACGTGTCCGACCCCGCCGCCGCCAAGGCCCTCATCGACGCCGCCGTGAAGGAGCTGGGCGGCCTGCACATCCTGGTGAACAACGCGGGCATCACCCGGGACAACCTGGCCATGGTGATGAAGGACGAGGACTTCGACGCGGTGATCGCCACCAACCTGAAGGGGGCCTTCCTTACCATGCGGGCCGCCGCCCGGCCCATGATGAAGGCCCGGTACGGCCGCATCATCAACCTGTCCTCGGTGGTGGCCCTGCGGGGCAACCCGGGGCAGATCAACTACTGCGCCAGCAAGGCGGGGCTCATCGGCATGACCAAGTCCCTGGCCAAGGAGCTGGGCGGGCGGGGCGTCACCGTCAACGCGGTGGCCCCCGGCTACATCGCCACCGACATGACCGCCGCCCTGCCCGACGCCGCCCGGCAGGCCATGCTGGCCGCCATCCCCGCCGGCCGGGCGGGCACGCCGGAGGACGTGGCCGCCGCCGTGGCCTTCCTGGCCTCCGACGAGGCCGGGTACATCACCGGCCAGGTGCTCCAGGTAGACGGCGGCATGGGGATGTAGGGAGAAGTGCGGAGCGCCCGGGAGCAGGGCAGCAGCGAATCGCGCAGACGAAAAAGCAGTCGCGCCACAGGCGCGAGGTGTTTTTCGCGGAGCGGTGAGCAGCTGCCCGTCGCGGAGGGTGCGAAGCATGACACCGAAAAGCGGTGAGCCGTCGCGAACAGGCGAACCGTGACAGCAAGGTAACTGCCTATCTCTATTAGGAGGAACAAGATCAACTATGGATAAACGCAGAGTGCTGATCACCGGCCTGGGGGCCATTACCCCCCTGGGCCACAACGCCGCCGACACCTGGCAGGCCGTGCGGAGCGGGGTGTGCGGCATCGGCCCCATCACCCGCTACGACTGCTCCGCCCAGAAGGTCCACCTGGCCGCCGAGGTAAAGGACTGGGACCCCACCACCGTGCTGGACAAGAAGGACGTGCGCCACATGAGCCGCTACATCCAGCTGGCCATGGCCGCCGCCAAGGAGTGCCTGGCCGACAGCGGGCTGGACCGGGAGGCGGAGGACCTGACCCGCTGCGGCGTGATCGTCTCCAGCGGCGTGGGCGGCATCGAAATGGCCGAGAGCGAGACCCTGCGCTGCGCGGAAAAGGGCTATGACCGGGCCTCCCCCTTCTATATCCCCACCACCATCGCCAACATGGGGGCGGGCTATATCGCCATCCTCTCCGGCTTCCAGGGCATGTGCACCTGCCCGGTGACCGCCTGCGCCGGCGGCTCCAACGCGGTGGGCGACGCCTTCCGCCACATCCGGGACGGCTACGCCGAGGTCATGCTCTGCGGCGGCGCCGAGGCGGCGGTGACCCCCCTGTCCATGGGCGGCTTCACCACCATGCGGGCCCTCCACGTGGGAGACGACCCCAGCCGGGCCTCCATCCCCTTCGACGCGGAGCGGGACGGCTTCGTCATGGGCGAGGGGGCCGGCATCCTGCTGCTGGAGGAGTATGAGCACGCCATGGCCCGTGGAGCCAAGGTGTACGCCGAGGTGGTGGGCTACGGCGCCACCTGCGACGCCTACCACATCACCGCCCCCGCCCCCCACGGCGCCGGCGGCGCCCGGGCCATGGCCCAGGCCCTGGCCGACGCGGGGGTGGCCCCGGAGCAGGTGGGCTATATCAACGCCCACGGCACCTCCACCCCCCTCAACGACTCCGGGGAGACCGAGGCCATCAAGACGGTGTTCGGCGAGCACGCCCACCACCTGGCCGTCAGCTCCACCAAGTCCATGACCGGCCACATGCTGGGGGCCGCCGGGGCGGTGGAGGCCATCTTCTCCGCCCTGAGCCTGAAGGACGGCTTCCTGCCCGCCACCATCAACTACAAGACCCCCGACCCGGCCTGCGACCTGGACTATATCCCCAACCAGGGCCGGGCGCAGCAGGTGGAGTACGCCCTGTCCAACTCCCTGGGCTTCGGCGGGCACAACGCCTGCGTGCTGCTGCGCAAGTGGGAGGGCTGAGAGATGCTGCAGCTCAATTCCAATCAGATCGCGGAGATCATCCCCCACCGCTATCCCTTCGCCCTGGTGGACCGCATCGTGGACGGCGAGGTGGGCAAGTGGGCCAGGGGGATCAAATGCGTCACCGTCAACGAGCCCTTCTTCCAGGGCCACTTCCCCCAGTACCACGTGATGCCCGGGGTGCTCATCCTGGAGGCCCTGGCCCAGGTGGGGGCGGTGGCCATGCTGGCCATGCCGGAGAACAAGGGGAAGATTGGCCTGTTCGGCGGCGTGAAAAACGCCCGCTTCCGCAGGCAGGTCACCCCCGGGGACGTGCTGGAGCTGGAGTGCACCATCATCAAGCAGAAGGGTCCCGTGGCGGTGGCCGAGGCCAGGGCCACGGTGGACGGCAAGCCCGCCTGCACCGCCGAGCTCACGTTTGCCCTGGCAAAAGAGGGCTGAGTCCTTCCATTGCACCCTGTTTTGTGATAAAATTGATTAAAGAAGTCCTGTCGAAAGGGGGTCCTGCCGTGCTGGAACAGAAATTTGAGATGGTATACACCAAGTTCAAGCTCCACTTCTATCAGGAGATTTTCGAGCGCTTCCAGAACCGGGAGGCCAGCCTGACCACGGTGGAGACCTTTGCCATGGAGACCATCCAGGCCCTGGGCTCTCCCACCATCAACGAGTTTGCCTCCTTCATGCGCATCTCCCCGCCCAACGCGGCCTACAAGATCAACAGCCTGATCCGCAAGGGATACGTGCAGAAGATCCAGTCGGAGCAGGACAAGCGGGAGTACCATCTCCAGGTGACCCAGAAGTACCGGGACTACTACAACATCAGCAGCGACTATGTCCACCAGGTGGTGGAACGGATGCGCCGGCGCTTCTCCCCGGAGGAGTGCGCCGCGCTGGAGCAGGCCCTCACCATCATCGACCAGGAACTCATGCCGGAGGTCCGGGTGCCTCCGCACCCGGAAACCCAGGAATGAGCCGACGGGCGCCGTCATAAAAGGCGGCGCCCGTGATTTTTTTCTTGCGGGAAGCTGCGGGTTGCATTACAATGTGGTGCGAAAGGTGGGACATGCCATGCAACTCAACGCCGACGCCCGGGCCGTGTTCAACGCCATGCGGGAGGGCATCACCGTCATTGACACCGAAGGCCGCATCGTCTTCGGCAACAAGGCCTATCTTGACTTTCTGAAAAAGGACCTGGGCCGGGACCCCGGCCCCATCGAGGGGGTGCGCCTGCGTCAGCTGCGCCCCGGGGCCCGGCTGCCCGACGTGCTGGAGGCCGGAAAGCCCATCCTCCATGTCACCCGCCGGGAGATCCAGGACTTCTACTTCGTCAATATGTATCCCATCTACCAGGACGGGGCGCTGGCCGGGGGCATCTCGGTGGTCACCTTCCTGGAGGACGCCTACCAGGCCAAGGAAGAGCTGGAGGCGGTGGAGGCCCGCGGGCGGCAGATCCTGCGCAGCATCAACAAGGCCAACGGCGCCCGGTATACCTTTGACGACATCACCGCCGTCTGCCCGGCCACCATCCAGGCCAAAGAGCTGGCCATGAAGGTGGCCGCCACCGAGGCCACCGTCCTGCTGGAAAGCGAGAGCGGCACCGGCAAGGAGCTCTACGCCCAGGCCATCCACAACGCCAGCCCCCGGCGCGAGGGGGTCTTTGTGGCCATCAACTGCTCCGGCTTCAACGCCAACATGCTGGAGTCGGAGCTCTTCGGCTATGTGGAGGGGGCCTTCACCGGGGCAAAGCGCGGCGGCAAAATGGGCCTGTTCGAGGCCGCCGCCGGCGGCACCCTCTTCCTGGACGAGATCTCGGAGATGGACATCGGCCTGCAGGCCAAGCTGCTGCGCGCCCTGCAGGAGCACCGCTTCCGCCCCGTGGGGGGCGTGAAGGAGATCGAGGCCGACGTGCGCATCATCGCCGCCTGCAACGTGGAGCTGCCCGACTATGTGGAGCAGGGGAAGTTCCGCAAGGACCTCTACTATCGCCTGAGCACCTTCCCCATCCACATACCCCCCCTGCGGGAGCGGCCGGGGGATATCCCCGCCCTGGCCCGGAGCATTCTGGAGGACCTGTCCCACCGCCTCCACCGCCCCTTTACCCTCACCGACGACGCTGTGGAAGCCCTGCGCAACTATAACTGGCCGGGCAACGTGCGGGAGCTGCGCAACGTGCTGGAGTTCTCCGCCTACCTCAGCCCCACCGGGGCCATCAGCCGTGCCTCCCTCCCCGGCGACATGATCCGCCAGCGGGAGGAGGCCCACCTGACCCTCTCCCAGCAGACGAAGGCCTTTGAAAAGCGGGTGATCCAAAAGGCCCTGGAGCGCAACGGCACCTCTCTGGAGGGCAAAAAAAAGACCGCCGCGCAGCTGGGCATCTCCCTGGCCAGCCTGTACAACAAGCTGGGCGGATAGTTCTAAAATTTTAAAATACTATTCCAGGATTTTAGAATCTCTGTATTTTCAAAATATTGCGGCCTCCGTTCTTTTCTGACCTCTCAGTATAGTTCCAGAATTTTAGAACCTCTTCGTGTTCAAGGGTTGTCGTCCCTTTTCCCCCAAATCCTTTGCGCCCCAGCAGGATCGTTAAATTTTTGGCGTTCTCTTGGATTTGGCATCTCCCTTGCTATATACACAGGCAGCAACATTGGGGAGGTTGCAAATCAAAAAGAGGAGGTCTCTACATGTTATCTCTGCTCGGTTTCGTAACGGTCATCCTCATGCTCGTGCTGATCATGACCAAAAAGGCGTCGCCTGCGGTGGCGCTCATCATCGTGCCGCTGATCACCGGCATTATTGCCTGTGCCTTCATCGTCACGGACCCGGAGGGAGCCCCAGGCGTGGTGGACTTTGTGGCCAACGTCAAGAGCCTGGGCTCCATGGTCGCCGGCGATGACGGACTGCTGTCCGTGGCCGCCACCGGCGTCATGTTCATTTTCTCCATCCTGTTCTTCGGCATCCTCACCGACGCCGGCACCTTCCGCCCCATCATCGGCGGCATCACCAAGCTGGTGGGCACCAACCCCATTCTCATCGCCATCGGTACCTCCATCCTGGCCATGATCGTCCACCTGGACGGCTCCGGCGCGGTCACCTTCCTGATCTGCGTGCCCCCGCTGGTGCCCCTGTATGACGCCGTGGGCATGAAGCGCACCACCCTGGCCACCATCGTGGCCATGTCCGCCGGCACCATGAACGTCCTGCCCTGGGGCGGCCCCACCCTGCGTGCCGCCACCGCTCTGGGCTTCGGCGACAACCCCGTGTCCTTCTTCCTGCCTGTGCTCCCCGCCGTGCTGGTGGGCCTGGTGCTGGACGTGGTTCTGTCCGCCCTGCTGGGCGCCCGTGAGAAGGCCCGCCTGGGCACCGTCAAGCTGACCAGCGCCGAGTTCAAGATGGCCGAGCTCACCGAGGAGGAGAAGAAGCTGGCCCGTCCCCACCTGTTCGTGGTGAACATCATCCTGATCATCGCCGCCATCGTCACCCTGCTGTTCTCCGGCTTTGCCCCCGCGGTGGTGTTCATGATCTTCTACGTGCTGGCCACCGTCATCAACTACCCCAAGGTGGCCGACACCAAGGCCCGTGTGGATGCCAACGCCAAGAGCGCCATCATGATGTGCTCCGTGCTCTTTGCCGCCGGCGCCTTCTGCGGCATCATGACCGGCACCGGCATGATCACCGCCATGGCCGAGACTCTGGTGTCCGTCATTCCCCACTCCCTGGGCAAGTTCTTCCCCGCCATTGTGGGCGTCATCGGTATGCCCGCCTCCCTGCTCTTTGACCCCGACTCCTTCTACTACGGCGTGCTGCCCGTGCTGGCCCAGACTGCCGAGGGCTTCGGCGTGGCCGGCGCCGACGTGGGCCGGGCCGCCATCCTGGGCCAGATGACCGTGGGCTTCCCCGTCTCCCCCCTGACCGCCTCCACCTTCCTGCTGGTGGGTCTGGCCGGCGTGGACCTGGGCGAGCACCA
>CALXEB010000070.1 GCA_944387215.1 uncultured Flavonifractor sp. | reverse complement strand
CTGGCGCTGGAGCCCAACCACAGCCTGGTCAAGGGCAAGTTCCTGGCCAACGTGTTCCGCTCCGCCCTGCCCGGCGGCCTCACCGACCTCTTTGTGGTGCTGGGCGTGGAGGCCTTCTACCTCACCTTCGCCTTTACGGAGACGGAGCTGTCCACCATGTCCGCCATCCTGCTGGTGGTCATCGGCATCCTGGTGCTCTACGAGGTGTGCAAGCCCTTCGACTGGAAGCGCCGGGTGCTCTGGGGCGCCATGGCGGGCTCGGGGCTGGTGTGCATCCTCTGGTTCGGCGAGAGCTTCGGGCTGAGCCAGCTGAGCCTGGAGGCCTTCCTGGTGCTGCTGGTGTTCCTGGGGGCGGCCTACGCCATTATGCGCCTGATGCTCACCCTCTTCAACGGCGGGCAGGCCCTGTGGGAGCGGCTGCTGGGCCTGGGCCGGGGCAGAGGGCGGCACGGCGGGAAAGAACGCTGACTTTTTTCGCTTTTTCCTTTACTTTTATCAGGTTTGCTGATATAATAAGCACCGCAAACTGAAAGCACTTGCAGAGGCGGCCCAGCCGCCCGGGGAAGCCGGTGTGAGTCCGGCGCAGTCTTACCTCTACTGTAAGCGCGGACGAAGGCGCGGATGCCATTGGCCCTAGGGCTGAGAAGGCGCGCCGGAGGACGATGCGCGAGCCAGGAGACCCACTGCAGAGTGCCTTTTGCGCAGCTCTGAGGTGGAGAGGTGCGGCAGACCCAAAAGTCAGAAGCCAGGGGTCCTCCTCATCGTTCGGGGAGGACCTTTTTTCATGGCCGGGAGGTGGGCGTATGGCCAGGCTGGAACTCTATATCCCCGTGGGCAAAGAGCACCTGCGCTGCGGGTACACCACCGGCACCTGCGCCGCCGCCGCCGCGGCCGGGGCGGCGGCGCTGCTGCTCACCGGGGCGTGGCTGCCCGCCGTGAGGGTGGACACCCCGGCGGGGGTGACGGTGGAGGCCGAGCTGCTCCAGCACGCCGCCGGGGAGGGCTGGGCCTGCTGCGCCGTGCGCAAGGACGGCGGGGACGACCCGGACGTCACCCACGGCACCCTGATCGTGGCCCGGGCGGAGCGGGCCGCGTCCCCCGGCGTCGTTATCGACGGCGGGGAGGGGGTGGGCCGGGTGACCCGGCCCGGCCTGGACCAGCCGGTGGGGGCGGCGGCCATCAACTCCGTCCCCCGGCGGATGATCGCCGAGCAGGTCCGGCGGGCCATGGACGGGGCCGGCTATGCCGGCGGCCTGCGGGTGACCATCTCCGCGCCGGAGGGGGAAAAGCTGGCGGCGCGCACCTTTAACCCCCGGCTGGGCATCGTGGGGGGCATCTCCATCCTGGGCACCAGCGGCATCGTCAAGCCCATGAGCGAGGCCGCACTGATGGACTCCATCTATCTGGAGATGGACCAGCGGCGGGAGCTGGGCACGGAGGACCTGCTCCTCACCCCGGGCAACTACGGGGAGCGCTTTGCCCGCCAGAGCCTGGGGCTGAGCCTGAAGAACTGGTGCATGTGCAGCAACTACCTGGGCGCGGCCATCGACCACGCCGCCGCTCTGGGCTTCCGCTCCGTGCTGGTGGTGGGCCACCTGGGCAAGCTGGTCAAGGCAGCCGCCGGGTGCATGAACACCCACTCCCAGATCTCCGACGCCCGGGGGGAGACCCTGGCCGCCCACGCCGCCCTGGCCGGGGCGGAGCGGGAACTGGTGCAGGCTGTGTTCGGCGCCCCCACCACCGACGCCGCGGTGGGGCTGCTGAAGGAGGCCGGCCTGCTGGAGCCGGTGATGGCCTCCGTCGGGCAGGCCCTGGACGGGCACCTGAAGCGCCGGGCGGGGGAGAGGCTGGCCATCGAGGCCCTGTTCTTCTCCAACCAGTACGGCATTTTGGGAAAGACCCCGGGGGCGGACGGGCTGCTGTCCCTCCACCGGGCGGCCCCGGAGGGAAAAACGGCGGGCGGATGATATCCGCCCAGGCGGCGGCGCGGGCGGGTTTGGAACCCGCCCCTACGATCAGGAGGTTATGCTATGGTACACTTCATCGGCGCCGGACCCGGCGCAGCGGATCTTATCACGGTGCGGGGAGCCAGACTGCTGGGGGAGGCCGACGTGATCATCTACGCCGGTTCCCTGGTGAACCCCGCCCTGCTGGAGAACAGGAAGGAGGGCTGCGCGGTATACGACAGCGCTTCCATGACCCTGGAAGAGGTCATCGCGGTCATGCGGGACGCCGAGGCCAAGGGCGGTGTCACCGTCCGTCTCCACACCGGCGACCCCTCCCTCTACGGGGCCATCCGGGAGCAGATGGACCAGCTGGACGCGCTGGGCATCTCCTACGACGTGACTCCCGGCGTGTCCTCCTTCTCCGGGGCGGCGGCGGTCCTCAACGCCGAGTATACTCTGCCGGAGGTATCACAGTCGGTCATCATCACCCGCATGGCGGGCCGCACCCCGGTGCCCGAGCGGGAGCGGCTGCGCGCCCTGGCTGCCCACGGCTGCACCATGGTGCTGTTCCTCTCCACCGGCCTGCTGGAGCAGGTGGAGGAGGAGCTGACGGCGGGGGGCTATTCTCCCGACACCCCGGCGGCCATCGTCTACAAGGCCACCTGGCCGGAGGAGCGGGTGTACCGCTGTACTGTGTCCACCCTGGCCAAAACCGCCCGGGAGAACGGCGTCACCAAGACGGCGCTGATTACCGTGGGCAATTTTCTGGGAGATGATTACGAGCGCTCCAAGCTCTACGACCCCGCCTTCACCCACGAATTCCGGGAGGCCAGCCGATGACCGTGGCGGTGATCGTCTTTACCCGCCGGGGGGCGGAGCTGGGCCGGAAGCTGGCGGCCGCCCTGGGGGGCGCGCTGTACGCCCCCGCCCGCTTCGCGGCGGACGCGGGGGCGGAGCCGGTCCCCGCCCTGGACGCCTGGACGGCGGCGCGGTGGGAGGACTCGGACGCCCTGGTGTTCGTGGGGGCGGCGGGCATCGCCGTGCGGGCCGTCGCACCCCATGTCAGGGACAAATTCACCGACCCCGCCGTGGTCAGCGTGGACGAGGCGGGGCGGTTTGCCGTCCCACTGCTGTCCGGCCACGTGGGGGGCGCCAATGAGCTGGCCCTCCGGGTGGCGGAGCTCACCGGCGGACAGGCGGCAGTGTCCACCGCCACCGACGTCAACGGCCTGTTCGCCGTGGATGTGTGGGCGAAGGGAAACGGCCTTGTCATCACCGATCGGGCGCTGGCCAAGGAGGTCTCCGCCGCCCTGCTGGAGGGGAAGGCCGTGGGCTTTGCCAGCGACTGGGGCCACCCCTGCCCGGCGGGCCTTACGCAGGGCCCGGCGGAGATCGGCGTGTGGGTCACCGCCCGGACGGGGGCGGGGCCCTTTTCCCGAACCCTGCGCCTGGCCCCCAAGGGCCTGATCCTGGGCGTCGGCTGCCGCCGGGGGACGGAGCGGGCGGCCATCGAGGAAGCGGCGGCGGAGGCCCTGGCGGGATACGAGCCCCTGGCGGTGGCCGCCGTAGCCACCATCGATTTGAAGAAAGACGAGCCCGGCCTGCTGGCCTTCTGCGCGGCGCGGGGGCTGCCCCTGCTCACCTTTTCCGCCGGGGAGCTCTCGGCGGCGGCGGGGGACTTCACCCCCTCGGACTTTGTGAAAGGGGTCACCGGGGTGGACAATGTGTGCGAGCGGGCGGCGGCCGCCGCCGGGGGTCGGATCGTCGTCCCCAAGCTGGCGAAAAACGGCGTCACCGCGTCGGTGGCGAGAAAGGAATCCCTATGAAAGTGACTGTCATCGGGCTGGGCCCCGGCGGCGGGGCGGACCTGACCGGCCGGGCCCGGGCCGCCCTGGAGGGCTGTGACCTGATCGTGGGCTACACGGCCTATATTGATTTGGTCAAGAACGATTTTCCGAACAAGGAGACCCTGTCCACCGGCATGCGCCGGGAGGTGGACCGCTGCCGGGCGGCGGTGGAGGCCGCCCTCACCGGCAAAAACGTGGCGGTGGTGTGCTCCGGGGACTCCGGGGTGTACGGCATGGCGGCTCTGGTCTACGAGGTGGCCCAGGAATACGACCCCATCGACATCCAGGTGGTGCCCGGCATCACCGCCGCCTGCGGCGGCGCCGCGGTGCTGGGGGCCCCCCTGACCCACGACTTCGCGGTGGTCTCCCTGTCCGACCTGCTCACCCCCTGGGAGAAGATCGAGACGCGGCTGGCCGCGGCGGCCCAGGCCGACTTCGTCCTGTGCCTCTACAACCCGGCCAGTAAAAACCGGCCGGACTACCTGAAGCGGGCCTGCGACATCCTGCTGGCCGCAGGCAAAAGCCCGGACACCGTGTGCGGCACGGTGCGCAATATCGGCCGGGCGGGGGAGGAGGCCCGTATCCTCACCCTGGCGGAGCTGGGGGACGCGCCGGTGGACATGTTCACCACCGTGTTCGTGGGCAACAGCCAGACCAGGGTGATCGGCGGGAAGATGGTCACCCCCCGGGGCTATCTCCAGCGGGGCGAGTAGGCCCATTGGCGGGCGGCCATGAAGGCCGCCCCTACGGGTGTTGTTTCGTTTTCCGGCGTGCATGGGCGGTGGCCGGTTTTCTGTTGTGTAGGGGCGGCCCTTGTGGCCGCCCGTGGGAGCAGTCACGAAAGGCGGTGTGGGGAGATGAATAAAATCCTGCTCTTCGGCGGCACCGGCGAGGGCCGGGCGCTGGCGGAGTGGCTGCTGGCGGAGGGGATCCCCCACACCGTCTGCGTGGCCACGGAGTACGGCGGGACCCTGCTCCCCCCGGGGACGGAGGCCCACGTGGGCCGCATGGAGCAGGCGGAGATGGAGGAGCTGATGCGCGCCGGCGGCTACGCCCTGGCGGTGGACGCCACCCACCCCTACGCCGTGGCCGTGACGAAGAACATCCGCTCCGCGGCGGAAGCGGCCTGCCTGCCGTATCTGCGGCTGGTGCGGCAGGCCGCCGGGGAGGAGGGCTGCCTCCGGGCGGCGGACATGGCGGCGGCGGCGCAGCGGCTGAAGGAGCTGCCCGGCAACGTGCTGCTCACCACCGGCAGCAAGGAGCTGGACTGCTTCGCCGTCCCCGGCCTGGCGGAGCGGTGCTTTCCCCGGGTGCTGCCCATGGTGGACTCCCTGGAGCGCTGCCTGGCCCTGGGCTTTCCGCCCAGGAACATCCTCTGCATGCAGGGGCCCTTTTCCAAGGAGCTGAACGCCGCCCTCATCCGGCAGTATGACATCAGGACCCTGGTGACCAAGGATACCGGCGGCGCCGGCGGCTTTGCGGAAAAGGCGCAGGCCGCCGCGGAGACCGGCTGCGCCCTGCTGGTGGTGGATCGGCCCCGGCAGGAGGCCGGGGCGTCCCTGGAGGACGTGAAAGCGGAGATCAGAAGGAGGCTGGAGGCATGAAGGTCTATCTCATCGGCGTGGGCATGGGCAACCCGGACACCCTCACCCTCCAGGCCCTGGAGGCCGTCAGGGCCTGCCCGGTGCTGGTGGGGGCCCGCCGCCTGCTGGAGCCCTGGGGGGCGGACCACGACTGCGTCCCCCTCATCGCCGCGGCGGACATCGCCGAGTACGTGGGCAAGGCCCCCCTGGGGCCGGTGGGGGTGCTCCTGTCCGGGGACACGGGCTTTTACAGCGGCGCCAGGAACCTCTGGCCCCTGCTGGGGGAGCATGAGGTGATCACCATCCCTGGCCTGTCCTCCCTCACCTACTTCTGTGCCAAGCTGGAAACCACCTGGCAGGACGCGAAGCTGGTCAGCGCCCACGGCCGGGACTGCGATCTGGCGGGGGAGATCGCCCGGAACCGCAAGACCTTCGCCCTCACCGGCGGGACCACGAAGGTGGAGGACGTGTGCCGGACCCTGACGGAGCGGGGCCTGGGGGACGTGCGCGTTTCGGTGGGGGAGCGGCTGAGCTACCCCGACGAGCGCATCGTCACCGGCACGGCGGCCCAGCTGGCGGGGGAGACCTTCGACAGCCTGGCCGTGCTGCTCACGGAGAACCCCCGGCCGGCGGCCCGGCCCTGGCGGGGCCCCGGCCTGCCCGACTCCGCCTTCCTCCGGGGGGAGGTCCCCATGACCAAGGAGGAGGTGCGCGCCGTGGCCCTGTCCAGGCTGCGGCTGGAGGAGAACCACGTGGTGTGGGACGTGGGGGCGGGCACCGGCTCGGTGTCGGTGGAGTGCGCCCTGGCCTGCCCCGCCGGGCGGGTGTACGCCGTGGAGAAGAAGGCGGAGGCCCTGGCCCTGCTGGCGGAGAACAGGGCCCGCTTCGGCGCGGACAACCTGGAGATCGTGGCGGGGACGGCGCCGGAGGCCCTGGCGGATCTCCCCGCCCCCGACCGGGTGTTCCTGGGGGGCACCTCCGGGAATATGGAGGAGATCCTGGGCGCTGCCTTCCGCAAGAACCCCGCCGCCCGGGTGGTGTGCACCGCCGTGACCCTGGAGACGGTGGCCGAGGCCGCCCGGATCTTCGCCGGGCTGGAGGACGCCGGCATGGTGCAGCTCTCCGTCACCCGCACCCGCCCGGCGGGGCGCTACCACCTGATGGACGCCCAGAACCCGGTGTGGCTCTTCTCCGGGGAGGGACGGGCATGAGCGCCCCCCGGCTGCTGCTGTGCGCCCCCGCCAGCGGGGGCGGCAAGACCACCCTGACCTGCGCCGTCCTGCAGGCCCTGGTGGACCGGGGGGAGAACCCGGTGGCCTTCAAGTGCGGCCCGGACTATATCGACCCCATGTTCCACAGCCGGATCATCGGGGCGAAAAGCCGCAACCTGGACCTCTTCCTCATGGGGGAGGGGGCGGTGCGCCGCAGCCTGGCGGACAACAGCCGGGGGGCCGGCCTGGCCCTCATCGAGGGGGTCATGGGCTACTACGACGGCATGGGCCTCAGCGACCAGGCCAGCGCCTGGGCCCTGGCCCGGGCCACCGCCACCCCGGCGGTGCTGGTGCTGGACGCACGGGGCACGGCCCTTACCGCCGCCGCCATAGTGAAAGGGATGCGGGACTTCCGGCCGGACAGCGGCATCCGGGGGGCCATTCTCAACCGGGTGTCCCCCATGCTCTACCCCCGGCTGAAGCAGGCCATTGAAGCGGAGACCGGCGTGACGGTGTACGGCTATCTGCCCGCCATGCCGGACTGCACCCTGGAGAGCCGGCACCTGGGGCTGGTCACCGCCGACGAGGTGCGGGGCTGGAAGGGGAAGCTGATCGCCCTGGCCGCCCAGGCGGAACGGACCATTGACCTGAACGGCCTGCTGGCCCTGGCCCGCTCCGCCCCGGACCTGCCCGCCCCGGCGGAGGACCTGCCGGAGCCGGTGGCGGGGCGGCCCCGCATCGCCGTGGCCAGGGACAGGGCCTTCTGCTTTTACTACGCCGACGGCCTGGCCCTGCTGGAGCGGCTGGGGGCGGAGCTGGCGGAGTTCTCCCCCATGACGGACGAAAGGCTGCCCGAGGGGACCAGCGGGCTCTACCTGGGGGGCGGGTACCCGGAGCTGTTTGCCCGGGAGCTGGCGGAGAACGAGCCCATGCGGGCGGCCGTCCGGGGCGCTGTGGCGGGGGGTATGCCCACGGTGGCCGAGTGCGGCGGGTTCCTCTATCTGGGCGGCCTGCTCTCCGACGGGGAGGGCCGGCCCTGGCCCATGGCCGGGGCGCTGCCCGGGGCGGCGGAGAACACCGGGAAGCTGGGCCGGTTCGGGTACGTGACCCTGACGGCCAAAACCGCCGGCCTGCTGGGCCCGGCGGGGACACAGATCCCCGCCCACGAGTTCCACTACTGGGACAGCACCGCCCCGGGCTCCGATTTCCGGGCGGAGAAGCCCCTGAGCAGCCGGGGCTGGGACTGCGGCTGGCACACCCCGACCCTTTACGCCGGATTCCCACACTTCCACTTCTGCGCCGCGCCCGGCGCGGCGCGCAGTTTCGTGGCGGCGGCCCGCCGCTGCCAACAAAAACAGGAGGCATCGTCATGACGCTGGAAGAAGTCATTCAGGGCATCGTTCCCGCCGATCAAACGGCCATGAGCCGGGCGAAGGCCCGGTGGGACTCCATCGCCAAGCCCCTGGGCAGCCTGGGGCTTCTGGAGGACGCGGTGATCCGCGTGGCCGGCATGACCGGCAGCCCCGACGTGGATCTGTCCCGCCGGGCGGTGGTGGTCATGTGCGCCGACAACGGGGTGGTGGCCCGGGGGGTCACCCAGACGGGGCAGGAGGTCACCGCCATCGTGGCGGAGAACATGTCCTCCGGGGACACCAGCGTGTGCGCCATGTCCCGGGCCGCCGGGGCGGAGGTGGTGCCGGTGGACGTGGGCGTGGCCCGGCCTCTCACCGGGGCGCGGATCGTCCAGAGAAATATCCGCCGGGGTACCGCCGATATGACCCTCGGCCCCGCCATGACCCGGGAGGAGGCGGAGCGGGCGGTGCTCACCGGCGTGGAGGTGGCCCGTGACCTGTGCGCCAAGGGTGTGAAACTCCTGGCCACCGGCGAGATGGGCATCGGCAACACCACCACTTCCTCCGCCGTGGCCGCCGTGCTGCTGGGCAGGCCGGCGGAGGACATGACCGGCCGGGGGGCCGGCCTGTCCTCCGAGGGCCTGCAGAGAAAGATCCAGGCCATTGAGACCGCCATCGCCGTGAACCGGCCCGACCCGGCCGACGCCCTGGACGTGCTCCACAAGGTGGGCGGCCTGGACATTGCTGGCCTGGCCGGGGTGTTCCTGGGGGGCGCCCTGTGCCGCACCCCCGTGCTGGTGGACGGGTTCATCTCCTCCGTGGCCGCCCTGGTGGCCGGCCGGCTGTGCCCCGCCGCGAAGGACTACATGCTGGGCTCTCACGCCTCCGAGGAGCCGGCCAGCCGGCTGGTGCTCGCTGAACTGGGCCTGCGCCCCTTCCTCTACGCCGGCATGCGCCTGGGGGAGGGCACCGGCGCCGTGGCCGTCATGCCCCTGCTGGATATGGGCCTGGCGGTCTACCGGGAGATGACCACCTTTGAGGATACCAACATCGAGGCGTATCAGCCCCTGACGTAGGGTCGGCCTGTGGCCGCCCCTGCGGAGACGGAGGTCGGGGTCGGGGGAGGAAAACGGATCGCCGCGCCAGTCTGCGGACTGGCTCACGATGACAGGGGAGGGGTCGGCGCCGGGTGGGCGCGCACTGCGCGCCCCTACGGATGCGTTTCCGTTTTCATTCGTAGGGGCGGATATCATCCGCCCGCCGGGCCGGGTGCGGATACGGCCCCGAAAGAACCACCCCCCGTAGGGCGCGGCCTCCCGGACGCGCCGGGCCGGCCTGATTTTCGACGACAGAATGTAGGGGCGGCCCTGTGTGGCCGCCCGCGGGCGGGGCATCCGCCGAAGGGAGGTCTCACCATGCTGATACTGGTCTCCGGCGGGGCGGGGAGCGGCAAGTCGGAGTTTGCCGAATCCCTGGTCACCGCCTCCGGCCTGGAGCGCCGCGTCTATCTGGCCACCATGAAGGTGTGGGACGACGAGAGCGTCCGCCGGGTGGAGAAGCACCGGGCCATGCGTGCGGGCAAGGGCTTTGTCACCGTGGAGCGGCCGGAGGATCTGGCGGGCCTGGACCTGCCGGCGGGCTGCGCCGTGCTGCTGGAGGACCTGTCCAACCTGACCGCCAACGAGTTTTTCGGGGAACGGGGCCGCCCGGGGGCCTTCGACCGGGTGCTGGCGG
>CALXEB010000069.1 GCA_944387215.1 uncultured Flavonifractor sp. | reverse complement strand
GTTCGCCCCCCTGGAGGACATCAACCGCGCCTCTGTGGTCACCGTGCTCAACAACGCCATTGCCGCCTACGCCAACGAGCCCGGCGCCACGGTGCAGGCCAATGGCGGGCTCACCCTGGTGGCGGCGGACGACGTGACCGTCACCGGCACCGCCGCGGATATCCTGGTGGCCCAGGGCGCGGCAGAGGGGGAGATCACCGTGCAGGCCGACACGACCGGCACCGTTTTCGTCAACGCCGCGGGCGCCACGGTGGTGCTGGCCGCCGGGGCCGACGTGAACAGCGTAGATGTGGCCGAGGACGCCGCAGGCGCCCGCGTGGTGGTGGAGGAAGATGCCTCTGTAGGCGCCGTATCCGCCGCCGCGCCTGAAAGCGAGATCCAGGTGTCCGGCACGGCGGAGGCCGTGGAGGCCGCCGCCACCGCCGGGAATGCCGTCATCACCGTGTCCGACGGCGCTGCCGTGGGCAGTATTACCACCGCCGCCGCCGGGACGGACATCACCGTCTCCGGCGCCGTGGAGACCGTCACCGTGGCCGGGACCGCCGGTTCCACCACCGTCACCGCCAACCGGGGCGCCGCGATCACCAGAGTGGACAACAGCGCCGAGGACGTGACCATCAGCGGCTCCGGCACCGTGGAGCGCGTCACCACCTCCGGCAATGACACCGCGATCAACACCGACGGCACCGAGCTTACCGTGGCCGAGGGCGTCACCGGCGTCACCGAGAACAACAAGGACGTGGCCGCCGGCGAGACCGTCACCACCGACCGCCCCACCTCCGGCGGCGGTTCCTCCTCCGGCGGCGGCAGCCACAGCCACAGCTATACCGACGGCGTCTGCTCCTGCGGGGCCTATGACCCCGCCTGGGCGCAGGTGGACAGCGCGGAGGATTGGGCCGCCGCCGTGGCGGCCGGCCAGAACATCGTCGTGACTGCGGCCTTTACTGCCGATACCCAGTTGAATGTGCCCGGGGCCATTACGGTCAATGGCCGCAACCTTACCATTACCAGCACGAACGATGCTGACGACGCGGAGGATGCCGCCGGTATCCTGGTGACCGGCGCGGCCGCTATCAAGAACCTGACGGTCTCCGGCCCCAACAATACCACGACCGCCTGGGACGAGGGCGAATACGGCATCAAGGTCTATAACGCTGAAAATGTGACCCTCCAGGATGTGACCGTCACCGGCGCCAACGCCGGTATCCAGGTCAACAGCTCCGCCGTTACCCTGGCCGGCACCGTCACCGTCTCCGGCAATGAGTGGGGCGGCATCGAAGTGTGCAAGTCCAGCAACGAGGGCCTGACCGCCGGCACCCTGAACATCAACGGAGCTGCCGTCGTCTGCACGGATACCGCCGTGCCCGCCATCTGGATCGACGGGACCACTGAGGCGGACGGCGTGGTCAACGGTGCGGACGGCATGACTCAGATCGCGGCGGGGGATCAAATCTATTACTATACCGCCGGTACCGCCATCACGCTGGCCAGGGATGTGACCATCAGCGGGACGGCGACGGTGGAGGATCTGACGGTAAACGAGGGCGTGACCCTGACCGTGAGCGAAGGCAGTACCCTGACCGTCAACGGCACCCTGACCAACAACGGCACCATTACCGGCGGCGGCACCGTCGCGGCCTCCGGCTACGCCAGGCAGAACGGGAACTGGGTCAAGCTGTTCAGCGCCGGCCTGGGCACGGAAGAAAGCCCCTACGAGATCGCCGACGCACAGCAGCTTGGGTACGTTGGAGACCTCAGCGGGACTGAGACGGTCCCGGTATATGTTCAGCTGAATGCGGACATTGATCTGAGCACCACCAACAGCCTTTACGGTGCATATCAACTGAACAATGCCGTATTTGATGGAAACGGCCATCGGATCTATTCCGCAAGCGTGAAGAGGATCTATGGAGTCTTTGCGTATACCCTGGGAAAAACGGAGATCAAGGATCTGACATACGATTTGAGCAATCTTGACTCCTACGCGTACTCGGGGGACTGCGTCTCGCTGATATACAGCGCCAAGGGCGGAAACTATGTCGAAGGTACGGCGGACAGCCTTGTGCTGAACGACGTGACGGTTACCGGGTCCGGCAGCTGCACGGGAAACTGCGGGGCGTTTATTGCAAATGAGTTTATGCCGAAGGGCAGTACCATTACCTTTACAGGGTGTACCTATGATGCGGAAATTGTGGGGACCGGGTACAATGCATGCTTCATTGGCTGGCAGTATCCGGCGACCTCCAGCATCGACTATCAGCAGGTGTCCGTAGGCCCCAGCATTACGTTTGATTCCTGCAGCGTGACGGGTGAATTGGTGGCGACCCAGGCCGCCGTGTTTGTGGCGAACGGATCCAATGCCGGCGTGCGGGATTATGTGTTCAGCGATAATACCATCAGCGGAACGGTGCGCGGCACGGAAGTGGCGAAATATTTTACGGCGGTCTCCTTCAGCGGGCATACTGCATGGGAGGCTGCGGCCCAAAGCGGCTGTACAACCACGAGCGACCGCAACGTTTATGTAGGCGCAACGGACAGCGCGCTCGCCATCTCCGTAAGTGACGACAAGAGCATATCCGTGACTGCGTCTGATAACTCCAACGTTACGGACTACAAAGTGGAGATCGGGATCTATACGAATCTGTACAAGGACAACGAGAAAAACGGAACGTGGCTGTTCTTCGCCGTCGCGGAGGTCGCGGCGGAGGAAATCGGGGACATTTCCATCTATGCCTACGATTTCATTGACGCCGGTTATGACGGCCTTGGCGAGATCACGGAGGATGCGTATGGAAACAGCGTGGCGGAACTGAATGGAACCACATATTACGTTGTGAAAGACTATATCGATGATGTGGGAAACCAGGGGTATGTGGGGACCCAGGACGCCCCGGGAACAAAGGCGGCGCAGATCATCCGCGTCACCGCGTATGAGGGGGATGCCATGTATTCCTCCGCTTCTGCCCAATAAAGCAAACGGGTATTGGGAGGGCGCGACCGGCTATGCCGGGCGCGCCCTCTTTTCTGCCGGATCTTCTAATTTCTGGGGCGGCAGGAAACCCATAGGGTGGACAAACGCCGGAAATGTGCTATAATAATACAATCCGTTCCTATAGGCATTTCCCGTCCGAGTGAAAACGGAGGTATCATCTTGACTGCACCCACCCATCCCGATCGAGATCCCGCGCCCCGGCCCAGGCCCCGGCGCTCTCACAGCAAGCCGGCCTCCCCGGCCCTTTCCGTCCTTGCCGCCGTCGGCAAGGTGGTGGGCACGCTGCTGCTCATCGGCGTCATCACGGGGATCATCCTGGTCTGCTTTGCGGCCAACTACATCCGCACCGTCATCATCCCGGAGGCCCACCTGGAGGCCAACTTTGTGATGAACCAGACCAGCACCATCTACTATATGGACTCCGAGACCGGAGAGTATGTGGAGCACCTGTCCCTCCACGGCACGGAGAACCGGATCCTGGTGGACATTGAGGACATTCCGGAGGATCTGATCAATGCTACCATCGCCATTGAGGACGAGACCTTCCGGACGCACCACGGCGTCAACTGGAAGCGCACCCTCTACGGCGTGATCCTCATGTTCACCGGCGGGGACATCCAGGGCGGCTCCACCATCACCCAGCAGCTGATCAAAAACGCCACCCAGTATGACGACGTGACGGTCAAGCGCAAGATCCTGGAGATCTTCACCGCCCTGGACTTTGAGAAGAACTACTCCAAGGAGCAGATCCTGGAGTGGTACCTCAACCTCATCTATCTGGGCGACAGCTGCTACGGCGTGGCCACGGCGGCCAAGAACTACTTCGGCAAGGACGTGTCCGAGCTGACCCTGGCCGAGTGCGCCAGCATCATCGCCATCACCAACAACCCCACCATCTACGGCCCCAACTCCAGCATCCGCATGACCAACGAGGAGGGGGTGGTCACCACCGGCCGGGAGCGGAACAAGGACCGCCAGGAGCTGGTGCTCTGGAAGATGATGGACTTGGGCATGATCGACCAGGCCACCTACGAGGCCGCCTGCGCCGAGGAGCTGAACTTCGTCACCGACGTAGACGAGGAGCGCCCCGCCACCATCTACAACTGGTATGACGAGCAGGTCATCACCGATGTGCGCAACGACCTGATGGAGCAGTACGGCTACTCCGAGCAGCTGGCCACCACCATGGTATTCTCCGGCGGCCTGAAGATCTACGCCTGCGTGGACGAGGACATCCAGGCCGTCGTGGAGTCGGTCTACTCCGACCGCAGCAACCTGGACCTGACCTCCCGCTCCGGCCAGCAGATCCAGACGGCCATCGTCATCATCGACCCGGAGGGCAACGTGGTGGGTCTGGCCGGCGCCCTGGGGGAAAAGACCTCCAACCGGGGCTGGAACTACGCCAGCCGTTCCCTGCGGCAGCCCGGCTCCTCCATCAAGCCTCTGAGCGTCTACGCCCCCGCCCTGGAATACGACGTCATTTCCCCCGCCACCGTGCTGGACGACTACCCGGTGGACGTGTACAGCGGCTCGGCCTGGCCCAACAACTCGTACAGCTACTACCGGGGCCTGACCAACCTGGCCCCCGCCATCGCCGTGTCCTCCAACCCGGCGGCGGTGCGCGCCCTGGAGATGCTGGGGGTGGAGCGCTCCTTCCAGTTCATGCAGGAGAACATGCACATCGACCTGACCGAGGAGCTGGTGGTGGGCAACGAGGTCCACAACGACTACGGCACCAGCCAGCTGGCTTTGGGCGGCCTCACCACCGGCGTGCGGGTCATCGACATGGCGGCGGCCTACTCCGTCTTCCCCCGGGACGGGCTCTACATCGAGCCCCGGACCTATACCCAGGTCACCTGGGAGGTGGACGGCCGGGAGGAGGTCCTGCTGGACAATACCGGCGGCGAGCCGGAGGCGGCCGTCTCCCCGGAGACCGCGTGGTATATCAATGAGCTGCTGCAGAACGTGGTCAACGGCAGCATCAGCGGCGCCACCGGCACCGCCGCCCGTATCTCCGGCATGACCGTGGCCGGCAAGACCGGCTCCACCAGCTCCAACAACGACCGCTGGTTCGTGGGCTACACCCCCTACTACACCGCCGCGGTGTGGGTCGGCTACAATAACCCGGAGCGGATCGAGAGCTCCGGCGGCAACCCGGCGGTGCGCATGTGGCACGCCGTCATGGAGCCTGTCCACGAGGGCATGGAGAACAAGGACTTCACCCAGATCAGCGGCACCACCACCGTCCAGATCTGCCAGGACAGCGGCCTTCTGGCCAGCGAGGCCTGCACCCTGGATCCCCGGGGCAGCCGGGTGATGAACGTCACCATGCTCCAGGAGGACGCCCCCACCGAACAGTGCGCCATGCATGTGGAGGTGGAGGTGTGCACCGCCTGCCCGGTGCTGGACGCCGGCGGAGAGGCGATCTCCGGCCTGTACCACCTGGCCGGGGAGTACTGCCCCCGCGCCGAGACCGGGACCGAGGGGACGGCCGGCTCCGCCGAAACGCCCGCCGCCGGCACGGCGGAGGGCGGCGTCACCACCATCGGCATCCTGGACTACACCCGGCAGGCCGTGGGAGGCGCCGTGGCCCGGGACGGCAGCTATCTCAAGAGCTTCCTGGACGAGCAGGGCACCTGCACCGTCCACACCTCCGCCCCTGAGCCGGAGACCCCCTACGACCCCTATTCCTTCAACCGCTATGACCCGGACACCTGGCCCACCCAGGAGCAGTGGCCCGGCTTCGACCCGGCGGACGAGACCACCTGGCCCGATTACAATCTGCCCCCGCTGACCACCCCCACGCCGGGCGAGACGCCGGGGACCGAGCCTACCCCGTCCTCCAGCCCGCCCCCGGCCGAGACCCCTTCGGAGGAGCCCTATGTCCCCGCCGGGGGCTGAGCCTGCGGAAGCAAACGCCGGGATACCGTTCCGACCTGAACAGACCGCCTGCGGACCTCTGTCCGCAGGCGGTCTTTGCATGGATATCCATATTCCTGTGAAAAATGACGAAAAGAGCGGGGGAAGAACGGGGCGAAATCTGCGGGGGAGGGGGCAGGACGCGCTTGCGGCGGCAAAAGGGATGTGTTACAATAGGCCACAGGACGCAGACAAATGACGTTGTATTAAAGACATCTGGAGGACGGCCATGGGAAAGACGCCCAACTACTATATCGTGGAAGCCGGCGCGCTGCCGGAGGTGTTCCGCAAGGTGGCGGAGGCCAAGCGGCTGCTGGAGACCGGGGAAGTGGACACGGTGAATCTGGCCGCCCGGCGGGTGGGCATCAGCCGCAGCGCGTTTTACAAGTATAAGGACGCGGTGCACCCCTTCAACGACATGCTCCACGGCCGCATCGTCACCTTCCAGATCCTGCTGAAGGACGAGCCCGGCGGCCTGTCCTCCGTGCTGGCGGTATTCGCCCAGACCGGGGGGAACATCCTCACCATCAACCAGGGCATCCCGGTGAACGGCTGCGCGGCGGTGACGGTGGGGGCGGAGACCTCGGGCCTGCAGACCTCCATGGAGGAGCTGCTGGAGCGGGTGCGGGAGCTGGAGGGCGTCCTGCGGTGCGAGATCATGGCGGGCTGAGCCGGCAGGCAAGGCAGAACAGAGAGAGGAGAACGGACATGGTAAACGTGGCGATCCTGGGCTTTGGCGTGGTGGGCTCCGGCGTGGCGGAGGTGCTCTTCACCAACGAGACCCATATCGACCGAAAGGCGGGCGGTCCCATCCGCCTGAAGTATATTCTGGATGTGCGCGACTTCCCGGACAGCCCCTTCGCCGGGAAAGTGGTACACGACTTTTCCGTGATCGAGAACGACCCCGAGGTCTCCATCGTGGTGGAGACCATCGGCGGGGCCAGGGCGGCGCTGGACTTCACCCGCCGGGCCCTTGCCGCGGGCAAGAGCGTGGTGACCTCCAACAAGGAACTGGTGGCCGAGCACGGCTGCGAGCTGCTGAAGCTGGCGGCGGAGAAGGGGGTCAGCTACCTCTTCGAGGCCAGCGTGGGCGGCGGCATCCCCATCATCCGGCCCTTGAACCAGTGCCTGGCAGCCAACGAGATCGAGGAGATCTGCGGCATCCTCAACGGCACCACCAACTATATCCTCACCCGTATGATCCGGGCGGGACTGAGCTTCGACGCGGCCCTGAAGGAGGCCCAGGCCAACGGCTATGCCGAGGCCGACCCCACCGCCGACATCGAAGGGCACGACGCCTGCCGCAAGATCTGCATCCTGGCCTCCCTGGCCTTTGGCCGGCATATCTATCCCCGGCAGGTGCCCACCGAGGGGATCGTGGCCGTCACCCTGGCCGACGTGGCCTATGCCGATTCCTGCGGGAAAAAGATCAAGCTCCTGGGCCGGGCCATTCGCCAGGACGACGGAAAGGTATGCGCCTATGTGGCGCCCCATCTGGTGGACGGGGGGGACCCCCTGGCCGGCGTGGAGGACGTGTTCAACGCCATCACCGTCAAGGGCAACGCCATCGGAGAGGTGATGTTCTACGGCCGGGGGGCGGGCAAGCTGCCCACCGCCTCCGCCGTGGTGGCCGACGTCATCGACGCGGCCCGCCACCGGGATGAGAAGAAGCGGGTGTTCTGGGCCGAGGGCGGGGAGGACGTGACCGCATCCTCCGCCGGGCTGGAGAGCGCCTGGTACGTCCGGGCGGAGGGGACGGCGGAGGGGATCCGGGCGGCCTTCCCCGGCTGCACCCTGCTGGCCCGGGCGGACGCCCCGGAGGGGGAGTTCGCCCTGCTGACCGGGTCCATGACCCGTTCCACGCTGGACGCGCGCCTGGCGGGCCTGGCTGTGCGCTCGGCATTCCGGGTGCTGGACTGACCGGCTCCGGCGCCGCCGCATAGAATGCTTTAAGCGGGCAGCGGCGCTGATTTTCCTGAGATTTAGGGGGTACACACACCAATGGGACTCATCGTGCAAAAATTCGGCGGGAGCTCCGTTGCGGATGCCGACCGCATCCGCAATGTAGCCCGCATCATTACCGAGACCTACCGCCGGGGCCACCAGGTGGTGGCGGTGCTCTCCGCCCAGGGGGACACCACTGACGACCTGATCGCAAAGGCCGCGGAGATCAACCCCAACGGCTCCAAGCGTGAGATGGATATGCTTCTGTCCACCGGGGAGCAGATCTCCTGCTCCCTGTGCGCCATGGCCATCGAAGCCATGGGCTACCCGGTCATCTCCCTGACGGGCTGGCAGGCGGGCTTCCGCACCGACTCCACTTATGGGGACGCGCGCATCAAGCGCATCGATACCGAGCGGGTGCTGGCCGAGCTGGACAAAAAGGCCATCGTCATCGTCACCGGCTTCCAGGGCCTGAACAAGTATGACGACATCACCACCCTGGGCCGGGGCGGGTCGGACACCTCGGCGGTGGCCCTGGCGGCGGTGCTCCACGCGGACCTGTGCCAGATCTACACCGATGTGGACGGCGTCTTCACCGCCGATCCCCGCCTGGTGCCCGAGGCCTTCCAGCTGGAGGAGATCACTTACGACGAAATGCTGGAGCTGGCCACCCTGGGAGCCCAGGTGCTCCACAACCGCTCGGTGGAGATGGCCAAGCGCTACGGCGTCAATCTGGAGGTGCTCTCCAGCTTTTCCGGCAAGCCCGGCACCAAAGTCAAGGAGGTTGCGAAAACCATGGAAAAAATGCACGTCAGCGGCGTGGCCTGCGACAAGAATGTGGCCCGGCTGGCCGTTGTGGGCCTGCCCGACGAGCCGGGCATCGCCTTTAAGGTGTTTTCCCTGATGGCTAAGGAGAATGTGAATGTGGACATCATCCTCCAGTCCATTGGGCGGCACAACACCAAGGACATCAGCTTCACCGTGGGCAAGCAGGACATGGAGCGGGCCCGGCAGGCCCTGGAGGCCCGGCGGGAGGCTCTGGGCTTTGACCATGTGGATGTGAAAGAGGACATCGCCAAGGTGTCCATCGTGGGGGCGGGCATGGTCCACAATCCCGGCGTGGCCGCCAAAATGTTCGAGGCGCTCTACAATACGGGCATCAACATCAGCATGATCTCCACCAGCGAGATCAAGGTCTCCGTCCTGGTGGACCTCAGCGAGGCCGACCGGGCCGTGCAGGTTATCCACAACCGCTTCTTCAACGAGTTCGGCGGCAACTGAATATTTTCCCAAACTGCAAACCGCCCCGGGCCGCCGCCCGGGGCGGTTTTGCGCGCTCCCGCCGCCCGCGCATTGGCTCCCCCTGCGCCTTAGCTCCCCCCTGCGCCTTAGCTCCCCCCTGCGCCTTAGCTCCCCCCTGCGCCTTAGCTCCCCCCTTGCGGGGGAGCTGTCAGCCGCAGGCTGACTGAGGGGGGTGAATGTGCCGCGGCCCCATTCTCCGCGCCGCGGGCGGTGCGCCCCCCCTCCGTCCCCTTCGGGGGCACCTCCCCCGCAAGGGGGGAGGTATGAAGACGGGTCCCCGCAGGGGGCGGAGAGGACGGATTGCCGCGCCAGTCTGCGGACTGGCGCGCAATGACGGGGGCGGGGGGGGGACGGAGGGCTTTTTCTTAACGCCCCCTGCCGGAACCCGCCCGTACCCTGGCTCCCCCCCTGCGGGGGAGCTGTCAGCCGCAGGCTGACTGAGGGGGGTGGATGTGCAGCGGGTGGCTTTCAACCGGGGCTGGCGGTGCCCCCCTCCGTCCCCTTCGGGGGCACCTCCCCCGCAAGGGGGGAGGTATGAAGACGGGTCCCCGCAGGGGGC
>CALXEB010000068.1 GCA_944387215.1 uncultured Flavonifractor sp. | reverse complement strand
GGTACTGGCTCTCGGTCATGCGGTAGGCCGCCCGCCAGTCCTTGTCGTGGTCCTGCCCGTCCCCGCCCACCCCCAGGAGGGTGAGGATGCGGGGGGTGTCGTGGGTGCCCAGGAAGTTCATGGCCGAGCGCCAGGCGAAGGGGGGGTAGTTCTCCCGCAGGGCCTCCATGGCGTCCCGGAAGTGGGCGGCGTCCCCGCCCATCAGGTAGGCCAGCAGGGCGTTGCGGAAGGGGTAGTTCATCAGCCCGTCGCAGTGGCCTCCCAGGATGTGCCTGCGGCGCACGCCGTAGGCGATCTTGGTGGAGCCGTCCTCCCACACCTCGCCGATGACCACCGCCTCGGGGCTGGTCTCCCGGGCGGCCCGGTGGACGCCGTGGACAAAGTCGTCGGGCAGCTCGTCGGCCACGTCCAGCCGCCAGGCGTCCGCCCCCGCCCGCAGCCACCGGCGGACGATGGCGTTCTCTCCGCCGAAGATATAGTCCCGGTAGCTGGGTTCCGATTCGTTGACGGCGGGCAGGGAGTAGATGCCCCACCAGGAGTCGTATTTGTCCGGCCAGTGGGAGAAGTTATACCACTTGTAGTAGGGGCTGTCCTGGGACTGGGCGGCCCCTATGCTGTCATAGGACCCGTCCCCGTTGAAGTAGCGGCTGACGAAGCCCTGGTGGTTGAACACCCCGTCCAGCATCACCTTCATCCCCAGCCGGTGGGCGGCCTCGCACAGGACCCGGAAGTCCTCCTCCGTGCCCAGCATGGGGTCGATCTTCTCATAGTCGCCGGTGCCGTAGCGGTGGTTCTCCGGCGCCTCGAACACCGGGCAGAAGTAGAGGGTCTCCGCCCCCAGCGCCTGCAGGTAGGGCAGCTTTTCCAGCACCCCCCGGAAGTCGCCGCCGAAGAAGTCCCGGTTGCGCACCTCCCCGCGCTCGTCGGGGCGGTAGGCCGGCTCCTCCTCCCAGCCCTGGTGGACGGTGCGGCCCCCCACCATGCCGGCGGGGTCGGGGATCCGGGAGCGGCGGAAGCGGTCGGGGAAGATCTGGTAGGTCATCCCCTCCCCGAACCAGGCGGGCACCCGCTCGGACCCGTCGTATACCGTGAGCTGGTAGGGTCCCAGCTCTTCCCGGCGGCCGTCCAGCCCCGTCAGGCGGAAGGAGTACCACACCAGGCCCACATAGTCCCCCGTGGGGAGCACCACGGCGAACACGTCCCGGTCCCCCTCCATGCCGCGCCACTCCATGGGGACCTCCAGCCGCTCCTCGTTGCGGCTTTCAAAATAGGCGATGAGCATCCCCTCGGAGAAGCCGCCGGAGCGCAGGGGCCGCAGGGCAAAATTCACCCGGGTGCCGGCGGGCACCGCGCCGTAGGGCTGTTTATAACGGACGTCCCGGCTGAGAAAGGTCTGTGCGTCCAGCAAATGGAAAACTCCCTTCAGCGGAGCAGGGTATTTTCGGTCCCCACCGATTCCATGGTATCCTCCGCACTGAAATAATAGTCCACAATCTCTGCCACCGCCCGGGCCAGGTTGCTGCCCGAGGCGCCCTGCTCCACCACCATGGAGATGGCGATCTGGGGGTCGTCATAGGGGGCGAAGCAGACGAACAGGGCGTCGGCCTCCACCTCGGAGGACACCTGGGCCGAGCCCGTCTTGGCCCCCACCTCCACCGGCAGGTCCCGGAAGTAGACCGAGGAGCTGCTCTCCGGGTCGTTGGCCACCAGCCACATGCCCTGCTTCACCGCCTCCACGTTCTCCGGGTCCAGATCCAGCGAGCCCAGCAGCTCCGGCTCGTATTCGTAGACCGTGCCGGAGAAGTCGCTGGTCTTGACGGTCTTGAGCAGGTGGGTGGCGTAATGGTTGCCGCCGTTGACCAGGGTGGAGATATAGTTGGTCAGCTGCAGGGGAGTGACCATGGTGTTGTCCTGGCCGATGGCGGCGTTGAGCAGGTTGCCGCCGTACCAGTCCAGGCCCAGGGCCTCGCTGGTCTCCGGCCCGGCCACCCGGCCCGCCTCCTCCGGCAGCTCCAGGCCGGTGGTCCGGCCCAGGCCGAAGGCCTCGGCATACTGGTCGATGCGCTCGATTCCCAGCCGGTGGCCGATGGTGTAGAAATAGATATTGCAGGAATCCCGCAGGGCCTCCGCCAGGTTCTCCAGGCCGTGAAGGCCGCCGTACTGCCGGTAGTACCAGCACTGGGGGTGGAAGTCCCCGTAGGGGTAGTGGTCCTCCTCCGGCAGCAGGAGGCGGCCGGTATCCCGGATCTCCTCCTCCGGGGTGACCACCCCCTCCTCCAAAGCGGCGATGGCCACCAGGGGCTTGAAGGTGGAGCCGGGGGAGTAGATCTCGCTGGTGGCCCGGTTGGTAAAGGGCTTCAGGGGGTTGTCGGCCGCCGCCCGGTAGGCCTCGTTGGAGCTGTATACGGTGGACAGGTCGTAGGTGGGGTAGGAGGCCATGGCCAGGATGCCGCCGTCGTTGACGCTCTGCACCACCATAGCGCCCCCCTCGGTGTCCCCCTCCAGGCCCTCGATGGTGTCGGCCAGCACCTGCTCCACCTTTTCCTGGAGCCGCAGATCCAGAGTGAGCATCACGTTGTCGCCCGGGTCCGGCTCCTGGATCTCGCCGGTGGCGGGGTCCACCCGCCAGCTCTCACTGACCACCTTGCCGCTGGTGTTCAGCTCCTGCACCAGGGTGCCCGACTCCCCCCGGAGGTAGTCCTCAAAGGCGTACTCCACCCCGTCGATGCCCACGGTATCGTTCATGTTGTAACCCTTGTCCTTGTAGGCGTCCCAGTTCTGGATGGCCCCCACCCGGCCCAGCAGGTGGGCGGCGGAGACGGTATTGTACTGCCGCACGGTGGTGGCCCGCACGGTCACGCCGGTGAGCCCCCGCTCCTTGATGGCGGAGATGGCGTCGATGTTCACATCCTGGGCGAAGATATACTCCGAGGTGCGCAGCTCGGTGCCGCGCAGATTGACCTCGTAGAGCACGCCGATGAGGGCCCGGGCGTCGGCGTCGGAGAGATCCCCGTCAATGAGAAAATACTGCCGCAGGCCGTCGATGATCTCCCCGGCGGTCAGGGAATTGCCCAGGGCGGACAGATCGCCGGCGGCCGCCGCGGCCTGGGCGTCGGACGCGCCCTCGTCCACCAGGCCGTTCCGGCGCATGTAGGCGGCGATCTCCGCCTCCGCCATGGAGTCCATCTGGCCGGCCAGGGCGTTGGCGGCGTCCAGCTGCTCCTGCTCCCAGCGCTCGGGCAGGATGGAACTGCCCAGGGGCAGCTGGGCCAGCAGGGCCCCCAGGTAGTTGAAGCGGAGGGCCCCCTCGCTGTCGGTATAGACCAGGGGCTCGTCGCGGGTATAGGTGAAGGGGGCCTCCTGGGAGATGGGCAGGGTGTCCGTCCAGGTCAGGCCGTCTTCCCGGCAGATCTCGATAAGCTCCAGCAGGATGGCGTTGCGCTCTGCCTCCGCCCCCATGCGGGAGGTGTCCAGCACGATCTCATAGGTGGCCCGGTTGCTTACCAGGGTGCGGCCGTAGCGGTCCAGGATCTCCCCCCGGGCGGCCTCCACCGTCTCCACATTGACGTTGCGCACCGTGGAGGCGGCCCGGTACTCCGCCCCCCGGACGATCTGAAGATGGTAGAGCACCCCGGTAAAGACCACCAGCAGCACCGCCAGCACGGCGGCCACCGCCAGGGTCCGATGATAAAATTGCTTTCCGTCCACGGGTCATCCCTCCTCGGGGGTCAGGGGGCCAGGGTGATGCTGTTTTTGTGGTAGAACATGCCCATCATGTTGTTGCGCCAGTTCAGGGGATCCTCGGTGATGTCGGCGTTGTAGAGCAGGGGGGGCCGGCTCTGCAGGGGCGCGAACACCGGGTCGGTCACCGCCGGGTCCAGCAGCACCTCCAGCCGGTCGTTCTGCTCCTGATAGTAGGCCGCGGCGGAGCCGTCGGCCAGGGCGGCGGAGGCCCGGACGGCGTTCAGGCCCGACCAGCCCTTCACCGCTCCCACGGCCAGCAGCACCGCCAGCGCCGCCGCCAGGACCCGGCCCCGGCGGAGGAGGGCGGAGGCGTCCTTCAGCCGGGGGAAGACCCGCCGGCGCAGCCAGCCCAGCCAGTACCACAGGTTGGCCGCCGCCAGCCAGTAGAAGGTATAGTACACGATGCTCCGCAGCCGCTCCGGCCCCGCCTGGGATACGGCGTAGAAGTGGGGGGCGTTCTGGGCGGCGAAGAGCAGGAAGGAGAATACGGAGAATACCGCCGGCAGGGGGAAGGAGAACTTCACCTTCCCGGTAAGCCCCCACAGCAGGGGGACGAGCAGCAGCAGGGCGGGTACGTTCACCCACCCGGGCCAGTCCAGGCAGTCCTTCCCCGCCTGGAGGATGGAGATGCCCACGGTGCCCACGACCCCCAGGGGGTCGGTGATGGTGTCCTGCCGCACCTGGTTGCCCGGGGCCAGGAAGCTGACGGCGAAAGGGACGGCCAGGCTGAGGAACAGGAGAAGGCCGGGCAGGAACTTGCCCCGTTCCCTCCAAGCAAACCACAGCAGGAACAGCCCGCCGAGCAGGGTGGCCAGCAGGGCGGAGACGTAGTTGCTCCCCCCCACCAGAATCCCCGCGGGTATGCCGGGGAGCACCGCCCACAGCACCTGCCGCCGGCTGCCGGCCAGCTTCAGGGCGGCAAAGCGCTCCACCAGCAGCAGCATGATCCCGTAGGTAAAGGTGTAGTACACCGCGCCGTTCCACCAGTAGAAGGCGTCCTTGGGGGAGGGCACCAGCTGGATGGAGAGCAGCAGCAGGGGGACGGCCAGGAACACCGTCTGCCGCCAGGTGCCCCCCAGGGCCCGGCGGGCCAGGGTGTCGGACAGCTTGAAGGTGCCGATGCACAGGGAGCCCAGCATGACCACCGGGGTGAGCCAGTACAGGTGCTCGGAGAAAGTCAGGGGGGTCAGGGCCATGAGGCCCAGGGCCATAAAAGTGCCCTGCCAGCTCTTGTAGTAGCCCCACATGGTGTGCCACACCTCGCCCCAGAAGCTGCCGCCGCTGATCAGGGCCTCGTGGGGCAGGTAGGCGTAGTTGTAGTCGTCGGCGGAGGGCCAGTCGTACCGGCCCAGCAGCAGCAGGGGCACCAGGCTGGCCGCCAGCAGGGCCAGCAGCAGCCAGGGACCGTATTTTTGCCAGAAGGTGCGGATGGCGTGCATGTCTGTCTCTCGCTCCTGTTACAAAACGGTTTTTTTGGGCACCCGGTGATAGACCCAGAGGAACAGGGCGTACACCGGGAACACGAAGATCAGGGACAGGAGGATCTCCCGTCCCGCCAGGGAGAGCATGGCCCCCAGCTCCCTGCTCCCCCGCAGCAGGCGGACGGCGATGCGCACGCCGTCCATGGCGGCCAGGGCCAGCAGGGAGCACAGCAGGCAGCCCACCAGGTTCTGCCGCAGCAGGTACTGGGCCAGAGCGCCGGCGGCCATGCCGGCCACGCACAGGCCCAGGGTCATGGCCCCGTCGGTGCCGAAGTACACCGCGTCGCACAAGATCCCCACGCCCAGGCCGAAGCCCGCGCCGGCCACCGCCCCCTCCAGCACGGCCACCGCCACGGCGGCCAGGGGAAGGAGCACCGGCGTCAGCCCCAGGGGCAGGCGGTTGAGCACGAAGGCCTGACAGAACCACACCGGCAGCAGGGCCAGGGCGTACACCCCCCATTTGATGAGAAAATCCTGCCGGGTCATTCCGTCACCTCCATAGCGGCCCCGCCCGGTCCGCGCCGCCGGGCGCGCAGGGGGCCGCAGCCTTTCCCGGGCCGGGGGGTTCAGCCCCCGCCCGACTTATTCCACGATCGTAAAGTCCTTGATGATAAAGACCTGCTTCAGGCTGTCCAGATCGGTCTCCGGCACCAGGACGGCGTACTGGGTAACGCCGGAGGCGTCGGTGCGGACCTCCTCCACATGGCCGGCGGGCAGGCCGGAGGGGTACACGCCGCCCCGGCCGGAGGTGGTCACCAGGTCGCCGGACATGAGCTGGCTGTTCTCCGGCAGGAAGGTGAGCTTCAGCTTCCCCTCCCCCATGAGGGCGAAATCCCCCTCCAGGATAGCGGCGCCGCCGGTACGGGCGATCTGCCCGCCCATCTCGGTGTCCGCGTCGATGAGAGTGCGGACGGTACACCAGTTGGTCCCCACGTCGGCCACCACGCCCACCAGGTTCCAGTACTGGTCCACCACGCAGTCGTCCACCTCCACCCCGTGGGCCGAGCCCTTGCTCAGGGTGAGGGTGGAGCTCCAGTTGGAGGCGTCCCTGGCGGTGACCGTGGCCGACTCCAGCTCGTCAAAGCTGCGCTCGCTGGGCCGCAGGTCGTTTAAGTCCCGCAGCCGCTCGTTCTCCTGAAGGGCGGCCTCGTACTCCCGCTCCATCTGCTCCAGCTCGGCCACCCGCTGCTTGAGCTCCTCGTTCTCCTGCTTGAGCTGCTCCTGCTCAAAGGCGTCGGAATACCGCTCCCCCGTCCAGTTGACCACGGCGTTGATGCCGTTGCGGATGGGGGTGGTGATGAGGTTGGCCAGGTTGGAAAGGGGGTCCGCCGTCCCCCCCAGCAGGGCGGACACCACCGCCGTCACCAGGGCCAGCAGGACGGCGGCGATGAGGATGAGGATCCCGTTGCGCCGGAAAAAGTCCTTCACAGTGCTCTCGCGGCCTCCTTACCGTGCCCGGGGGCCAGGCAGTCCACCCCAAGCTCCCTCAGCAGCAGGCCCAGCCGGCACACCGGCAGGCCCATCACGTTGTAGTAGTCCCCCCGGATGCCCTCCACCAGCAGGGCGCCGTACCCCTGGATGCCGTAGGCCCCCGCCTTGTCCATGGGCTCGCCGGTGCGGACGTAGGCGGCGATCTCCTCCGCCGTCAGGGGGCGGAAGGTCACCGCCGTCTCCTCGCTCACCGTGCGGACGGTCTCCCCCCGCAGGACGGTGAGGCCGGTGTAGACAAAATGGGTGCGGCCGGCCAGAGCGGTGAGCATCCGCTCCGCGTCCGCCTCCCCGGCGGGCTTGCCCAGCACAGCCCCGTCCAGGGCCACCACCGTGTCGGCGGCGATGACGATGGACTCCGCCCCTGCCTGGGCGGCGGCGGCCCGGGCCTTCTCCGCGGAGATGGCGGCCACCAGCTCCGCCGGGGGCAGGGGCCGGTCCATACGCTCGTCGATATCGGGGACGACGGTGCGGAAGGGCAGGCCCAGCCGCTCCAGAAGCTCCCGCCGCCGGGGCGACTGGGAGGCCAAAACGATGTCCATAGAATCTTCCTTTCTCGGCGGACCCGCCGGGTGTTGTAGATGACGCGCACGCCCGTGGGGCGGGGGCTTGCCCCCGCCGCCCGATCCTCCGCGCGCCGCCTTATCTCCCCGTGGATCCGAACCCGCCGTCCCCGCGGCCGGTGCCGTCCAGGCAGTCCGTCCAGACCAGCTCCGGCCGGGCCACCGGCGCCACCACCAGCTGGGCGATGCGGTCCCCGGGCATGACGGTATAGGGCGTGTCAGACAGGTTGGTGAGCCCCACCTGGATCTCCCCCCGGTAGTCGCTGTCGATGACCCCCACCCCGTTGGACAGGGAGATCCCGTGGCGTATGCCCAGCCCCGAGCGGGCGAACACCAGGGCCACATAGTCGGGCGACGGCAGGGCGACGGCGATGCCGGTGGGTATGCGCACCAGAGCCCGGGGGGCGATGGTGACAGGTCCGTCCACGCAGGCCGCCAGGTCGATCCCGGCGGAGCCCTCCGTGGCCCGGGCGGGGAAGGGGATGGCCGTGCCGATTTTGGGGGAGAGGGCCTTGATTTTCAGTTCCATAGGCACAAATCACTCCACGTCCCGGTAGTAGAGGCCCCGGGTATATTCGGTGGGGGCCCAGGTGTTCTGCCCCAGGTAGCGCTGGGCGGCCTGGACGCACTCCCGGGGGTTCTCGGTGGTGAACATCAGCCGCTGGGCCCACAGGCCGACGTGCCGGTAGTCGGCGGCCTTGTCCGCCAGGAAGAGCTTCTGGGAGTTGAACAGCTCGCTGCGGCAGCCGGGGGCGGGGAGCACCGGGAACCGGGCCCCCTTCCTATCGGTGAGGACGTTCACATTCTGGCAGCTGCACGCGCCGGTGCGGTTTTTGATGATGCAGTTCTCCATGATCATCAGGGGCAGCCGGCCGTAGGTGATAAGCTCGGTATCCAGGTGCTTGGAGATGTCCCGCACCTGGGCCAGCTTCATCTCGAAGGAGAGGGTGAGGGAGGCAAAGCCCAGGCGCTTATATTCTTTCACCGCCTGGGAATTATAGACCTCCAGCCCGAAGTCTCCCCGGAGGGCAAAGCCCATGGCCCGGGCGATGGGGGCCAGCCCCAGATTGCCCACCAGCGCGTCGGTGATCCCCAGCCGGCGGGCCTGGTCCAGCGCGTCGGTGAGGGCGGGGTACTCCCTGTCCCAGGCCACCCGGGGCAGGATGACCCCGATTTTCGTCCCCGCCGGGGCCTGAGCCAGCTCCGGGTGGGCGCACAGCTCCTCCAGGGGCAGATAGACCAAGGCGGGGCCCAGGTCCAGCAGCTCCTTCGTCACCTGCTCGGCCCGGCGGACGGAGATGGTGAGGAGCGGGGGCTCCTTTCGGTTTTCATACCGGGCGCCGGGGTGGAACTCCCCGGCCCGGCGGGCGGGCGGGACGGCCCGCTGGGCCGTCAGATCCTCCAGGGCCTGCCGCCGCAGGGCGTTGAGGGCGGCCAGGGGGAGGGACAGCCCGTCCTCCACCAGGGCCCGCACCTTTTCGCAGCGGTAGGGGGTGCCCCCGGTGCGGGAGAGCTGTTTCTCCACCGTCTCCGCCGTCAGGGGGCGGGTGCGGGCGGCCTCGGGCGCCGGGCCCTCCACAGTGGCCACCCGGCCCTGGGGATCCTCCACCCCCACCCGGGCGGGCTCGCCGGGGCGGAGCATGGCGTAGAACGTGACGGGCACACGCTGGGCTTCCCCGCTCTGGTAGGTGTTCCGGGCGGCGGCGAAGAGCTCCCTGGGCTCTTTCTCCTCCTGCCGGGTGCCGAACATGTCGGGCCCCTGCTCGTCCAGGTAATAGCCCTGGGTAAAGCCCTGGCGGGAGAAGGCGGAGCGCAGCTGCTCCAGCTCCTCCGCCGTGGGCTCCCGCCGCTCCCGGATGGCCCGGGAGTAGATGCCGGTGACCACCGCCACATACTCCGGGCGCTTCATGCGCCCTTCCAGCTTGACGCAGGTGACCCCCATCTCGTCCAGCTCCCGCAGGTGCCCGGCCAGGGACAGGTCCTTCAGGGACAGGGGATAGCCGTCCGCCTTGTCCCCCCAGCCGTACTTCAGCCGGCAGGGCTGGGCGCACAGGCCCCGGTTGCCGCTGCGCCCGCCGATGACCGAGGAGAGGAAGCACTGGCCGGAGTAGCACATGCACAGGGCCCCGTGGGCGAACACCTCGATCTCGATGGGGGAGTTCCGGCAGATGTAGGCGATCTGGTCCCGGGGCAGCTCCCGGGAGAGGACGGCCCGGCTCATGCCCAGGTCGGCGGCCATTTTCACCCCGTCCAGGCTGTGGAGGGTCATCTGGGTGGAGGCGTGCACCGGCAGGTCGGGGGCCGTCTGCCGCAGCATCCGCACCACGCCCAGGTCCTGCACCAGCACCGCGTCGGCGCCGATGGCGCTGGCCCGGGCGGCCGCCTCGGCGGCCCGGGGCAGCTCCCGGTCGGTGAGCAGAGTGTTGAGGGTCAGGTAGACCTTGGCCCCCCGGATATGGCAGTAAGAAACCGCCGCCGCAAACTCCTCCTCTGAGAAATTCTTCGCGTTGCGGCGGGCGTTGAAGTCCCCGTAGCCCAGGTAGACGGCGTCCGCGCCGTTCTGCACGGCGGCGGCCACCGCCTCCATGGACCCGGCGGGGGCGAGCAGT
>CALXEB010000067.1 GCA_944387215.1 uncultured Flavonifractor sp. | reverse complement strand
GGGCCGTGATCTACTGCTCGTCAGGGGGGTTGCTGTCTTTCGATTTCTTCTGTTGCGAACGGACGTCTGATATAAACAGCAGTACCACGATGGCCAATATGAAGCCGATACCTACCGGCGTCCGGATAATGTTGACAATGCGTCCGACACCGGGGATGTGGCCCAGGTACACGCCGTAGATGTCGCCCTCAGTGAGCAGGATGCCGTCATCTACCGGGTTGGCGTCGCCCTTGGTGATGATACCGTCCGGCAGCACGGCGATGATGCGATGTACGACCTGTATGTGGTCGTAGGGACGGTCGTAGACGACGATGTCGCCCACCTGGAGGCTGTCATAGTCTACATGGGTGTCGATAAGGCACAGGCTGTATGCAGGTATCGTTGGCGCCATTGATCCGGTCGTATTTGGGCAGAGGCGCAAGCCGGACAGCAAAAAAAATCCATAAATGACCAGGAAAACAAGAATGGGAACCGCTGCGGCCCGGAAAAATTTGCAGACTGTCGGCGTGGACTCGGTTATTTGTTCCTTGTCCATATTTTGTCGCCCCCTTTCAATTTTTCATGTTGTTTGTGAACCCTATCATAGTACAGTTGCGAGAGGTCTGCAAGAGTGTTCCCGCTATGATTTGCCATCCTCCCGCCACCGGCGCAACCCTGTATCGAGAAAATACCGCAGGGCGTGAGAGTAGGCCCCCATACCTTGCGCCCGCATAAACACCTCCAACTCCTCTCTCTCCATCGGGGACAGATGGATTGTCACGGTATAGATTTGCCGCTCCTGAGCTTCTTTTGCCGCCCCGGACTGTGGCCAGAACGGCGCAATTCCAAAGCGTTTTGCGTAGGGCAGGAGCCGGTCTGCCCGGATGCCAAGCAGCTTGGCGATGCTGGCTTTGTCCCGGATCACATGAGACGCGGCCAGCTCCCGCATCCGGGTCTCCAGTGTCAACGGGATTTGCTCCTGGGAGAACAGTACCTCCGGCCCCTGCCCCAGCATGACGGTCAGCAGAGCATACTCCTCCGCTGAGTATATCATGTAGTGCCGCAGGCGCAGGGCGTGGGCCTTGGTGATATGGTCGCCAAAGTAATGCTTCACCAGTTCGGCTCCATACTTGTCCGTCAGGGCGGTGTGTAACTTATCAACGTCAAACGCCTGCTTGCGGATGCTGTCCTCATTGAGCAGGCCGGCGTTCTCCATGGCCCGGGCCAGATTGTCGGCCTCCCGGTTTGGGCTGAGGTCGTAGGGCATGGTCAGGTAGGTGCAGAGGGCGTCGGTCAGGGCTGATTCGTAGTCCAGCGCCCCATAGTCCGGCGTTGCCCCATCCTGCCTGTCCAGTGGCAGATACTGTGCCCCCAAGGGCCGGGTGTTAGGGATGGGCTTGTCCAGGAGGCGGCAGCGGTGGCGGGGGCACAGGGGCATGAGCCCGATCTGGTGCTCCCGGTGCCAGTATGGTTCGCCGTAGGTTTGAGTGTCCTCCTGGAGGCAGATGGGGCAGTAGCGCAGGGAGCGGGGCTTGATGTCCCGGGTGGCCCGCAGATACCGGGGCCGCATATCCTCGCCCGCCAGAAAGGCTTCCAGGATGGCGGCTTTTTTCTTCTGGGGCTGAAACCTCATCAGGAATGGGAGCAGGGTGTGTTGCAGGGCAACCTCTTGGGCGGACAGGAAACCTGGCGGAAGCTGTTCCAAAATCTTGTGAATACTTCCGTTTGGGAAAAAGCTGCCCACATCTGCGTCGCGGGCATTGCCGAACAGGGCCTTCATGGTGGCCTGCCAGGACAGGGCGCCGCTGTGGGTATGGTAGCGGGCGATCACGCTGTACCAGAGCTCGTCCGGGTATGGGAAGGGGAAAAAACTAAGCATATCAGAACACCTCCAGGAGCCCAGCTTGTTCCAGCACGGCGGCCGCTGTTTCCGAGTCCTGGCCCGTCGCCACCAGGGTCAGGATGTCGTGCTCATCCCGCTTGGCCTTGGGCCGGCCCCGGGGCACCGCGTAGAGCCGGCGGATGGGTTCCGGCTCTGATGTCTCTGCCGTGTCTGCCTCGGCGTCTGTTTCGGCGTTCTCGTCCGTATCGCACACGGCGAAGTCGGACAGGTAGGTTCCCTTGGCGTATGTCTTGGGTACGACGATGCTGAGCATCTCCACGGCTTTGCGTATCAGCTTGTCGTCCAGCCGTTCGGCCCCCGCCTGGAGAGCCTGCACCTGGGCCTCGCAGAAAATCTTGACGATGTATGCGGGGATGCCGCCGGACAGGTCATAGACCAGATTAACAAGTGCGTCCGTGAAGTGGGCACGCTCCGGGGTGTACTGATACGGCCACAGTTCATGTAGGAAGCGACGGTAGATGCCGTCCGGGCGCATGGGGAGCAGACGCAGGCCCCGGGTCCGGCGCTTGAGGTGCTCCTGGGACAAAAAGAGGTCCTCGGCGGACGGGGTGCCCACATAATAGATGCCGGTGCACGCCTCGTTGGACAGCTCCACCAAGAACTTGATGAGGGCCTTGCTCTGTTTGTTGCGGGACGCGGTGAGGATGGCGTTCTGAATCTCGTCTATGACAATGAGGCCCACATGATGGGTCAGACAGAGTATCTTGACCCTTGTAGCCAGTACGGAGGCGCTGGGCAGGCGGGCCACACGCTGGTTCAGGTCGCTGTAACTGCTTCCAATGGCCCGGTCGATGGCCTCGATGATGTTCAGGGCCAGGGTCTTGACGGAGCAGTCACCGGGGCATTCTACCATGAGCCATGTGACCTGGTTGCAGAAGAGCTTGCTGTCTCCATACTGGCTGTGCCGGATGACCTGTGGGATCTGGCGCAGACACCGGCGGATGGTGGAGGACTTGCCGATACCCGGTACACCGAGGATGGAGCCGCTGTCCGTGGAGGTGGCCACGGGGAGCTGCGCCAGGGCCGCGCCGTCGCCCTGGTGGATGGCGTGTACCCGGCGGATGCTGTCAATGGTGGCGCTGGCGGTGTAGGTGCTCTCCATGGAGCAGTAGAGAGTGTTGTAAATCACGGCCATGTAGTCCAGGGGAACGAACACGGAGGAGAGGGCGTTGAGACCCCGCCGGCGGTCCGAAGGTTTGAGTTGGGCGGCGTCTGGCTGCGGGGGCGAACAGGCAAGGCGGCGGAACAGGGCCTCTTTGGATAGCATCTCCGGCATGGCCTCCAGGAACGGGTTGGGCTGTGCGCCGCTGAGCTGATTGGGTGTGTAGACGGCATCCACCGCCGGCAAGTCTGGATATTTCACTGGTATTTCCTCCTCTCCTGGGTCCGATGGGCCTTGATGTCCGTGCCGGTCTGACGCCGGTCCGCCTCCGGTCTGGCCTCGTCCCGGATGGCGGTCAGCTTCTGGATCAGCTCCACCCGGCCCTCGTCCTCCAGCTTCTGAAAGTCCCGCTTGTGCCGCCGGTCCGCCTTCCAGTACAGCTCACTCTCCGCCCTGGCCGCGCCGTCATAGGCGGCATACTGCGGGGCAAGGCGGAAGGGGATATAGGCGCCGTCCAGCACCAGATAGATTTCCCCCACACTCTGCCCGTTGTAGGCGATGGACACCTTCTGTCCGATCTGCCGCTGGCCAGTCTCCGAGGTCAGGAAGCCGCCGTTGACATAGAGAAGGTGGTCGTGGCTGATGCCTTTGCGGGTCAGTTTGCAGGTCTTTCGGGGCAGGCTCATGTAGTAGACCTCCTGTGGGTTCAATTCCAGCAGGGCGGACTTGCCCGCGGCGGCGTAATACTGCCACAGGCCGGCGGCGGTGGGGGCGACGCCCTGTTCCAACATCTCTGGGGACATCTGTAAGCTGTCCAGCACCCGGCGGCCGTTGAGGTAGAGGATGCAGTGGATAAGGATTTGCGTAAACTGGGTCAGGTCGAGGGAAGCCTGAGCACGGTAGTCCACCGCCCACCGCTCCTGTGCGTCCGCCTCGATAACACCCCGGCCCCGCAGGATGGGCTTGTACCGGCCCTGCATCAGATCGAACATCTTTTCAACAAGTCCCTTTCGGTCGGGGCGGAACGGGGGCAGGGCCTCGCAGGTGACGCCGTAGCGGAGGCACAGTTCCTTCATACGGCCGCCCAGGAAGTCCCGCCCCTGGTCTGTGATGACCTCAGACGGGAGCCCTTTGCTGGGCCAGTCGGCAGCGTCGATGTCGATGCCGCAGCCCCGGCAGTATTCCATCTTGTCCATGGCGGCGTTGGCAAGGCAGGCCATGACGGCCTCCTCGCCCGCCTCATAGCCCACATAGAGCCCCGCAATCAGTTGGGTAGCGGTGTCCACGGCCAGGTAGACATAGGGGCGGCCCACGACCTTGGTGCGGTCCAGGCGGGAAACAAGGTAGATGTCCGCTGTGGTGGCATCCATCTGATAGGCCCCGATGTGGTCTTTCCACGCCATGGCGGACCCGGTGAGGGGGCGGGCAGTCCGTTGGTAGTTGGTGAGGCCGTCCCGGGCGATGGTCCGTTCACTGCGGCGGTGGTATGTATGGTCGTAGAAGTAGTGGCGGAAGGCCGGCCATGTGGGGCGCTTGTCTGCCAGGTGGCCGTCCGGGGCGGTGAAGAATTGATGGAGCATGAGGTCGTAGGTGTCCCGCAGGGTGGGCCGCTTGGCAGAGTAGTAGAAGGTCTGGATGGCGCGCTTGTAGTAGTTCTCGTACTCCGGCGGACGGCGCTCCCGGGACTTGTGTTTCATCACGGCCCCGGTGGCGATGTATTGATAGTACAGCCGCAGGACGCGCCGGCTGGTGGTGCCGTGCTCCTGCGCCGCCTCTGCCGCAAGCTGGCGGCGAATGGCAGGGTCGCTGACGCAGTCCCCGTTGTCAAGCAGGGGCTGAATCAACGCCATGCGCACCTGCTCCGCGGCCGTCTGCGGCGCTTCCCCCTGCTCTGCGGTGCAGGGCTCCGGGGCAGGTGCGCGGGGATAGGCGTCCAGTTCCCGCTGGTCCACGAAGCGGGGCGGCCCCGGAGCGTCACAGGAGACGAGCCATGCGCCTTGGGGCTCTGCCTTCAGGATGCGGAACTGTTCACCGTTGATGTCAAGGTACATCGCTTTTGCACTCCGTTTCTTCTGGATTTTGTTTGGTGTAAGTCTGTGACAGTCATTTCTGTACCTTTCCCATGTATTCTCTAAACTTGAAATTAAATGTTAAAATAAAAAAAGTATGGTCTATGACCGTCACGACTGTCACGAAATTTGTTCTGCCTCCACTCCCACTGTATTCTCCCCATGCGGCGAAGGGAGGGGGCGCAGAGGGCCGTGCCCCCTGCGCCCCTTTTCCGTGTGTATTAGCAGGGGGGGAGCGGCGTCACGGACGAGGATCACCAGGTGTCCCGCCGGGGAATAAACTCGACCTCCATCCAATCCGGGATGGGGTCGCAGGGCTCCCCGCCAAAACTGTTTCCCTGTTTCGTGCAGATGTCCGGCCGGCGGTCTGCCCTGGGGTCTATATCGACATACAACCTGCCCTCGCATTCATAGACAGGGCGGCTCCAGCTGTCACGGCCCACAAGCCGGAGCCGCAGTTTGGGCGGCCTGACTCCCCAGCGTGCCGGTTCCTTTGCAATAGCCCAGGCGGACAAGGGTGTCTTGGGGGCGCCCGGCATATCTTCGAGGGCCTCCGTCATGCCACACTCGTCACATATATAGACATTGAGCCGGCGGCTCAGGGCGTTTCGCACGGGATCGCTTTCCATTACAGGTCGGCCACATCGTGGACAGGGATAGTCCCCATCCCACTGTTTCTTTGCAAACTGCTCAATGAGGGCCTTGGCCGCCCCTTCGCTCATATACTTTTTCATATCAACATCAACCTTTCTCTCTATTTAGCCGTTCATGACAGGGTGACGGGCAGGGGCCTCTGCGCCGATGTACCTGTAACATCATGGAACTTGGTCAGCCCCATTCCCTCTGTATTCCCAGGCCGTCAGGGAGCAGGAGACACAACCCCCTCCTGGAACAGGGCGACGCGCCAGTCTGACACGCCCACGGCTTCCCAGTACCGGCGGGACAGCTCCAGCTGTTCCAGCACGGTTGCCTTGGTCAACTCGTCCTCCCGTACCACCTCCCGGACAGCCTGGGTCCCGTCCGTGTGGTGGATCAGAAAATCTGTTTTCCACTCCTGCTTCAGATATGAGGCCCGGATGCCTACGGGGTTCACATGCTGGAACTGCTCCGGGTCAAGGCGGCAGTTCTCCTCGTAGTTCTCCACCCGATCATCCGCCTCCAGCCTCTTGGCGTACTCCTGCTCCGCATAGCTGTTGACGCAGATGATGCGCCCGCACTTCCCGCTGTGAAACCGAATTTCCCGTTGCTTTTTCGAGGCCCGCTTCACGGTAAATCACCCCCTCTGTTTTTTGGATGAAATTCAGACTTACTTCCGATTTTTTCTGTATCTCCGTATTTAATCTGAAAAAATAGAGGTGTTTTGGAAGGGACTGGGAATTTTCGAGGTGTTTTTTTCAATTAAATCCCCATTTAATTTGAAAAAACAGGGTCATTTCTGGAAACGGTTGGGAATTTTAAGGCCATTTTTTCAAATTAAATCCCTTAAATCCGAAAAATCAGAGAATTATTTTGAAACACTATGTTCCCTTCCATTTTATTTTCGTCATCTGTCCCAGCATTTTGTCACTTCCAAAACACATTCCTTGTACCCCCTTCCTCCCCCTGCACCCACTCCATCCCCCCGGGGTCATGTATCGGCCATGAAACAGAATTTGAAACGATCTTGTGCCGCTCCGGCTATGTTTGCGCCGAAACTGAGCCAAAATCAGCATCAATTCTGAAAACAGCTTTGCGGCATCAGGGGATGAAAAAAGCGAGGGTGCGTCGGATTTTTCCAACGCACTCTCGCTCATGTTTGGGGTCAAACTTGGCGGACAAGCCGCCGTTTTTCAGGGGATTAGGTCATCACTTTTCCTCCAGCAGCTTGTTCAGCTCCGCCATGAAGGTGCTGATATCCTTGAACTGGCGGTAGACCGAGGCAAAGCGGACGTAGGCCACCTCGTCCACCTGCTTGAGCCGGTCCATGACCAGCTCGCCGATGCGGGCGGAAGGGATCTCACGGTCCATCTCGTTCTGGAGGGTCTGCTCGATCTCGTTGGCGATCCCCTCCAGGGTGCTGAAGGAGACGGGACGCTTTTCGCAGGCGCGGATCATGCCGTTGAGCAGCTTGCTCTTGTCGAAGCTCTGCCGGCTGCCGTCCTTCTTGATGACCATGAGGGGCAGGCTCTCCATGGTCTCGTAGGTGGTGAAGCGCTTGTGACAGGCCAGGCACTCCCGCCGGCGGCGGATGCTGGCCCCCTCGTCGGAGGGCCGGGAGTCGACGACCTTGCTCTCCAGGTGGGCGCAGTATGGACATTTCATGGCAGATTGCCTCCCTTTGTATGGAATTTGCACGGCGCTGCATATACCGGCGGCGCCGGATCAGCTGATTTAATGGCTGTTTGGGCTATTATACCACAGGATATTGGGATGTGGTATCCCCGAAACGGAAAATTTTCCGTATAATTCCCGGCGCGCGGGGGAAAACTGGGAACAGTGAAAGGCAGGTGAGCGCCATGCAGGACCAGGGTCACGGACAGAAGTCCAGAAACCAGGCCCCTGACCCCCGTACCGAGCCCCAGGCCGGCCGGATGCAGAATAAGAAAAAGGATCAGCCTCAGGACAAGGAAGGCAAGACCCAGCGGTACTGAGCACAGGGGAGGGCCGAAGCGCAGCTTCGGCCCTCCCCTGAGACTGTCGAAAAAGTGGCAAGCCGCTTTTTCGAGTAAGATGCAGCCCGCCGCGCGCAGGATCAGTCCGCCCGTGGGCGGGCTGATCCTACACTTGCGGGCTGAGAAGTGTTTTCCCCGAGGCACATGTCCCCGGGGAAAACAGATCTCAATTTCTTCGCGCCTGCGGGCGCGAACTCTGCGAGGCTTTTTCGACCAGTTGAGCAGAGGGCCGAAGCGCAGCTTCGGCCCTCCGCTTTCCGGGTGATTTTATGGTGCGCAGGGCGTTGACAAGGGCGGGCGGATATAGTAAAATAATACCCGCGTCCGACGCTAGTGTGGCTCAGAGGTAGAGCAGCTCACTCGTAATGAGCAGGCCGTGGGTTCGATTCCCACCACTAGCTCCAAAAACGGCCACGCTCGGTTTGAGCGTGGCCGTTTTTGCAAATGACGGAGACGGAACGGACAGGGGGGATAGGGATGCAGCGGGAAGAGAACTGGCTGCGGTGGGCCGTGGAGCTGCAGAGCCTGGCCCAGGCGGGGCTGGCCTACGGAAAGGACATCTATGATCTGGAGCGGTATACCCGCATCCGCGAGATCGCCGCGGAGATGCTGGTGGAGCCCTCCGGCCTGCCGCTGGAGCGGGTGAAGGACCTTTTCTGCCGCGAGACCGGCTATCAGACCCCAAAGCTGGACTCCCGGGCGGCGATCTTCCGGGACGGGAAGGTGCTGCTGGTGCAGGAGAACGACGGCCGGTGGTCCCTGCCCGGCGGCTGGGTGGAGGTGGACCTGTCGGTGGGGGAGAATATCGTCAAGGAGGCCAAGGAGGAGGCCGGGGTGGACGTGGTCCCGGAGCGGCTCATCGCCGTGCAGGACCGGGCCAGGCACAATCAGCCTCTGTACGCCTACGGCGTGTGCAAGATCTTTGTCCTGTGCACGCTCCTGGGCGGGCGGTTTGAAAAAAATTCCGAGACCCTCCAGTCCCGCTGGTTCGGCGAGGACGAGCTGCCCGCGCTGGCGGAGGAGAAAAACACCGCCCAGCAGATCCGAATGTGCTTCCAGGCGTCCCGGGACCCGGACTGGAAGGTGCAGTTTGAATGACCGGGCCGTCCCCCGGAGGCATGACGGCCTTCAGAACGGCAGAGGCGAACGCGCATATGCGCGTCCGCCTCTGCCGTTCTGTCATTGCAGGAGCGGGGATCTAGCCGGCTTTTTCAAACACGCCGGCACGGTACAGGGCCCGGCATAGCTGGGCACAGGTCATTTCGGAGCCGGGAACGGCGGCCAGACCGGGGGGCGGGCTGCTTTTTCGCCGCCTGTCTGCCGCGCGGTCAGAGGGCGGTCCCCTTACAGGGCCGGGTGAAGGCGGACAGGTCCACCCCCTCCAGGGTCAGCAGGGCGATCTTGCGGTCCAGGCCCCCGGCGTAGCCGGTCAGGCTGCCGCCGCTGCCCACCACCCGGTGGCAGGGGACCAGGATAGAGATGGGATTGCGGCCCACCGCGCCGCCCACCGCCTGGGCAGACATGTGGGCCAGGCCCATCCGCCGGGCCAGCTGTTCCGCCAGCGCCCCGTAGGTGGTGGTCAGGCCCCGGGGGACGGCCTGGAGAAGGGTCCAGATCTCCTTTTGAAATTCCGTTCCAATCAGGTGCAGGGGCGGGACGGGGCCGGGATCCCGGCCGGAAAAATAGCGGTCCAGCCACTCCCTGGCGGAGGAAAAAACGGGAAGGTCCCCCGCCTTGCCGGCCCGGTCAAGGCCCCGGGCGAAGTACTTCTGCCCCTCGAACCAAGCTCCCGTCAGGCCGGCGTCGTCCGCCGCCAGAAGTATGGCGCCCAGAGGAGAGCGGTATCGGCTGACGTATTGCATCTCACATCTCCCTTCTTTAAAAGCTCTGCCTGTCCTATGTACCGGCGGCCCCGCCTGCTCCAGACCTCTGGCGGCCGCATCCGCCAGCGGCTTTCAGTTCCGCCGCAGGCCGGAGCGCGCCGTGGGCCAAAAGGGACGCCCGCGCTGTGGGCGGAGGGGCAGCGCCATGGTCATCCCTCCACACGTTGTGTTCACCCGCAGTATATCATAAAAAAGCGCGGAGGAAAAGCGAATAAGACGCTTTTCCTCCGCATTTTTACGAAAATAACGCAGATATAGGGCGCTGACGGCGCGGTCACTTGGTGCCGAAGATGCGGTCGCCGGCGTCGCCCAGGCCGGGGACGATGTAGCCGTGGTCGTTGAGCTTCTCGTCCAGGGCGGCGCAGTAGAT
>CALXEB010000066.1 GCA_944387215.1 uncultured Flavonifractor sp. | reverse complement strand
TTCGGCGGCATCGGCTCCATCCCCGGGGCCTTCCTGGGGGGCATCCTGCTGGGCATCATCGAGGCCATGGCCCAGGCGTACATCTCCACCCAGCTGTCCAACTCCATCCTCTTCGCGGTGCTTATCGTGGTGCTGCTGGTAAAGCCCTCCGGCCTGCTGGGCAAGTATGTGCCGGAGAAAGTGTGAGGTGGCCGGGATGAAGAACTATTTCAAGAACATGAAAACGGCCACCAAGGTGGACTACGCCACTTACGCCGGCGTGATCCTGGCCTTCATCATCGTGATGCTCTGCCAGAGCATGGGCCTGCTCAGCCGGCAGATGACCGGCATGCTGGTGCCCATCTGCGCCTACATCTGCATGTCCCTGTCCCTGAACCTGACGGTGGGTGTGCTGGGCGAACTGAGCCTGGGCCACGCCGGCTTTATGAGCGTGGGGGCCTTCTCCGGCATCATCACCTCCATGAGCCTGTCCGCCTCCGTGCCCAACGAGCTGGTGCGGGTGGTGATCTCCATCGTGGTGGGCACGGTGTTTGCCGCCGTGGTGGGCTTCATCGTGGGCATCCCGGTGCTGCGGCTGCGGGGCGACTACCTGGCCATCGTCACCCTGGCCTTCGGCGAGATCATCAAGGACATCATCAACTGCCTGCTGGTGGGCTGGGACGAGCGGGGGCTGCACATTGCCCTGAACTTTGACGGCAAGAAAAACATCGACAGCCTGGGCCTGAGCGAGAACGGCATCGAGATCATCAAGGGCGCCCAGGGCGCCTCGGGCAACGACCGCATCGCCACCTTCACCGTGGGCTTCGTGCTGGTGATGATCACCCTTATCGTGGTGCTCAACCTGGTGCGCTCCCGCACCGGCCGGGCGGTGATGGCCATCCGGGACAATCGGATCGCCGCCGAGAGCGTGGGCATCAACGTCACCAAGTACAAGCTCATTGCCTTCGTCACCTCCGCCGCCCTGGCGGGGGCCGCCGGGGCCCTGTTCGGTCTGAACTACGCCAGTGTCAACGCCGCCCAGTTCGACTTCAACACCTCCATTATGGTGCTGGTCTACGTGGTGCTGGGCGGGCTGGGCAACATGTGGGGCTCCATCATCGCCACGGTGGTCATCTACATCCTGCCCGAGGCCCTGCGGGAGTATGCCGACCTGCGCATGCTGCTCTACGCGGTGATCCTCATCCTGGTGATGCTGGCCACCCACAATCCCCAGCTGCGGGCGCTGATAGGCAAGATCATTCCCAGAAGAAGAAAGGGGGCGGCGGTCGATGGCTAAGGTGTTTGAAAAGGGGAAAATGGTCCCCGTGCCCAGCCACTCCATCATCCCCGAGCGGGACATCGACAAAAGCCCCATCCTGGAGTGCAGCCACCTGGGCATCGACTTCGGCGGCCTGCGGGCGGTGGACGACTTCAATCTCACCATCGGCCGCACGGAGATCGCCGGCCTCATCGGTCCCAACGGCGCGGGCAAGACCACGGTGTTCAACCTGCTGACCAAGGTCTACCAGCCCACCCGGGGCACCATCCTGCTGGACGGGCTGGACACCTCGGGCAAGACCACCGCCCAGATCAACCGCATGGGCATCGCCCGCACCTTCCAGAACATCCGCCTCTTCGACAACCTGAGCGTGGAGGACAATGTGAAGATCGGCCTGCACAACCAGGAGCGGTACTCCGCCCTCACCGGCGTGCTCCGGCTGCCCAAGTACTGGCGGCAGGAGAAGGCCGCCCACGAGCGGGCCCTGGAGCTGCTGTCCATCTTCCACATGGAGGACCTGGCCTCCGCCAAGGCCGGCTCCCTGCCCTACGGCGCCCAGCGGCGGCTGGAGATCATCCGGGCCCTGGGCACCAATCCCTCCCTGCTGCTGCTGGACGAGCCGGCGGCGGGCATGAACCCCTCCGAGACGGCGGAGCTTATGGAGAACATTGTCAAGATCCGGGACACCTTCCAGATCGCCATCCTGCTCATCGAGCACGACATGAGCCTGGTCATGGGCATCTGCGAGGGCATCTGCGTGCTCAACTTCGGCCAGATCATCGCCAAGGGCACCGCCACGGAGATCCAGAACAACCCGGAGGTCATCAAGGCCTATCTGGGCAGCGGCGAAAAGGAGGCGTGAGGACATGGCTGTGATGCTGGACGTGCAGAACATCAACGTGTACTACGGCGCCATCCACGCCGTCAAGGACGTGTCCTTCCACGTGGACGAGGGGGAGATCGTCACCCTCATCGGCGCCAACGGCGCCGGCAAGACCACCACCCTGCAGACCATATCCGGCCTGCTCCACTCCCGCACCGGCTCCATCACCTTCATGGGCCAGCCCATCCAGACCGTCCCCGCCGACAAGCTGGTGGCCCACGGCCTGGCCCAGGTGCCGGAGGGACGGCGGGTGTTCCAGCAGATGACAGTGGAGGAGAATCTGGAGATGGGGGCCTTTACCCAGCCCAATTCCACCATCGCCCCCAACCTGGAAAAGGTATACGAACAGTTTCCCCGCCTGAAGGAGCGGCGGCGGCAGGTGGCCGGCACCCTCTCCGGCGGCGAGCAGCAGATGCTGGCCATGGGGCGGGCCCTCATGTCCAACCCCAAGCTGCTCATGCTGGACGAGCCATCCATGGGCCTGGCGCCCATTCTGGTGGAGCAGATCTTCGACATCATCCAGCGCCTGCACGAAAAGGGCACCACCATCCTGCTGGTGGAGCAGAACGCCCGCATGGCCCTGTCCGTGGCCGACCGGGGCTACGTGCTGGAGACCGGCCGGGTCACCCTTACCGGCCAGGGCAGGGAGCTGCTGGCCGACGAGGCCGTCAAAAAAGCCTATCTGGGCGGCTGAAGCCAAAAGGACCGGCGCGCGGGGCACTCCTGCCCCGCGCGTTTTCATGGGGCGGGCGCGGGAGCGGCCCGCCCCACTTTTTCGTTTCCTTTTTCCCGCGGATGTGATATAATAGATAAAGTTGGGATCTGCTTTCTGGATACATAAGGAGGAACTGGAGCGAATCATGCCCAATTATTACGCGCACCTGAAATTTGGCGAAAAAGTCCTGGAAGACCTGCCGGTGGAGCTGGCGGACGCCATCGGCAGGGAGCGGGAGGCCTTCGACCTGGGCTGCCTGGGCCCGGACCCGCTGTTCTTCTACCACCCCATCCGTCCCAACGCCGTCCGGCGGGAAGGGGTCCGCATGCACCGCAACTCCGCCTTGCCCGCGGTGGAGCGCCTGCGCCAGGCCATCGAGGACGAGCTGCCCATGTCGGTGGGCTACGGGGCGGGGTTCCTCTGCCACCTGGCCCTGGACAGCGCCTGCCACGGCTATGTGAACCACCGGGCCGCCGGCGGACCCATCTCCCATATGGCCATGGAGGGGGAATACGACCGGATGCTTTTGGAGAGCGACGGCCTGGACGCCTCTGAAAAGGCCCATCTGCCCCGGATCTCCGACGATCAGGCGGTGTGGGAGGCGGCGGCCCAGGCCTTTGTCCACGCATCCCCCCGGCAGATGCGCCGGGCCTATCGGTCCATGCATTTCTTCTCCAGCTTTTTGGCCAGGTCAAATGGCCGGGCCACGGGGAAGGTCATCGGCGCGGTGAGCCATATGCTCCCCATCGCCTCCGCCAAGGGTATTGCCCTGAAGGAGGAGCCCCACCCCGCCGCCGCTGAGAGCAACGAGACGCTGGACCGGCTTCTGGAGGCCGCCGTTCCCGTGACGGCGGAGCAGATCACCGCCTTCTTTCGGGCCATCCGGGCGGAGGACCCGGTCCCCCGGTGGTTCGACCGGGATTTCAAGGGCACCCCACCTCGGCGGGTCCACTGGCAGGGCGACGTGAAGCACGCCCTGACCTGACCCGGCATATCCCACCATAAAAAGGCCCTGCGCGCATGGCACAGGGCCTTTTTCCGGCCCATTCGGGCGGAAAGGTAGTTGTTTCTATGACATTCAGCGCCCTTCTCTGGCTCTTCTTCTGCTATTCCTTCCTGGGCTGGGCCCTGGAGACGGCGGACGCCGCCGTTAAACACCGGCGGTATGTGGACCGCAGCGTGCTCTACGGCCCGCTTTGCGTGTGCTACGGCGTGACCGCGGTGGTGCTGGCCGTGGGCCTGGAGGAGCTGCGGGGCAACTGGTTCTTCCTCTTCCTGGGCAGCGCCTCCACCGCCACGGTGGTGGAGTGGATCACCGGCCACCTGCTGGAGCGGGCCACCCGCACCCGCTGGTGGGACTACTCCGGCCGCCGGTGGAACCTGGACGGCTATATCTGCGCCGGGGCCTCCCTGGTATGGGGCCTGCTGGGCCTTGTGGCGGTGCAGTGGGTGAACCCCCTGCTGCTGGGCCTGTTCGACCTGCTGCCCCCGCTGGCGGGGCGGCTGGTGCTCATCGTGCTGGTCTGCCTGCTGGCCGTGGACGTGCTGGGCACCCTGCTGACGCTGCTGGGCGTGCGGGGGACCCTGCCCCGGGTGGAGGACCTGAACAGCCGCCTGGCCGCCCTGTCGGTGCGTATGGGGGAGTGGATCCTCCGGCACACCGAGGCCCGCATCCACAAGGCCTATCCCGAGGCCGACTTTGCCCGCCGGAAAAAGGTCAAAGCCGCCAACCCCTTTGCCCAGGGCAACAGCTTTTACTCCATCGCCCTGCTGTTCCTCGTCGGCGGGGTGTGCGGCGATTTGGCGGAGACCGTGTTCTGCCGCCTCCGCCTGGGCTGGTGGATGAGCCGCTCCAGCGTGGTGTGGGGCCCCTTCAGCATCGTGTGGGGCCTGGCTCTGGCGGCGGCCACCCTTCTGCTCTACAAGTACCGGGACCGCACGGCCAGCTTCTTCTTCGTGGCGGGCACCGTGCTGGGCGGGCTGTACGAGTATCTGTGCAGCGTATTCACCGAGCTGGTATTTGGCACGGTGTTCTGGGATTACAGCGCCATCCCCTTCAACCTGGGCGGGCGGATCAACCTGCTCTACTGCTTCTTCTGGGGCATCGCCGCCGTGGCGTGGTTCAAGGGGCTCTACCCCCTGCTGGCGAAATGGATCGCCAGGATCCCCCCGAAGCCGGGGAAGATCGCGGTGTGGCTGCTGCTGATCTTCATGGCGGTAAACATGACCGTCAGCGCCCTGGCCCTGGCCCGGTACTCCGACCGGGCCGCAGGCGCCCCCGCCGACGCGGCCTGGGAGGTGTGGATGGACCAGCACTACGGAGACCAGGTGATGGAGCGCATCTATCCCTACGCGGAGATGACCGATTAGCCCTCCGGCCCCTCCTCCGCCTCCAGCAGGAAGGAGACCGGGCGCAGCCCGTCGGAGCAGCAGGCCACGTTGAGCCCCGCCCGCCGGTGCCAGGGGGTGTAGCTGGCCCCCTGGGCCAGGGCGCTCACCGTGTGATACAGGTCCGTCCACGCCCAGGGGCAGAAGCCCGCCGGCATCTCCGCCCCGCCGGTGTATCGGAATACGTCGCCCTCCCGGAAGAAATCGCAGACACAGTCCTCCGGCGGCCGGGACAGATACTGCCGGATCAGATCGGGGTAGAACCCCTTGCGCAGAACGGTGATCTTCACGGTTTTCATGGCGTTCTCCTTTCGCTTTGGCACATTGGCGGTTTTCGAACAGACGGGCGGATGACATCCGTCCCTACGAGAGGTGGGACAGGCCGGGCTGCTCCCCGCCGCCCTGGAACTCCGTCATGACGCTCCAGTAGCGCTTGGGCATGTGGGTCATGCGGCACCTGGGGTTGTAGCGGCCCTCGATGGCGATGATGTGGTAGAACTGCCGCCACAGCCGCCGGCAGTCCAGCTCCTCTTCCCCCGCCGGGCCGGGTACAAAGTCCTCCGCCGGCAGGATGGCCCACTTCCCCGGCCGGGCCAACAGCAGCTCTTTGTGGGTGCGGTCGTAGAGGGCGAAGTTCTCCCCCGGCAGCCGGGCGCAGAAGTGGGGCCGCAGCAGGGGGAGCACGCGGTTCTTGGGCTCGATCTCCCCCACCAGTACCCCCTCCAACTCCGAGAAGCGGGCAAAGCCCTTGAGCAGGTGGGCCTCCTCCGTCAGGTGCCCCACCGCCTTCCACACCGCCGCGATCTCCGGGTCGGCCAGGGCGCGGGTGAAGGCGGGGCCCTTCTGGTACCCCAGCTTCATCAGCCGCCACAGGTGGAGCTCCTTCTCCTCCATGCAGGTGAGGAAGCCGTAGGTCACCAGCCGCTTCCCCTCCGCCCCCAGCCTGGGGCCCAGGGAGCGGTATACCCGCCGGGCCTTGTCCCGGTCGGTCTCCACCCGCCGCTCCGGCCAGAGGGCCGCCTGGGCCTCCTCCGGCGTGGAAAAGCGCACGGGCTCCTCCCGGCGGGCGTAGGCCTGGAACACGCAGGTCAAAAACCCGGCGAAGCTGCCGTCGTAGATATCATGTACCTGCGCCCAGCTCATGCCGTCCCCTCCTCCCGGAAGAGGGAGAGCTGCTCATGCCCCGCCCCCGCCAGGGCGGGCCTTTCCAGAGCCACCAGGTGGCGGAGCACCCCGTCGGGGTTCACCCGCAGGCCCTCCAGCATCCGCCCCGAGCAGGTGAGGAAGTACTGGGCCCGCTTGAGCACCACCCCCAGGGTCTTCAGCCCGGAGAAGGTGAGGGGCCCGGCCCGCCGGGCGGTGAGGATCCGCCGGGCCGAGCGCACTCCCACCCCCGGCACCCGCAGCAGCTCCTCGTAGTCGGCCCGGTTCACCTCCACCGGGAAGAAATCCAGGTGTCGCAGGGCCCAGGTACATTTGGGATCCAGCCGGGGGTCCAGGTCGGGGCTGGCCTCGTCCAGCAGCTCCTCCGCCCGGAAGTGGTAAAACCGCAGCAGCCAGTCCGCCTGGTAGAGCCGGTGCTCCCGCAGCAGCGGGGGCTGGAAGCCCTGCCGGGCGGGGAGGAGGGCGCTGTCGGACACCGGCATGTAGGCCGAAAAGAACACCCGCTTGAGCCGGTACCTGTCGTACAGGGCCTGGGTGAGGGTGAGGATGTGCCGGTCGCTCTCCGGCGTGGCACCGATGATCATCTGGGTGGACTGGCCCGCCGGGGCGAACCGGGGGGCGTGGCGGTATTTGGCCAGCTCTCCGCGGCTTTCCCGGATACCGTCCCGGATCTGGGCCATGGGCGCCAGGATCGCCTGCTTGGCCTTGTCCGGGCACAGGCGGCTGAGGCTGGCCTCGCTGGGCAGCTCGATGTTGACGCTCAGCCGGTCAGCCAGCTCCCCCAGCCGCCGGGTGAGCCCCGGGTCCGCCCCGGGGATGGCCTTGGCGTGGATGTAGCCCCAGAAGCCGTACTCCTCCCGCAGCAGGCGCAGCACTTGGATCATGGCCTCGGTGGTGCGGTCGGGCCCGCCCCACACGGCGGAGGAGAGGAAGAGCCCCTCGATGTAGTTGCGCCGGTAAAAGGCGACGGTGAGTTCCGCCAGCTCCCGGGGGGTGAAGGCCGCCCGGGGCAGGTCGTTGGACCGGCGGTTGACGCAGTAGGCGCAGTCATACATGCATTTGTTGGTGAGCAGCACCTTCAGCAGGGAGATGCACCGTCCGTCGGCGGAGAAGGAGTGGCAGCAGCCGGCGGCCATGGCGCTGCCCAGCCCGCCGGGCCGGGAGGCCCGGTCCACGCCGCTGGAGGTGCAGGCCGCGTCGTACTTGGCCGCGTCGGCCAGGATGGTCAGCTTGTCCATCAGGTCCATGGGAACGCCCCCTTTGCGTACCCATGATATATCGAACAAATGTACTAGTCAAGAGGAAAAATCAGGAAAGTCCAAGGAGGCGCCCCGTGAGAAACAAAAAGAAGCACCTGATCCTCAACCCCATCTCCATGCTGGTCATCGGCCTGCTCATCGGCTTTGTGGTCAAGCAGATCGACATCCGCCTCTACGTCCAGCACTTCGGCGTCTCCCTCAGCGACATATTCTCCCAGGCGGGCATCTGGGTGGTGCTGGGGGTGGCCATCAGCCTGTACAGCCCCAGCCGGAAGTACGCCATGCTCAACGTGTTCACCTTCTGCGCCGGCATGCTCATCACCTACTATGTGACGGCGGAGCTGACCCACTCGGTGTACAGCTGGACCTATATCCGGGGCTGGGCCATTTTCGCCTGCTGCTCCCCGCTGCTGGCCTTCCTGGTCACCCTCACCAAGGACAAGGGCTTCTGGCCCGCCATCATCAAATTCGGCATTCTGGCCGGCTACCTGGTCATGAACATGCTGCTGGGGGGCTTCCTCAAGATCTACGACCTGGCGTTCCTGGCCATCCTGGTCTATCTGCTCTTTTTCAAGAAGTTCTGAGCGGCGGAGATATATCCTACCATTTTGCTTAAATTTAAGCAAAAAACCAGGGAGTTTTCCCCGTATCTTTGGCTATCCTTCCGATTGCGCCGCCGCGCTGTCCCGTGCTATACTCATGGCGCATCAAGGAGGTGAAATACAGTGTCGATCGAAATGCAGTTCAATTCCATTGCCCAGCTGCAGCGGCTCCAGGAGATCGCCGGTTCCTGTGACGACGAGATCTTCCTGCACTCCATGGACGACAGCATCCGGGTGGACGCCAAGTCCTTTATCGGCCTTTTTACCCTGGACTTCAACCAGCCTGTGAAGGTGGTCACCGACTCCGAGTATCTGGCCCGCAAGGTGGAGCAGCTCAAGCGCAAGATGGAGCATTGAGGACAGGCGTTGGCAAAGGCTGACGCCTGTTCCCTCTTTAAAAAGAAGATCCCCGCCTCAGGCGGGGTGGAAGCATAAAATGCCCGCCGCGGAACGAAGCCGTTCCGCGGCGGGCGCTTTTTTGGCTCATGCCTCCGGCGGGGGCACCCGGCGGTGCTCCACCGGGCCCCAGGCGGGGAGGGGGAGGCCCTGCATGGCGCCGAATACCCGGCTCTTCAGGCCGGGGTAGCGCTGGTCCAGGTCCCGGATGAGCTCCTTGACCTCCTGGCGCTTGGTATACCCGTCGGCGGGGCAGGGGTTGAACACCACCGGTAGGCCGTTGCGCTCCGCAGCGTTGCGCAGCAGCCCCTCCCCGCAGTAGAGCAGGGGGCGGATCTGGGTGATGCCGGTGCGGTCCAGCCAGGTCACCGGCTGGAAGCAGGAGAGCCGCCCCTCGTAGAACAGGGAGAGGAAGAAGGTCTCCACCGCGTCGTCGAAGTGGTGGCCCAGGGCGATCTTGGCGATGCCCCGCTCCTTCAGGGCGTTGTGCAGGGCGCCCCGGCGCATTTTGGCGCACATGGAACAGGGGTTCTTCTCCCTGCGCAGGTCGAAGATGATGTGGTGGATCTCGCTGGGCAGGATGGTATAGGGCACGCCGATGGAGGCGCAGTAATCCGCCACCGGGGCGAAGTCCATCCCCGCGCCCCCGTCCACGTGGCCCATGTCCAGGGTGAAGGCCTCCACGGTAAAGGGTTTGGGGTAGAACTCCCGCAGCCGGGCCAGGGCGGCCAGCAGGACGATAGAGTCCTTCCCGCCGGACACCCCCACTGCAACCCGGTCCCCGGCCTGGATCATGTCGTAGTCCTCGATACAGCGGCGTGCATAGCTTAAGATCTTGTCCATAGGCACCTCGAAAATTTGAAAATCGAAAAGGAGCATGCGGGAGGATAAAAGAGAAAACAAGAGAAAACAAGAGCATGTATCTTTTTAGATGAAAATTTTGAAAAAACGTGTTGACACCCCGGAACCACCGTATTATAATACAAAACGCTCCAGTCGTCCAGATTGGAGTCCTTATTCTGTTGTGACTATTTTTTATCATAGAACAGGAAATTGGAGGTTTCACCATGTCCACTTTTATGGCCAACAAGGGGAACATCGTCCGCAAGTGGTATATCCTCGACGCGGCGAACAAGCCCCTGGGCAAGACTGCCGCCACCGCGGCCACCCTGCTGCGGGGCAAGCACAAGCCTGAGTACACCCCCCACGCCGACTGCGGCGACTTTGTCGTCATCGTCAACGCCGAGAAGGCCGTCCTCACCGGCAAGAAGCTGGAGCAGAAGTACTACCGCCGCCACTCCGGCTGGGTGGGCGG
>CALXEB010000065.1 GCA_944387215.1 uncultured Flavonifractor sp. | reverse complement strand
AAGTGTCACCCCTTCTTTACCGGCAAGCAGAAGATGGTGGATACTGGCGGACGTGTCAGCCGCTTCAACAAGAAGTTTGGCCTGGACAAGAAGTAATTGGGTCATTTGAGAGCCTGTACCGTTTCGGTACGGGCTCTTTTTCATCAAAGCCGCATATCATTGGGATAAAAGGAGGCGCTGCGCCATGTTTACCAGAATCGATCCCAAGGCCCTGGAGGGCAACGTGTTTTCCATGATCGGCGAGCAGTGGATGCTCATCACCGCCGGCACGAAGGAGAAGTGCAACACCATGACCGCCAGCTGGGGCGGCCTGGGGGTGCTGTGGGGCGGGCCGGTGGCCACCGTCTATATCCGCCCCCAGCGGTACACCCGGGAGTTTGTAGAAAACGGCGGGTACTTCACCCTGGCCTTCTTCGGACCGGAATACCGGCAGGCCCTGAACCTCTGCGGCACCAAAAGCGGCCGGGAGATCGACAAGGTAAAGGCCTGCGGATTTACGGTGGAGGAGGGGGCCGGCGGCGCGCCCTATTTTGCCCAGGCCGACCTGGTGCTGGTGTGCCGCAAGGTCTACTGGCAGGACATGGACCCGGACCACTTCCTGGACCCGGACATCGACCGCCACTACGCCCAGAAGGACTACCATCGGGTCTACATCGGCCAGATCGTGGAGGTCCTGAAAAAGACCTGACGCGCCGCAGCGCGGGCGCGCCGCGGCCCACACGGGAGGAACCAATGACAGAAAACGACATGGATATGAAAAAGGACCGGGCCGTTCTGGTGGGCCTCAGCGCCTATGGACTGCCCGAGGAGGAGAATGCGGACGAGTCCTCCATGGAGGAACTCTCCGCCCTGCTGGAGACCGCCGGGGGGCAGTGTGTGGGCACGGTGTTCCAGAACCGCGCATCCCCCGACCCCCGCACGTTCCTGGGGGAGGGCAAGGTGGCGGAGGTAAAGCAGCTGGTGTCCGCCATGGAGGCGGACATGGTCATTGTGGACAACCCCCTCTCCCCCTCCCAGCAGCGGGTGCTCTCGGAGGAGCTGGGGGTGACGGTGCTGGACCGGGCGGCCCTCATCCTGGACATCTTCGCCCAGCGGGCCCGCACCCGGGAGGGACGGCTCCAGGTGGAGCTGGCCCAGTACCAGTACCTGCTGCCCCGGCTCACCGGCATGTGGGGCCACCTGGTGCGGCAGACCGCCTCCGGCGGCCGCAGCCCCATCGGCACCCGCGGCCCCGGCGAGACCCAGCTGGAGACCGACCGCCGCCATATCCGCAAGAAGATCCAGAAGCTGCGCCAGGAGCTGGAGGAGGTCCGGCGGGTGCGCGCCACCCAGCGCCAGCGCCGGGAGAAGAACGAGGTGCCGGTGGTGGCCATCGTGGGCTACACCAATGCGGGCAAGTCCACCCTGCTCAACGCCCTTACCGGCTCGGACATCCCCGCCAACGACCGGCTGTTCGATACCCTGGACACCACCACCCGCACCCTGGAGATCTCGGATACCTGCACCGTGCTCCTCTCGGACACGGTGGGTTTCATCCGCAAGCTGCCCCACCACCTGGTGGAGGCCTTCAAGGCCACGCTGGAGGAGCTGTCCTATGCCGACCTGCTCCTCCACGTCATCGACGCCTCCGATCCCCAGTGGCGGGAACAGGCGGAAGTGGTGGAGAAGCTCATTGCCCAGCTGGGGGCCGAGCGCACCCCCCGGTTGGATGTGTTCAACAAGTGCGACAAGTGCCCGGCGGACATCCTCCCCCACGGGGCGGATATCGTGTCCATCTCCGCCAGGACCGGCCGGGGCCTGGACGAGCTGCTGCGGAAGATCGGGGAGCGGCTGGACACCGGCGCCTGCCGGGTGGAGCTGTCCATCCCCTACGACCAGGGCGGGCTGGTGGACCTGCTCCACCGCCAGGCCAAGGTGGAGCGGGTGGAGTACGGCGAGACCATCCGGGTCACCGCCGTGTGCACGCCTATCCAGCTGGGGCGCTTGAAGGACTACGTGGTGTCCGGCTGGACGCCGCCCAAGGAGTTTTGGGAGGACTAGGGCACGGGCATTTTCTGCGGAAAATGCGTCGCTTCGCTCCAAGCCGTGCCTTCCAGGGGGAACCAGTTCCCCCTGGATACGCGCCGTAAACGGCGCGATACCCCTTCCGCTCTCCGAGGGGGTTCATGTTTGACATGTTAAGGAGGTAGCACCATGAAGACCTTGGAAACCGACCGACTGATCCTGCGTCCCTTCACTTTGGACGACGCGGAGGGGCTGTACGCCTATGCCAGCCATCCGGAGGTAGGCCCCCCGGCGGGCTGGGCCCCCCATAAGGACCCGGCGGAGAGCCGGCGTGTCATCGAGACCATTTTCCTGCCCGCGGATACCCTGGCGGTGGTTCGGAAGGCCGACGGCCGGCTCATCGGCTCGGCAGGCTTTGTGGGCAAGCACCGCACCGAGCTGGGAGAGCCCAGCGAGGAGGTGGGTTACTCCCTGGCCCGGGACTGCTGGGGCCAGGGTCTCATCCCAGAGGCCGTGGAGGCCATCCTCCGCCACGCATTTGGGGAGCTGGGCTACGCGGCCATATGGGCGGCCTACTATGACGGCAACCGCAAATCCAAGCGGGTGATGCAAAAGTGCGGCATGACCTACCGCCTGTCCCGGACAGAGGCGGTGGAGCAGCTGGGGAAGACCCGGCTGGCCCACTACTTTGCCATCACGAAGCGGGAGTGGGAGCGGCGATGACGGAATATCTCGTCCCCGCCGGCCCCGGAGAGGGGGAGCTGGTGGAAAAGCGCTCCCGCTTCATCGGCCAGGTCTGGCTGGTGGAGAGCGAGGAGGCGGCCCGGGCCTGTATCGAGTCCGCCCGGAAAAGGCACTATGACGCCCGGCACCACTGCTGGTGCTGGCGCCTGAAGGACGGCCCGGAGCGGTACTCCGACGACGGGGAGCCCCAAGGCACCGCCGGCCAGCCCATGCTCAACGTGTTCCAGCGGGAGGACATCACCAATGTCTGCTGCGTGGTGACCCGGTACTTCGGCGGCATCCTGCTGGGGGCCGGCGGCCTGGTGCGGGCCTACGGCCAGGCGGCCAAGCTGGCCCTGGACGCCGCCGGCGTGTGCGTGGTGCGCCGGTGGGCGGAGGTGACCGTGCCCTGCCCCTACGCCCTCTTCGAGCGGGTGCGCCAGGAGGTGGAGGCCGCCGGAGGGGTCCTGGGGGAGATGGAGTACGCCGCCGACGTGACGGTGCGCGCCCTGCTGCCCGAAGGGGCGGTGGAGGCTTTCTCCGCCCGGATCACCGAGCTCACCGCTGGCGGCGTCTGCGTCGCCGTGACGGGGGAGCAGTTTCGGGGCGTGCCCAGGAAGAATGTGAATAAATCGTAAATCTTCTGCAAAGCGGGAGGGTTTTCGCGGGAAAAGGAGTATACGTCACTTAGACGGAAAAAAGGGGAGGGGGCGGCGAAATCCGCCGGCTTCCCCGTGGAAGGCGGTGGCCGTTTTGACTGTGCGAGAGCGGACCGAACAGCGGGAGCGGGAGACCCTGTCCCCCTTTGCCTGCCTGTCCAGCCGGTCCAGGGGCCGGCAGCGCCCCCTGGAGCCCTGCCCCACCCGCACCTGCTTCCAGCGGGACATCGACCGCATCGTCCACTCCAAGGCTTTCCGCCGGCTCAAGCACAAGACCCAGGTGTTTCTGGAGCCGGAGGGGGACCACTACCGCACCCGCATGACCCACACCATCGAGGTGGCCCGCATCGCCCGCACCATCGCCCGGGGCCTGGGCCTCAACGAGGACCTGACCGAGGCGGCGGCCTACGGCCACGACCTGGGCCACACCCCCTTCGGCCACGCCGGGGAGCGGGTGCTGGACGAGATCCTGCCCGGGGGCTTTGCCCATAACGAGCAGTCCCTGCGGGTGGTGGACCGGCTGGAGAAGGACGGGGAGGGCCTCAACCTGACCTGGGAGGTGCGCCGGGGCATCCTCTGCCACACCGGCCCTGACCGGGCGGAGACCCTGGAGGGGCGCCTGCTCCGCCTGGCCGACAAGATCGCCTACATCAACCACGATATTGACGACGCCATCCGGGGGAAGATCATCTACCCCATGGATATCCCCCTGGCCGTGTCCCAGGTGCTGGGCTTCACCCACGACCAGCGCATCAACACCCTGACGGTGGATATCATCGAACAGAGCGCCGGAAAGGACGATATCTTCCAGTCCGAACCCTGCCGGGAGGCCATGCACCAGCTGCGGGAGTTCATGTTCGAGTTTGTCTACCGCAACCCTGTGGCCAAGGGGGAGGAGGGCAAGGCCCAGGACATGCTCCGCCGTCTTTTCGAGGCGTATGTCAAAGACCCGGACAAGCTCCCCCCCGAGTACCAGACCATCCGCCTGGAGGAGGGCATGGAGCGCGCCGTGTGCGACTACATATCCGGCATGACCGACAAGTACGCGGTGGAGCAGTTCGGCGAATTGTTCATCCCAAAGGCCTGGAGCGTGAAGTAGTCGCACACGGCCCCCGCGGAGCGGGGCCGCGCGTAAGCGCGTACAAGGTTTTGCCCCAGGCAGAACCTTGATGCGCGGCGGGATTCACTTCCGCCGCGCAGATCAGGATTGGGGCCCCCGTCCGGCGGGAGCCGGGCGGGGCGTGCGACTACATATCCGGCATGACCGACAAGTACGCGGTGGAGCAGTTCGGCGAACTGTTCATCCCCAAGGCCTGGAGCGTGAAATAGCCCCCCTGGGTATGGATGTGGGATTTCTTGGAAAAGATAGTCGGAAGGAGGACGCCGCGTGGCCATCCCGGAACAATTCATCGACGAACTGGTGGCCCGCAGCGACATCGCCGACGTGGTATCCTCCTACGTCCGCCTCACCCCCAAGGGGAGCAATCTGTGGGGGCTTTGCCCCTTCCACAGTGAAAAGACGCCCTCCTTCTCCGTCAGCCAGGACAAACAGATCTATTATTGCTTCGGCTGCCACAAGGGGGGCGGGGTGATCTCCTTCATCATGGAGATGGAGAACCTGTCCTTTCCCGACGCGGTGCGCCTGCTGGCCCAGCGGGCCGGGCTGGAGGTGCCGGACACCGGCGCGGACGAGGCGGGCCGCAAAAAGCGGGAGCGGGTCCTGGCGGCAAACCGGGATGCGGCCCGGTTCTATCACGACTATCTGAAAGGCCCCGGCGGGGCGCGGGTGCGGGAGTACATCGCCCAGCGGCAGATCTCCCCCCGTACCGCCACCCGCTTCGGCCTGGGGGCCGCCCCGGACCAGTGGGACGCCCTGACGAAGGCCATGACCGAGAAGGGCTATACCAAGCTGGAGCTCATCGACGCGGGCCTGGCGGTGGCGGGGAAGAACGGCGGGGTGTACGACAAGTTCCGCGCCCGGCTCATGCTCCCGGTCATCGACGTGCGGGGGGACGTGACGGGCTTTACCAGCCGGATCCTGCCGGGGGAGGAGGGGGCCAAGTACCTCAACACCCCGGAGACCGTGGCCTTCCATAAGGGCCGGCTGATCTACGCCCTCAACTTCGCCAAGAACACCAAGCGGCCCAACCTGATCCTAGTGGAGGGCAACATCGACGTCATCACCCTCCATCAGGCGGGCTTTGACAATGTGGTGGCCACCATGGGCACCGCCCTCACCGAGGACCACGCCCGGATCCTGGCCCGGTATACCAAGGAGCTGGTGCTCTGCTACGACAACGACGCCGCAGGCAAGCAGTCCACCGACCGGGTGCTCAATCTTTTGAAAAACGCCGATCTCGCCGTGCGGGTGCTCCAGCTGCCCAACGCCTATGACAGCGAGGGAAAGCCCGTCAAGCAGGACCCGGACGACTTTGTGAAAAAATTCGGCCCCGCGGCCTTTGAAAAGTGCCTCAGCGGCAGCGCCGGCCAGAACGACTACCGCCTGGAGAGCATCCAGCAGAAATACGATCTGTCCGCCGAGGAGGGCCGCCTGGCCTACCTGAAGGAGGCGGTGGCGGCGGTGGCCGCCCTCCAGAGCCCCGTCGAGCGGGAGATCTACGGCAACAAGGCCGCCGCTTCCGCGGGCATCTCCGGGGAGGCCTTTGCCCAGGAGGTGCGCCGCTATCGCAAGGACCGCACCTGGCAGGCCCGGAAACGGGAGGAGCGGCGGGATATGACCCCGTCCACCCGCATCCAGCCCCGGCAGCGGGAGCTGCGGTATGCCAATGTCCGCTCCGCCCGGGCGGAGGAGGGGGTCATCCGGCTGCTGCTGCTGGAGCCGGAGCTGATCCCGGAGGCGGGGGAGCTCTCCCCCGGGCAGTTCTCCGCCCCGCCCCTGGCCAAGGTGTACGACCTGATCCGCCGGCGGCACGGCGAAGGGCGCTCCCTCCAGCTGGCCGCCCTGACCGGGGCCCTCTCGCCGGAGGAGATGAGCCTTGTGGTGGAGCTGATGGAGCAGCCCGTAGACCGGGCCAACAGCAGGCAGGCCCTGAAAGATTACATGGAGATCATCGAGACCGAGGCGCTGATGCGGGGCGGGGAAGAGACCGACCCCCTGCTGGCCGCCCGAGATAAATTCAGAGAAAGAAAAGCGTATGGAGGACAGGCCCATGAGTGAAAAGAAGACCGACGAGAAGAAGCCGCGCCCGGCGGAGGCAGAGCTCCAGCAGGACAAGCAGGCTCTGGACAAGGAGACCGCCAAGAAGCTGGAGCAGGGCAAAGCGGAGATCATGAAGGTGCTGGAGGGCGTCCAGGGGGCCGAGAAGCTGGCTGAACTCATCGAGCGGGGCAAGAAAAACGGCAAGCTCTCCGCCGGCGAGCTGATGGACGTGCTGGAGAACCTGGACCTGGAGAGCGACCAGATGGACAAGGTGTACGACGTCCTGGAGAATCTGGGCATCGACACTGTGGGGGACGACTATCTCCCCGAGCTGGCCGACGACGTGATGCCCCCCCTCGAGGAACTCAACGAGATCGAGGAGCTCCCCGAGGAGGAGATGGTGGACCCCAACACCCTGGTGGACTCCTTCGGCATCGACGACCCGGTGCGTATGTACCTCAAGGAGATCGGCAAGGTGAACCTGCTCACCCCTGACGAGGAGGTCCAGCTGGCCCAGGACATGGGCGCGGGGGACGCCGCCAAGGAGCAGCTGGCCGAGCTGGACCGCGCCCGGAAGAACGGGGAGCAGCCCGCCATCTCCGAGGAGGATGAGAAGGAGCTGCGCCGCCTGGTCAAGCGGGGAGAGGCCGCCAAGCAGCGCCTGGCCGAGGCCAACCTGCGCCTGGTGGTGTCCATCGCCAAGCGGTACGTGGGCCGGGGCATGCTCTTCCTGGACCTGATCCAGGAGGGCAACCTGGGCCTTATCAAGGCGGTGGAGAAGTTCGACTACACCAAGGGCTACAAGTTCTCCACCTACGCCACCTGGTGGATCCGCCAGGCCATCACCCGGGCCATTGCCGACCAGGCCCGCACCATCCGCATCCCCGTCCATATGGTGGAGACCATCAACAAGGTCATCCGGGTCAACCGCCAGCTCCTCCAGGAGCTGGGCCACGACCCCACCCCCGAGGAGACCGCCGAGGAGATCGGCATGCCGGTGGAGAAGGTGCGGGAGATCCTGAAGATCGCCCAGGAGCCCGTGAGCCTGGAGACCCCCATCGGCGAGGAGGAGGACTCCCACCTGGGAGACTTCATCCCCGACGAGGACGCCTCCGAGCCCTCCGAGGCCGCTTCCTTTACCCTCCTGAAGGAGCAGCTGGTGGACGTGCTGGGCACCCTCACCCCCCGGGAGGAGAAGGTGCTCAAGCTGCGCTTCGGCATCGAGGACGGCCGCACCCGCACCCTGGAAGAGGTGGGCAAGGAGTTCAACGTCACCCGGGAGCGCATCCGCCAGATCGAGGCCAAGGCCCTGCGGAAACTGAGACATCCTTCCCGGAGCAAAAAGCTCAAGGACTTTTTGAACTGATATGCAAAGGCCCGCGCCGAAAGGCGCGGGCCTTTGCATGTTACCGCAAAACCCACACTCAGAAATGGGGGCGGGTTTTCGTCTGCAAATTCCTATATGATTTGCAAATGCTTTCTATCTAATCGTTATATTTTATGAGAAATTGAAGCCCGTAGAACTGGTGCAGGAACAAGAAAAAACCGCAATCCCTTTAAAGCAAAGGATTGCGGTTTTGGGCGGGACGGTTAAAATCGATATTTTAGAATGACAGGACCGTTGCAGGAGAACCACCCAACCGGCCTTCTGGCCGGCGGCGCCAATGCGCCGTACAAGTGTTTTTGCCTTTGGCGAAAACCTTGGCGCAGGGCGAATTCACTTCGCCCGAGCATTTAAAATCACCGAAGGGTGGAGCCGCCCTCTGGGCGGCGGGACCCAAACAAAAAGACACGCTTTTCAGCGTGTCTTTTTGTTTGTCACCCCCGGATAAAAAAGATGTGCCTTGAAAGCCTTGCGGCGCAAGGGATTCAGCGCTTGTAAGTTTTGTCCATATATGCCGAGTGCTATTTGAGATATTTGCGCTCCAGAAAGTCAATGGAGCGCTTAGTCAGGGCATATCCATATTCGTATAAATCACGGTAGATGCGGGGAATTTTTTTAGCCGCAGATACATGTCATCTAAGTTAAATGTGGACAAGTCTAACTCATCACAACCAAGCCAATTTACCTTATATGTTATATGATCCATCACCTCCGACCAATCTTTGGATGGATTATATCACAGGACTGGGCATCTGTACAGGGATGTATCAAATATTTCCGTAGTATGCAACTAAGCATGGTCTGAATGGCGCAAAGTATTGAAAATACTGGACTTTTAGAGGGATTTATGGTATAATTTACCTATAAAAAATGGCGTTAACAAACAGGAAGGTAATACGGGAATGGTGTCCATCTCCCATAGGGAATATAAAAACTTCAGGCGTATGGGAGCGGATCTACGCATATGAAAAGCAGGTGGAGCAGCTTATGGAGGCGCTCCGGTTTTTGCGGAGGAAACAGTTTAGCTCCGCCTCTGAAAAACTAGGTAAAGAAGTGTATGAGCAGTTGAGCCTACCAACACGCTCAATAGGGCCAGGAGGAGCGCAATGATTTTCAGTATGATGGAAACGGCGAAGGAGAACCGGCTGGACCCGTACCGCTGCCTAGTACGGGTGCTGCAAAGCGCTTCAAATCTGGAAGTTTTTGGGCCGGGCTGGGCGGAGCGTCTGCTGCCGGAAAACGCACCGGAGGAGTGCCGTAATCCGCCAACATTGACTCAAAATACCTGAGAAATGGGCTGGCCTCTGCCGGCCCATTTTGTTATGTTTGACGACAAAATTCCTCTTTTTTTGCAACCCGACACAGGCGCCGTGTTGCCTGGGTAATGTTTCCTCTAAAATGAAAAACGGGACATGTCCCGTTAAAAATTTTGAAGGAGGCATCTCTATGAAAAAAAAAGCAGATGACCGCAAGGGTGGGCGGAGGCCATCCTGAAAATCCACTGCAGCAGGCCCGTATAAAAGCCGGCGTATCCCAGGAAAAAATTGCGGAAGAACTTTCCCGCGACATCCGCACAATCCAAAGGTACGAAGCCGGGGAGCAGTTCCCAGACTGGAACGAACTGCTGAAAATGAAGGTCCGTTATTCCTGCGAATTTGCTGACTTATTCCCGGAGGAAAAAAGATGATGGGAACAGGCAGCAGAGGACGATTGAAATCTAAAACGCAGGGGCAAACATCCTTTTCCCCGGCTATCTTTGCCAACCTTTTGCTCATCCTTGCCGGCTACCGTATGAAAATGCCTGTAACGGAGGTCATGCTCTTTCCCGATGGGAATGGCTATTATGTCTGTCCCAGATGCCATGTGACCATGGAACGGGAATTCATGCACTTCTGTGACCGGTGCGGACAGCATCTGGATTGGAAAGGTTACAACAAGGCCAAAATTGTTTATCCTGGCCAGCGCAACTCTCTACATACCTGATTCATTAAAGCACAGGAGCGGAGGATTTTCCTCCACTCCTGTGCTTTTCATTTGACGCTTACCTTTGTCCCAAGGGTGCGGGCGCGTGGAAGGAGGTTCTATGGACAAAAACCAAGGCTATGAAATTCTCCGCGCTGCCATGCTGGAAAACGGCAGGGGCTTTGCCCTGGGGCATCACCCCACGGCTCCGTCCCCCTATGTGACCTGGGCCTGCTATGACGATGAACACGGCCAGCGGCAGTATGCGTGGGGCCACTATGGGAACGATCTGGCCGCGATGGAACAGGATC
>CALXEB010000064.1 GCA_944387215.1 uncultured Flavonifractor sp. | reverse complement strand
AGGTTGATGAACAGCAGGTGCACCGGCTGGAAGGGCACCGGCAGGCCCATGAGGGAGGCGTACACCACGCAGAAGATAGCGGCGGTGTTGCCGCTGAGCAGGAACTGGATGGCGTTTTTGATGTTGGCGTACACGCTGCGGCCCTTGACCACCGCCTTGACGATGGTGGCGAAGTTATCGTCGGCCAGGATCATGGAGGCGGCGTCCTTGCTCACCTCCGTGCCCGTGATGCCCATGGCCACGCCGATGTCCGCCTTCTTCAGGGCGGGGGCGTCGTTGACGCCGTCGCCGGTCATGGAGACGATCTTGCCCTTGCGCTGCCAGGCGTTGACGATGCGGATCTTATGCTCCGGGGACACCCGGGCGTACACCGCCACATGCTCCAGCCGCTGGTCCAGGTCGGCGTCGGTCATGTTGTCCAGTTCCACGCCGGAGAGGGCCTCGTCCCCCTCGCCGAAGATGCCCAGCTGCCGGGCGATGGCGGTGGCGGTGACCTTGTGGTCGCCGGTGATCATGACGGTGCGGATGCCGCCCCGCTTGGCGTCGGCCACGGCCTGGATGGCCTCCGGCCGGGGCGGGTCGATCATGGAGATGAGGCCGATGAAGGTGAACTCCTGCTCGTCGTCCAGGGTCAGGGGCCGGACGCTGTCCAGCTCCTTATAGGCGAAGGCCAGCACCCGCAGGCCCTCCATGGACAGCTCCATGTTCACCCGGGAGATGGTCTCCTTCCGCTCGGGGGTCATCTCCACCTTCCCCTCCCGGGTGAGCAGCCACCTGGATCGGTCCAGCAGCACGTCGATGGCCCCCTTGGTGAAGAGGGTGGGGGTGCCGTCGATGTCGTGGAGGGTGCTCATGAGCTTGCGGTCGGAGTCGAAGGCCAATTCCCCCAGCCGGGGGTGCTGGGCGCGGTAGGTCACCTCGTCCACCCCGAACTTCTCCCCCAGCATCACCAGGGCCACCTCGGTGGGGTCGCCGATGGCGGCGCCGGTGTCCTGGTTGTTGGTAGCGTCGCTGGCCAGCAGGGCGGCCTTGAGCAGCAGCCGCTGCACGTCGTTGACCAGGTTCAGGTCGTCCCCCTCCAGCAGGGAGCCGTCGGCGTACACCTTCTGGGGGGTCATCTTGTTCTGGGTGAGGGTGCCCGTCTTGTCCGAGCAGATGACGGACACGCTGCCCAGGCTCTCCACCGCCTTCAAGTCCTTGATGATGGCGTTCTGCCGGGCCATTTTCTGGGTGCCCATGGCCAGCACGATGGTGACGATGGAGCTGAGGGCCTCCGGAATGGCGGCCACCGCCAGGGCCACGGCGAACATGAGGGAGTCCAGCACCCCCATGCCGGTGCGGAAGATGGACAGGGCGAACACCGCCGCGGAGATGACCATGATGACTACGGCCAGCTTGGCCGAGAAGTTGTCCAGGCTCTCCTGCAGGGGGGTCTTGCGCTGCTGGGTCTGGTTCATGAGAGCGGCGATCTTGCCCAGTTCGGTGTCCATGCCCGTGCCGGTGACCAGCACGGTGGCCCGGCCGTAGGTCACCAGGGAGCCGGAGAACACCATGTTCTTCTGGTCCCCCAGGGCCACCTGGTCGGCGGTGATCACGTCGGCGGTCTTGTCCACCCCCTCGCTCTCACCGGTGAGAGAGGACTCGTTGACCTTCAGGGAGAAGTTCTCCAGGATCCGGCCGTCGGCCACCACCATGTCCCCGGCCTCCAGCAGCACGATGTCCCCGGGCACCACGTCGGCGGAGGGGATCTCCACCCGCACGCCCCCGCGCAGCACCTTTGCCGTGGGGGAGGACATGGCCTTCAGGCTCTCCAGGGATTTTTCCGCCTTCAGGTACTGCACCGTGCCCAGAATGGCGTTGAGGATGAGCACCGCGAAGATGACGATGGTGCTCTCGGCATTGGCCGACACGGCGGAGATGATGGCGGCGATGATGAGGATGATGACCAGCAGATCCTTGAACTGCTCCAGGAAGATCTGCAGGGTGCTCTTTTTCTTGCCCTCGGACAGCTTGTTGGGACCAAACTGCTCCAGCCGGCGGCGGGCCTCCTGGTCCGTCAGGCCGCCGGCGGAGGCGTTCCTGGCCGCCAGAACCTCCTCCGCCGTCTGCCTGTAGTAGGGCTGTTCGCTCATAGACGATCCATCCTTTCCCGTAGTTTGTGCGGCGGAGGGTACAAAAAAAGACCTTCCGCCAGCTGACGCAGTGCGACAGCCGCCGAAAAGTCTTGTTACCGCAGCGGGCGCATACCGCCAGACCGGGGACCGGCCGTGATGTTGACGGCATGACTTTCAAACTACTCCCTTTTCAACGAGAAGCATCATACCACGCTCCCGCCGGAAAGTCAATCCCTTTTCCAGCATGCCCGGTTTTTTCTGCGGTATTCCAAAGCCGGCCGGCCTTGCAAAAGCCGGACAAAGGGAGTATCATGAAAAAACGGAAAGGAGGAACGCCCATGATCTTCGACACCCACGCCCACTACTATGACGAGGCTTTCGACCCCGACCGGGACGCGCTGCTCTCCGCCCTGCCGGAGCGGGGAGTGGCCCTGGTGGTCTGCCCCGGCTGCGACCTTGCCTCCTCGGAGCAGTCCGTGGCCCTGGCCGGGCGCTACCCCTTCCTCTACGCCGCCGCCGGCTACCACCCGGAGAATCTGGAGGGGGTCTCCCTGTCCGACCTGGACGGCGTTCGGGCCCTCTGCGGCCATGAGAAGGTGGTGGCCGTGGGAGAGATCGGCCTGGACTACTACTGGGTCAAGACCCCGGAGGGGCGGGCCTTCTCCCGGGACATGTTCGACGCCCAGCTCTCCCTGGCGGAGGAGCTGGATCTCCCCGCCATCGTCCACGACCGGGACGCCCACAGGGACTGCCTGGACATGGTCCGCGCCCACCCCAACGCCCGGGGGGTGTTCCACTGCTACTCCGGGTCCCTGGAGGACGCAAAAGTGCTGGTGGACCGTGGCTGGATGCTCTCCTTCACCGGCAACATCACCTTTCAGAAGGCCAGAAGGGCCCCGGAGATATTAAAGTGGCTGCCCCTGGACCGGCTCATGCTGGAGACCGACGCCCCCTATATGGCCCCCGAGCCCTGGCGGGGCCGGCGGTGCGACTCCGCCATGATCGCCCGCTCCGCCGAGACGGTGGCCCGGCTCAGGGGCCTGACCCGGGAGGAAGTGGAGGATATCACGCTGGAAAACGGCAAGCGCTTTTTCGGCATCCCGTAGGGGCCGGCGTCCCCGCCGCCCATATTGTCAGAAACGGAGGTAATCTGCTATGGAGACCATTTCCTATGAGTATGAGGGCTCGCTCTACGTCAACCTGACCAACCGCTGCGACTGCGCCTGCGTGTTCTGCCTGCGGCACAACGGGCACAAGGGGTCCATCTACGCCGACGACCTGTGGCTGGAGCACGAGCCCACCCGGCAGGAGGCCCTGGACGACCTGATGGCCCGGGACTTCTCCCGGTACCGGGAACTGGTGTTCTGCGGCTTCGGCGAGCCCATGTACCGCACCGACGACCTGCTCTGGCTGGCGGACGAGCTGAAAAAGCGCGTGCCCGACCTGCCCCCCATCCGCATCAACACCAACGGCCATGCCAACCTGATCCTGGGCCGGGACGTGACCCCGGAGCTGGCCGGGCGGATCGACACCGTCTCCATCTCCCTCAACGGCTCCACCCCGGAGGAGTACATCGCCGTCACCAAGCCCCGGGAGGGGATCCGGGCGTGGGAGGCCATGCTGGACTTTGCCCGCAAGTGCCGGGAGTACGTGCCCCACGTGGTCATGACCATCGTGGACAAGGACAAGAGCCCCGAGGATGTGGACCGCTGCCGCAGGATTTGCGAGGATCTGGGTGTCACCCTCCGCATCCGGGCCTACATCCCCGACTGAGCATACGCGCCTGCCAGCGCCCGCCGGAAGCTCTGCTTCCGGCGGGCGTTCGTCATGTCCGAACGGCTTCTGAACGGGTCCGCGGATTCATAGACTGGAGCAGAATGACTGTCAAGGAGGGCTGCCCCGTGAAATTTCTGCTCCTGTCCCGCAAGAAGATGACCGTCCTGGCCTGCGCCCTGGCGGCGGCGCTGATGCTGGGGGTGGTAAACTGGCCCTACTACGCCCCGGCGGTGGCCGCCAGCCGCCAGCTGCCCATCTACTGCGTCCAGCGGGACCAGAAGATGGTCTCCCTCTCCTTCGACGCCGCCTGGGGCAACGAGGATACCCAGCAGCTTATCGACATCCTGGGGACCTATGACGTGAAGGCCACCTTCTTCGTGGTGGGGGAGTGGGTGGACAAATACCCCGAGTCGGTGAAGGCCCTCCATGACGCGGGCCATGAGGTGATGAACCACTCCGACACCCACGCCCACCTGTCCCAGCTGAGCCAGGAGGAGATCACGGCGGACCTGAACGCCTGCTCGGACAAGATCGAAGCCGTCACCGGCGCCCGGCCCACCCTGGTGCGCCCGCCCTACGGGGAGTATGACGACCACGTGATCACCGCCATCCGCGCCATGGGGCTGGAGCCCATCCAGTGGGACGTGGACAGCCTGGACTGGAAGGACCTGTCCGCCGGGGAGATCACCAAGCGGGTGCTCAACAAGGTGTGCCCCGGCTCCATCGTCCTCTTCCACAACGCCGCCCTCCACACCCCGGAGGCCCTGCCCGGCATCATCGAGGCCCTGCTCCAGGAGGGGTACACCTTCGCCCCTATTTCCCAGCTCATCCTTCCGGGGGCGTACAACACCGACTACACCATCGACCACACCGGCCGCCAGTGCCCGGTTTAGCGGAAAATCTCGCTGTTGCTTTTTCCCAGGGAAGCGGCTATAATCAGAGGTGGAAAATGTGATTATGGAAACTAAAATTTACTGATGGAGGTAGGAACATGAAAGGCAAGCGATGGCTCGCGCGCGGACTGGTCCTGCTGCTGGTGCTTCCCATGCTGACGGTGTCCGCCTGGGCGGTGAGCTTTTCCGACATGGTGGGCCACTGGGCCCGCGAGGACGTGGAATACCTGGCCGGCAACGGCGTGGTCAACGGCACCAGCGATACCACCTTTGCCCCTGACCGGGCCATGACCGCCTGTGAGGCGGTGATCTTCTGTTCCCGGGCCACCGGCGTGTCCGACGCCGACAAGGCCAAGATCGCGGAGGACTGGAAGGACACCATCGACGAGATCATGCCCGAATCCCTCTCCTCCTGGGCGGGGACGGAGATGGCGGTGTGCCTGGAGACCGGCATCATCTCCGAGGCGGAGCTGCGCGTCCTGGCCCAGAACGACGGGCTGATCAAGACCATCAGCCGCCAGGAGCTGGCCATGTACCTGGTGCGGGCCATGCAGCTGGAGCCCCTGGCCAAAAGCCTGAGCAGCTACCCGCTGAGCTTTGCCGACGCCGCGTCCATTTCCACGGCCCGGCAGCCCTACGTGTACATCCTCAACAGCTACGGCATCGTGGAGGGCGACCAGAGCAACCGCTTCCTGCCCGACCGCTCCCTCACCCGGGCGGAGATGGCGGTGATGCTCCGCCGGGCCATCGACTTCATGGACGACCGGGGCATCTATGCCGAGCTGCCCGCCTATACCGATTACGACTGGACCGGCGGCGTCATTTCCGCTGTGACCACGGGGGAGAACGGCTCTGTGGTCCTGGCCCTGAGCAGCGACCTGACCGGCGCGGCCACGGTCACCCTGCCCTCCACCGTGCGCGTCTATGAGAACAATATGCTCACCGACACCTCCGCCCTGCGGGCGGGGCAGTATGTCCGGGTGAACCTGGACAGCAAAGGCGACCCCCAGACCGTGCGCCTGGGCGGCTCCCTCACCGCCGTCAGCGGGACGGTGACCGCCGTCACCCAGGACCGGGTGACGCTGGTCAGCGGCGGGACCGCCAGCAGCTTTGACGCCGACCGCTTCACCAGGGTAAAGGTTGGCGGCCGCACCGGCGGGCCGGAGCTCATCGACCTCCAGGCCGGCTATACCGAGGCGGTGTGCTATGTGGACGCCATGGGCCACCTGGCGGGGCTGCAGCTCTCCGGCGGCAGCCGGGCCGAGACCGGCATCCTGGTCTCCATCGTGGAGGCCGCCGACGGCCAGAACCTCCAGGTCGCCTCCTTCAACGGCCAGACCCAGCAGTACACCCTCCCCGTGGGCGGGACCGTTACCGTCAACGGCGTGGCGGGCAGCCTGTCCGCCGCCAACGTGGGGGACTGCGTCAGCGTCCGGGTGAGCAACGAGACCCCCGGCCAGCTGGTGAGCGTGGCGGTGGACACCGTCACCGAGTACCTCCAGGGCGTGGTGCGCAACTACACCTACGCCAAGGATGTGAACACCATCACCATCAGCAAGACGGGCACCAGTTCCGGCACCACCTATGACATTTCCGGCGATGCGACGGTGCGCTACAACGGTGAGGAGATCGCCCTGCGGAATCTGGAGAAGAACAGCTACGCCACCGTCCGCTTCTATGGCGGCAAGGTGGTGGAGATCGACGCCTGGCCCGGCTCCGTCTCCACCGGCGGCGTCATCGAATCCATCACCTACGGCGTGCCCACCACCCTGACGGTGCGCACCACCACAGGCCTTGCCACCTTCGAGATCGACCTGAGCAACCTGCCCACCGTCTACCGGGACGACAAGGTCAGCTCCATCGACAAGCTGCGCACCGGCGACTCCATCGTGGTCACTGTGCGGTACAATCAGGTCTCCTCCCTGGAGGCCACCAGCCAGAGCGCCAACGTCACCGGCACCATCACCCGGGTGCTGCAGGACACCTCGGGGCTTACCATCGACGTACAGCAGGACGACGGCGCCACGGCCACCTACACCGTGGGCACCAACGTCTCCGTGACCCAGGACGGCTCCATCCTGTCGGCCTACAGCCTGAAGATCAACGACCGCGTGGCCCTGGTGGTCAGCGGCGGCGAAGTCACCTCCATCGAGGTGCTGGACGCCTCCGCCTCCAGCAGCCAGATCAGGGCCACCGTCCTGGTGACCAACACCCGGGAGAAGACCATGATGGTCCAGCTGTCCGACGGGACCGCCATCACCGTGGATGTGTCCGACGCCCTCTTCATCACCAGCGGGGGCGGATCCTCCAGCCTGAGCAAGCTGGAGAGCGGGGACCGGGTGGAGCTCTACGGCCAGTATGCGGGAGCCGGCTTTGCCGCCGCGCTGGTCATCAAGCTGTAAGACCCGAAACATGCACAAATTCGGGGCCCGGATGCAGCCATCCGGGCCCCGACGCTTGACTTTTTGGCCGTCTATGCATAAAATAGACACCACTCCGATGTTTCATACAATTAAGGTAAAGGATTGAGAGAAGCTATGGCACAGGACAAAAAGCAGGTGGAACAGATCACCGACATGGAGGTGGACTTCGCCAAGTGGTTCACCGACGTGTGCAAAAAGGCGGAGCTCATCGACTACTCCTCCATCAAGGGCATGTTTATCCTCCGGCCCTACGGCTACGCCATCTGGGAGAATTTCCAGAAGGTGCTGGATGAGAAGTTCAAGGAGACCGGGCACGAGAACGTGTACCTGCCCATGCTCATCCCCGAGAGCCTGCTCCAAAAGGAGAAGGACCACGTGGAGGGCTTCGCCCCCGAGTGTGCCTGGGTGACCTACGGCGGCAGCGAGAAGCTGGAGGAGCGCTACTGCATCCGGCCCACCTCCGAGACCCTGTTCTGCGAGCACTACGCCCACATCATCCAGTCCCACCGGGATCTGCCCAAGCTCTATAACCAGTGGTGCTCCGTCCTGCGCTGGGAAAAGACCTCCCGCCCCTTCCTGCGCCACCGGGAGTTTTTGTGGCAGGAGGGCCACACCATGCACGCCACCGCCCAGGAGGCCATCGCCGAGACCGAGCGGATGTTCAACATCTACGCCGACTTCTGCGAGAACTACCTGGCCATGCCCGTGGTAAAGGGCCGCAAGACCGATAAGGAGAAATTCGCCGGCGCCGAGGCCACTTACACCGTGGAGTGCATGATGCACGACAAGAAGGCCCTTCAGGCCGGCACCTCCCACTACTTCGGCGACGGCTTCGCCCGTGCCTTCGGCATTACCTTCACCGGGAAGGACAACCAGCTCCACCACCCCTTCCAGACCTCCTGGGGCGTGTCTACCCGGCTCATCGGCGGGGTCATCATGACCCACGGGGACAACAGCGGCCTGGTGCTGCCCCCCCGCATCGCCCCCATCCAGGTGATCATCATCCCCGTGGCCCAGCACAAGGAGGGGGTGCTGGAGGCCAACCAGGCCGTCATGGACCGCCTGAAGGCCGCCGGCGTCCGGGTGAAGATGGACGCCTCCGACCAGTCCGCCGGCTGGAAGTTCGCCGAGTACGAGATGAAGGGCGTGCCCCTGCGCCTGGAGCTGGGCCCCAAGGACATGGAGAAGAACCAGTGCGTCCTGGCCAGAAGGGACAACGGCGAGAAGAGCTTCGTCTCCCTGGACAACATCGAGCAGACCGTTCTGACCATGCTGGACGCGGTGCAGCAGGGCCTGTACGACAAGGCCAAGCGCAACCTGGACGAGAACACCTACACCTGCTCCACCGTGGAGGAGGTCAGGGAGCGCATGTCCACCCAGGGCGGCTTTGCCAAGACCATGTGGTGCGGCGACGAGGCCTGCGAGCTGAAGATGAAGGAGATCGCCGGCGTATCCTCCCGCTGCATCCCCCTGGAGCAGGAGCACCTGGGCGACGTGTGCCCCGTGTGCGGCAAGCCCGCCAAGCACATGGTGTACTGGGGCGTGGCGTATTGATGCATTTTTCCGATCCCTGCGGCTGAGGCCGCGGGAGATCCCGCAAGAAACAGCAGTGGGGCCGCCGGCAGGCGGCCCCACTGCTGTTTGCGCATTGGCGGCACACGGCCTGCGGCAGGGGAGCATGTCCGCGGCCGGCCGAATATTTCTGGCCGCAAAAAGATTGACAACAGAAATAAAAAGTATAAAATAGGTAGAAAAGCAGGTCTGCTTTTTTGCCGCGGAGCAAAAGAAAGTATCCTGGAAGAAATGAAAGAGGTGGAGACATGAGAATCAGGAGGAAACTATTGTCCATCAGCTTGGCGGCGGCGCTGACGGCGGGGATGGTCCCGGTTGCCGCTGCCGCAGAGCAGCCGGCCTTTTCCGACCTGGAGGGGCACTGGGGCCGGGCGGCGGTGGAGCGCTGGGCCGGCCGCGGCGTGGTCCACGGCAACGGAGCCGGGGCTTTCCTGCCGGACGGCACCCTGACCCGGGCGGAGCTGGCCACCATCCTGGACAACCTGCTGGGCCTTGAGGCCCAGGCGGAGAACCCCTACGCCGACCTGAACGGGGACGAGTGGTACGCCCAGGCCATCCTGGCCTGTACCGCCGCCGGCCTGATGGAAGGAGACGGCACTTCCTGTAACGCCCTGGCGCCCATCACCCGGCAGGAGACGGCAGTGCTCATGGGCCGCGCCTTCCAGCTGGAGGAGGGCGGCCAGGCGGACTTCCTGGATCAGGCCCAGGTGGCGTCCTGGGCCGAGGGATATGTGTCCGCTATGGCGGAGCGGGGATATATCCAGGGCTATCAGGGCAGCTTCCGGCCCATGGATGCGACCACCAGGGCCGCCGCCGTCACCATGCTGGACAATATGGTGGAAGAGGTATACGCCCGGCAGGGCGCTTACAGCCCGGAAACGGCGGGCACCGTGGTGGTCAGCGCCGGCGGCGTGACGCTTCAGGATGCCCACATCGGCGGCGACCTGCTGCTGGCCCCCGGCATCGGCGAGGGGGAAGTGACCCTGGACAATGTGACTGTGGATGGCAGGATCCTGGTCCAGGGCGGCGGCGAGCACTCGGTGCTGATGAACAACGTCAGCGTCAACGGCGGCATCGTGGTGCGCAGGACGGAGGGCACCGTCCGGGTCGTGGTCTCCGGCCGCAGCGACGTCAGCGTGGTGGTGTTGGAGAGCGGGGCCATTGTGGTCACCCGGGACCTGGACGCCGCCGCAGGCCTGCCCCCGGTGGTGATCGAGGACGCCCTTCAGCCCGGCGACCGGGTAGAGCTGGACGGGAAGTTCGGCACCGTGACCAACCGGGCCGAAGGTGTGAGCCTGGAGGCCGAAGGCTCCATTGAGAGCCTGGTGTGCGACGCGGACACCACCCTCACCGGCGGCGTCCGCATTGATGAAGTCACCACCGCCGAAGGCACGGAGAACAAGCTGAAGGGCGAGACGGTGGAGGGCGGCCTCACCGACGCCAAGGTGCCCGGAGTGACCCGTCCCTCCGGCGGAAGCTCCGGCGGCGGCGGAGGCGGCGGCGGAGGCGGCGGCGGGACGCCCACCCCCGAGCCCACGCCCAGCGCATCTCCCGAGCCCACCGAGAGCCCGGAGCCCACCGAGAGCCCGGAGCCCACCGAGAGCCCGGAGCCCACCGAGAGCCCGGAGCCCACCGAGAGCCCGGAGCC
>CALXEB010000063.1 GCA_944387215.1 uncultured Flavonifractor sp. | reverse complement strand
GAAGGTGTCGGTGTGGGGGATATAGGCCTCGGGCTGGTAGTAGTCGTAGTAGGAGACGAAGTACTCCACCGCGTTGTGGGGGAAGAACTCCTTGAACTCGGCGCACAGCTGGGCGGCCAGGGTCTTGTTGTGGGCCAGCACCAGGGTGGGGCGCTGCACCGCCTCGATGACCTTGGCCATGGTAAAGGTCTTGCCTGAGCCGGTGACGCCCAGCAGGGTCTGCTCATCCAGCCCGTTTTCGATACCCGCCGCCAGGGCGGCAATAGCCTCCGGCTGGTCGCCGGAGGGGGTGTAGTCGCTGACCACCTCAAATTTCGGCATGCCTTCACCTCCCGGAATGATGATACCAAAACATGTGTTCGATTGCAAGAGTTTTTGCAGCCGCAGGACCGATGCCCTCAGGGGCGGTAGAAGCCGCTGTCCCGCAGGGAGACCATGTCGTCGTCCACAAAGATCAGGTGGTCCAGCAGCTCCACGCCCATGCGGGAGAGGAAGGGGGCCAGGTCGTTGGTGGTGGCGATATCGTCCTGGGAGGGGAAGGCCAGGCCGGAGACGTGGTTGTGCGCCAGTACCACCGCCGCGGCGTTGAGGGAGAGGGCGGCCTCCGCGATGAGCCGGGTGGTGATGGCCACGGCGTTGACGTTGCCCTCCCCCAGCCGGCGGATGCCCAGCACCTTCCCCTTCCCATCCAGGCAGAGCAGACAGGCCTGCTCGTTCCGGGCGCCGAAGAAATATGGGCGCAGCAGGGCATAGTAATCCCGGCTGCTCCGGGCCAGCCGCGCCACCTGGGTGCGGGCGGTGAGATAGCGGCCGGTAAGCTCCTTGGCGGTCTTGAGCAGGGCGGCCCCGTGTTCTCCCATGCCCTTGACCTTACACAGCTCGTCCACCGGGGCGTCCAGCACCCCGGCCAGAGAGCCAAAGCGCTCCAGCAGCTCGTGCGCCAGAGGATTTGTGTCGCTGCGGGGATTGGAGTAAAACAGCAGCAGTTCCAGCAGCTTGTGGTCGGGAAAGGAGTCGGGCCGGGCCAGAAACTCCCTTTTCAGCCGTTGGCGGTGACCGTCGTGGGTGCCCATGTCGTCTCCCTCCCCTTGATCCTGATTCCCGTCTGGCCCTGCACGCCGGCAGAACCCATGGCCGGCGGGAGCAAGCTCCCGCCCTACTGTTTGGCGCCGTACTGCTCCAGGTACCCTTCCATCCAACACGCGGATTTTTCCTGCGGGAAAAATGTGCGCTTCGCGCGCCGCGTGTTCCGGGGGGAATCGATTCCCCCCGGAGGCCCCCCACGCTCTCCGAGGGGGACGGGGGGCTTTATTTTTTGGCCCCGTACTGCTTCAGATAGGCCTCCATTTTCGCCTTCATCTCATCGTCGATATACACCCTGCCGTCGATCTCCCGGTTATGGAGGAAGGCGATGATCTCCCGCACGGTGACGATGGGGCAGACTTGGATGCCGTAGTCAGAGCGCAGCTCGTCCAGGGTGGAGCAGTCCCGGGTGCCCCGCTCCATGCGGTCCACCGAGACGATGAGGGCCTTGAAGTTCACCTTGGCCACCTGCTGGAAGAGCTGGATGGTCTCCCGCACGGCGGTGCCGGCGGTGACCACGTCCTCCACGATGACCACGTTGTCCCCGTCCTGGGGCTTATAGCCCACCATGGCGCCGCCCTCGCCGTGGTCCTTGGCCTCCTTGCGGTTGAAGCAGTAGGGCAGGTCCCGGCCGTAGTCCCGGTACAGGGAGGCGGCGGCGGATACCGCCAGGGGGATGCCCTTGTAGGCGGGGCCGAACAGGCAGTCCACCCCATCCGGGAGGTTCTGCTGGATACAGGCGGCATAGTAGTCCCCCAGCTTGGCGGCCTGGGCGCCGGTCTTATAGTTGCCGGTGTTGATGAAGTAGGGGGTCTTGCGGCCGGACTTGGTGGTGAAGTCCCCGAAGGTGAGCACCCCGGCGCGTACCATAAAGGTGATGAATTCCTCTTTGTAGGTCATGAGCCAGAAACCTCTCTTCCTTATAAAGTGAATCAAATTATTATATCACGCTTTGCCTGGCGGGACAAGGTCAAAAGCCGGCCCCCGGCCCTTCTTTGGGTCCGGGACGCATCATTTCCCGCGGGGGCGCATATCCTAGCCCGGGGTGATGGGACATGAAAAAGCGCATCTGGCCGGCCTTCGCGGCCTGGATCCTGGGCGCGGAGGCGGTGGGGGCCCTGTCCGGCTGGCTCACGCGGCAGGGGGCGGAGCGTTACGCCTTGAGCATCGTCAAGCCGCCCCTCTCCCCGCCGGGGCCTGTGTTCCCGGCGGTGTGGGCGGCGCTCTTCGCCCTGATGGGCGCGGGGGCCGCCCGGGTGTGGCTGGCGCCCGCCTCCCCGGCACGGGGCCGGGCGCTGGCTGTGTTCGGCGTGCAGCTGGCCTTCAACTTCTGCTGGAGCCTCATCTTCTTCAACGCTGGGGCCTATGGGGCCGCCCTGCTCTGGCTGGCCGCCCTGTGGGGGCTGATCCTGTGGATGATCCTGGCCCTCCGCCGGGTGGACCGGGCTGCCGCCCTGATGCAGCTGCCCTATCTGCTGTGGGTGAGCTTCGCGGGCTATCTGAATTTCGGCGTGTGGGCGCTGAACTGACCGCCGGGGCCCGGCAGGGCCGGGTCCCGCAAATTATTTCGGGGATTTTTTCATTGACAAGCCCCTTAAAATATTGTATAATCCTATTCGCATTTGACCGGCGCCCGGACGTGGAGAGATGTCCGAGTGGTTGAAGGAACCGGTCTTGAAAACCGGCGATGTGCAAGCATCCGTGGGTTCGAATCCCACTCTCTCCGCCATTTTTCTCCGCGCTATTTATCTTGACTCGGCAGCTCGCTTCGTATGCAGAAGTACCCAAGTGGCCGAAGGGGCTCCCCTGCTAAGGGAGTAGGCGGGTTAAACCGTGCGAGGGTTCAAATCCCTCCTTCTGCGCCAAAACATCCGGGAAAACGTCAAAAACGGCGATTTCCCGGATGTTTTATTACTTTATAGTTCCCGGACGAAACCTTGAAAAAGTTGATGCCGGTTTGCGAAGAATGGCGGAAATTTAATGTGTAGTTAGCATTATAGTTAGCGATCCGCCGCCATTTCCGGCGGCGGATCGTTGACCTTACTGACTTACGGCGTCATGATACCGCTTGAGCATCACCGTGAACTGCGCCCGTGTCAGCGGGGAATGCAGCATCAGGTTTCCGGCACCGTCGCCGCTCATGATGCCGTTTTTCACGGCCCACGCCACTCCGTCCTTTTCCCAATCCGCCGGGGTGTTGTCCGGCACGGGGGGCGCGTGTCTGCTCTCGTAGTCCTCCATCATGGCGCAGAACAATTCCAGGTCCATTCCAGATTCCTCCTTTGCTGCCTTGCCGGCATAGTCCGGCAGGCAGTAGCCCCGGATATACCGGCCACCCACGGCCAGCGTCCGGCGGGCCACCTCCCGGCCCTTGTTGCCCTCGATGATGGTCAGGGTGCCACCGTCCACCACCTCCACGATGCCCACATGGTCAGGCGCGCCCCGGTTGTCTCCCGATCCGCTGTCCTGCCAATCGTACATGATGATGTCCCCAGGCTGGGGCCGGTAGGCGTCGTCCTCCATCCAAAGACCCTTTTCCTGGTACAGGACGATCATCCGGGAGCAGGAGCACTCCGGCAGGATGATGTCGTGGAGACCAGCTTCAATCCCGGCGGCGGTGACCGTGGCGGCGCACCACTCGTCAGTGTAGCGCATCCGATAACCCCTGGGGAGCGGCCTCTGCGTGTTGTACAGGTCGATGATGGCCTTGAACTTCCCGTTCTTCTCCGACCACCCCAGCCAGCCCTTCATCACATCGACGACGCGCTGGCGCAGCTCCATTTCTGTCATGATTTCCCCTCCACGAACGCCTTCGCGGCCTCGTTGGTGTCCAGCATCTCCCGCATCTCCTCCAGGGCGTCGTCCACCATGGCGGAGAACAGCTCAAAGGACACCAGCTTTGCAAGCCACGGGAAGCGGGTCACGAACAGGTCGTATACCTGCCGCAGCTTCAGCTTCCCAGTCCCGCCGCCCAGGTCCTTCTCCGCCTCCGTCACGGCCCACAACAGCCACTCCCTGACTTTGGCCAGCTGCTCCGCCGTGGGCAGCCCCACAAAGCGCGCCACGGCCACAACAGCCACGGCCACGACGGCGATCACCGCCACAATGATGGGCCAGTTTTCCAAGATAAATTCCATGGTGCAGCCTCCTTACTCCACAATTATCCAGTCGTCCGCCAGCATATCAGCCTGGGATGCAAGCCACCCCATCTGTACGCCAGAGGTGCCCACAAAAGCCAGCGCCCGATTGCCAATGGCGTCATGCTCTGCATTGACGATTTTGCCGTCCGGCCCCACATAAGCGATGCCGGACGCAAGTTCCACATACTGCCCCCTCCCGTTCCAGCCCTTCCGGGCAATTCGCTTGCCCTTCTTGGCCGCCTCAATGGCTAGGCCGAAATTCATCCCAGTTACGGGGCGGTATGCCTCCTCAAACACGGCCTTGGGAGAAAAACTCTCGTAGCCGTCCGGGTAGCGCACACGGTAGCCCTGCTCCTCCGGCTCCATGCTCCGGGGGATAGGCCATGTCAGGTCGTAGACCTTCCCGCCCTTTCTAATTGCCGGGGCCGCCTCGATGATTTTTGTGCCGATGTAGACTTCCATAATATTTCCTCCTTTTCAGCAGTCGCGTTTGACTTCCTTCTTGGAATTGTTGGTGCCGAATACGGGGCCGTCGTTGTGTTCAAAGATGTTTTGCACCGTCTTTAGAACATTCACCCCAAGTATCGTTTCAATGGCCTGCTGGGAGAGTTCCACCACCGGGAACACCTGCCCGAGCCGAACGGTGGCATAAATGGCGATCAGGTACGATACCGACACCCACCCCAGGGCCGCCAGCTGCGTGGTGATGAACAGGATGCGCGTCACGGAGCGGGCAGACATTCGCTTTCCTCCGTTAGCCATTCTTTTCCTTGGCCTCCAGCACGGTAATTCTGTGTTCGTGGTCGTCGAGCTCCGACTGGTGCTTTTCGTTGATCTCGCCCTGCTCTTTCAGATGGTCCTTGTACCGCCCCTGGAACTTCTCCAGCCCCTCGGTGAAGTGCTCCATCTTTGTATTCAGTCGAGTAAGGGTCCCGTTGAGTTTGAGCATCGGTCCGCTGATGGAGGCGATCAGGCCCACCAGCACCACGATGACGCCCACCACTTCCCATTCCATATCTACCACCGCCTTTCCAGTCGAGCATATCAGAACAGGAAAGGGATTGCGCCCCGAAAAGATAGAAAATTTTGAAAGAGAGGGTTTCCAATGAGCTTGAAAGGAACCGACATACTCCACCATAGTCTTGTCGTCCGCAGAGAGATGCAGGAAAAATGGAAAAAGAAAAACGCGGAGGAGCAGGAGCAGGCGGCCAGGGTCGGACAGATGCTCTGGCCGGAGCAGGATAGATACGAGCAGTTCCTCTGCAAAGAGATCTGGAACGCACGGGAACAGGCCAAGCAGGCGGAATCGCTGCGGCAGGCACTGGTCCGACAGCGCAATTTGGCTATCGCACTTTGTGTCGTCCTCTTCGCGCTCGCCCTCTTTTTTGCCCTCCGCCCTATCCCAGCAGCAGAAAATGAAGGCCCGCCTCCTGCTGCGGATACACAGCATGGAGCGGTGATAACCGAGCAGAACTATGTCGCCAGCGTGAACAGTGACAAATACCACCGCTTGTCCTGTGATTACGCAGAGAACATCCTGGAGGAAAACCGGGTCTACTATGAAACAGCCGCAGATGCGGAGGATGCCGGGAAACATCCCTGCTCCGCGTGCAGACCATAGGGGGTGATACGATGTGGCCATTTAAGAGAAAAGAGGAGAATGTTTGGGAGCGGTCGGCCAGGCTGCTGGCAGATGCGGTAGATGCCGTGATGGGGAAAACAGTATCTCTCTACACGGATGACGATGCGCTTTCAGAGCGTGCGTCTGAGGCAAAAATATTGGACATCTCCCTTGAAAGTTCCATTTTCCTGGCCCATCTCTTGGACATGATGCTGTTCCGAAAAAGACCGGACCTACGGGAGAGCATTATGCTGTCGATGTACCGTGTGATTTCGTCTGCTTATGACTTGGAAGATATAGACAGAAGGGCGCGGCTGCATATAGAAGATATCATTGATGACAGAATGTCCCGCTACGGCATGGTTGCCCGCGGAGTATGGAGGCCAGCTGGATATTGGTGGTTCGGAAAAGCACCAAATCAGGTCTCTTTGACACAATGTCTGCTCCTGTTCGGGGACTATATCACATACTACCGCGAATGCGGAAAACTGCCGCTTGGTGATGATATAGAGCCGGTCATTTTGGTAAACCCCCTCGACTGCGAAACGCTGGCGGTCCCATTTATCGTGTTTCAGCACTTAGCGCCTGCTGCAAAGCAATACATAGAGGAACTCGGGAAAATAGTAAGATGACAAAGGGCCGGGAGCAATCCCGGCCCTTTGTCCCGTCATTCCACAAACCTGTTTTCTTTCAGTGCTTTCAATTCCTCGTCCTCCGGCGCCCAGTAGTTCGCCATCAGGTACTCCAGTTCCCGGTCCGTCAGATTAGGCAGAAGAACCCCGGCGATCTCCAGCGTATTCTCCTTTTTACTGCCGGGTATTGTTTTCCCGCCCTCGTCCTTGTCGCTTTCCGCCATGTCATAGGCTGTTTTGAACAGGACCGCCTCCGCCTCGTCCACGCCGTAGTCGTCCCCGCCGGTAGCCCACAGCATCCACTGCGTTGTGACCGGCTGCGCTCCATCGGTCGCAGAGGAGAGTGCGGTTGCCTCCGCCAGCCGCTCGGTGCTGTCCAGCGCCCTGTCCTTGACCTCCTGCGGCAAACTTGCAAAGCCTCTGCTGGCCTCTACATCGTCTGCGATCTCCCGGTATCTCTGCGCCCGCAGCGCGGCGTAACTCTGCCTTTGTGCCGGCGGGAGGTCGTCCACGGAAAACCCGCCGCTCTCCGCCTCGGTTTCTGGCGCATACTGCGCTCGGTATCCGATCAGGTCGCTGGCCTCCTGGCTCATGGAAAAGTCCTGGTCCTCATTCTGCGCAGCCTCCAGGCGCTGCCGCATGGCGTTCTCAATGGTGCTGCCCTTCACCCCCTGCTCCATCAGGTCTGCGGTGATAAGCTGATAGGTTTCCAGGTCGCCGTCTGCCAGCGCACCAAACGCGATGTTGTAAAATTCGGTTCGGTTGCCGCTGTACCCAACGCTGTTCAGCGCCCGCTCGATCTGATACTGGAAATACCAGTTTTCCGTTTCCACGCCAATGCTCCGGGCGATGGCCTCCAGGTCCCGTTTGACGGTGGCGGCGGGGATGCCTAAGATACGCGCTAGTTCTGCGGCCAGATTTATAGAGGCCCCGGCCACGGTATAGCGGCCCTCGCCATCGAGAGCCTTCTGCATGTTCTGCCACGCGGTGATAAGACCCGTAACAGCCTCCATATCCATACGGGCCACATCATAGCCCTGCACGGCGGACAGGATGTCCCGGAAGTAGGGGACCATGCCAAGGGGGTTTGCGTTCTGCGCAAAGTTCGGCAGGATGTGCCGCAGTACCCGCTCCCAGTATTTCTCGTCCCGGTCCTTGTCGTCCCGCACAGCGTCCCAAAGGGACTGCGCGACGGCGTTTAGAAACATAGAGAAGGTGAGCGCGGCCGCTGTGCGGCCAAACCGCTTGATGGCCTGTCCCCGCTTTGCCGGGTCCTGCTCCTGGATGGCGTCCCGGTAGCTGCGGTACAGCAGGTTGTAACTCTGCGTCGGCTCTCCCATGTAAGAGGAGGCCATTTTCGCCAGATTGTCGCTGCTGCGCATGAATTGGCTGCGCCCCAGCACATTGTCCACCACCTGCGTCTGGTCCACGACATCGGTGAAACGCTGTGCCACCGCCTCATAAAACGCCTCGCTCCCCCCTGGTCAGCCTCGGCCTGGTGTCCGCGACCTCCAGTTCACAGGCGTTCCAGATGCGTCCCCATGTCGCGCTGTCCATCGTCCCCGCCAGTTTCATGGATGCGTTTCTTGCCCGCTCCATGGCGCTGTCCGTGTTGAACAGAATGTTTTGAAACTGCCGGCCCTGGTTGATCTCAAAATTGCCCCAGTCCTTCCACCGGGCGATGGGGGCGTATCTCAGTGCCTTTTCCCAGCCGCCCCGCCGCATCACCCGCGGGTCGAATAGATACCTTGCGTCCATAACGGCCAATGCCCGGGCGTAGGAGGTGGGCTGCTGGAGCGCCACGCGCAGGTTCAGACCCACGCTGGCCGCCTTATAGTTGGCGGTCAGGCGGCTCAGTCCGGCCACGCTGCCCCGCGCCGTCCCCCGGCTCATATCCTGGAGCAGCTTGTCCAAATAGGCGTTGCCACCCTTCCCGGCGACCCGTTGTATGATGTCGCCCATGTGGCCGGGTCGGGACAGATTGGAGTCCCGACCCGGTCGTTTTATGGTCAAATCGTGCAGATGATTTAAAGCGGGTTGTGTTGGAGATTTTCTTTATTCTGCCCGTCCACGGTTATCGTCATCCGCATGGCAGTTTCCTCCTGCATGGCTTCCGCATCCGGTCCGGCGGAGAAGTCCACCCCCAGGCCGTCCAGCCAGGCGGAGATGGTCTCCCGGGCCTGGGGCATATCGTCCCGGTAGATGCCCACCGGCTCCAGTACGGCGGCGTCCTCCGGCAGGGCGGCGGTGAGATCCCGGATGGTGGAGCTGAGGCCGCCGGTGCCGTGGGCCACAAAGGGGACCACCGTCTTGCCGGACAGGTCGTGCTGCTCCACAAAGGAGAAGATGGCCATGGGGCAGGTGTACCACCAGTTGGGGAAGCCCAAAAACACGATGTCGTAGTCCGCCATGTTGTCCACCGTCTCCACCAGCTTCGGCCGGGCGTTCTCCGCCTTCTCGTCGGCGGCCCGGTCCAGGCATTCGTCGTAGTCGCTGGAGTAGGGCTCGGCGACCCGGATGGAGAACAGGTCGCCGCCCACCTGCTGCTGGATGAACTGAGCCATGATGGCGGTGTTGCCGGGAACCAGCACGCTGGCGGAGGTGGTGGCGTCCACATCCACCCCATCGGGATTTTCCACCACGGTGTTATCCGCCCAAGTAAAGTAGGCGATGAGGATGCCGCTGCCCTCGGCGGCGTCCGGCGTCTCCTCCGGCTCGGAGGGCGTGTCCGGCAGTACCGCAACAGACTGCGATGGGGCGGCAGGCGGCTCCTGCGTTTCCTCCTGCTCCGTCCCGCCGCAGGCGGTCAGGCTGAGAGTCAGGGCCAGGGCGGCCAGCAGAGCAATCATTCGTTTCGTGGGGCGTTGCCCTCCTTTTTCTTGGATCGGCCCAGGGTCAGGGCCAGCTTTTGCAGGTAGAAACCGGCCAGGACGCACAGGGCGAAGATGGCCAGCACCTCCAGCACCGAGAGGAACAGGTGCTGGGCCTCCTGAACCTCCTGATTCAGCACCCGGAGCGCATCACCTGCCCGGCGTCGGGAATTGTGCCCCTGCCGGAGGCAGAGAGGCTGCGCCGGGAACTGGACGAGCTCCTGCACCGCCCGCCGATAGACGAAGCCCAGGCCAAAAGGCTGGCCTTCCATCTGGCCGCCCTCCAGCTGAACGCCATCGGGCCGGAGGAGTATGAGACCCTCCGTCTTCAGAGGCTGTTTCAAAACCGTGAACCCTTGGTGGAGCTGGAGCAGGGGCTGCTTCATGAGAGCGTCCGGCGCATCGCTGTCAGCAACGGGACAGTCACCGTCCTGCTGAAAAATAACCAGACCTTGGAAGGGGGAAATCGTGCATGAACGATACCGCGCCCCAAGTGATTGTGATCCCCGCCAAAGCGGAGACGCCGCAGGAGCAGGAGAAAAAGCGCCACCTGCGGGTGGCGGCCTACTGCCGGGTGTCCACGGACAGCGAGGAACAGCTCTCCAGCTATGAAAACCAGCTGGCCTACTACACCGAGAAAATCATGAAGGAACCAGGATGGACGATGGCAGGGGTGTTCGCCGACGAGGGCATCACCGGCACCTCCACCTGCAAGCGGAAGGAGTTCCTGCGGATGATCCGCCAGTGCAGGCAGGGGAAGATCGACATGATCCTGGCCAAATCCGTCTCCCGCTTCGCCCGCAACACCGTGGACACCCTCAACTTTACCCGGGAGCTGCGGGGCCTGGGCATCCCAGTCGTCTTCGAGGAACAGAACATCAACTCCATCTACCCGGAGAGCGAGTTTCTGATTACACTCCACGGGGCCTTCGCCCAGGCTGAGAGCGAGAGCACCAGCAGCCGGGTGCGCTGGGGCAAGCGGCAGGCCATGCGCTCCGGCCGCGCCATCATGCAGTACAAACAGCTGCTGGGTTATGAGAAGGGGCCGGATGGCAGGCCGGTCATCGTCCCGGAGCAGGCGGAGATCGTCCGCTTCATTTATGACCGCTATCTGGCCGGGGACACCACCTGCGAGATCAAGACGGCCCTGGAAGCACAGGGAATCCCCACGGTCTCTGGAAAGAAAGTGTGGATGGCCTCCCATATCCGAAGTATCCTGACCAACGAGAAATACTGTGGGGACGCCCTGCTCCAAAAGACCTTCATCCAGGACTGCATCAGCAAAAAGGTGATCCGCAACACCGGCCAGCTGCCCAAATACCTGATCCAGAACCACCATGAGGGCATCGTCAGCCGGGAGACCTTCGACGCCGTGCAGCTGGAACTGGCCCGGCGAAACGCCAAGGCGGGCGCCACGAGAAAGAGCGCCCCAACTGGCCGGGGCAAGTACAGTGGAAAGTACACGCTGAGCAACCTGCTGTTCTGCGGGGAGTGCGGCACCGCCTACCGGCGGTGCGTGTGGACCCAGCACGGGGTCAAGCGCCC
>CALXEB010000062.1 GCA_944387215.1 uncultured Flavonifractor sp. | reverse complement strand
GCCCCCACGTGCTTGGCCATCTCCACCACGGGGATGATGGCGGTGATGCCGTGGTTGCCGCTGCCGGCGCTGCTCATCACCGCGTAGGGGCAGCCGCTCATGCGCCCTTCGGCGCTGGAGGCCACCCGGAGCATGATGTTGCTCATCAGGCTGTCGCCCATGACGTCGGTGGCCAGCTGGCCCTTCAGGGTGTCGGCAATGCCGATACCCAGCCGGTGCTCCAGGCCGTAGTCGGACAGGTTCTCATTCATCTCGGCGCCGTCCATCATGAAGGAGAGCTCCTCCTCCGTGGCGGAGTCCACCAGCTCCCGGATCTGAGCCACGGTCATATCCCGCAGCTTTTCGTGGAGGGCGTCCTCGCCGCCCACGGACCACTCCTTTTCAAAAAGGACCTGGTTGTTGGCGCTGGTGTAGACAATGTTGGCGTGGGTGTTGCGGATGGTGCTGATGCCGATGCCCCGGGTGGTGATGACCTCCGCGTGGGCGTAGAGCTGCTGCTCCTCCTCGGCGATGGTGACGCTCACCTGCTTCTCCTCCACCAGGCGGATGGCCTCCTTGCTGACGATGCTGTTGATCTCCGCCAGCAGCTCCAGCCCCTGCTCCGGGTTGCCCAGGCAGGCCCCCAGGGCGGCGGCGTACTTCAGCCCCACCCGGCTGAAACCGGGGATGCCCACGCTCATGCCGTTTTTGTAGATGCCGGGATTGACCTCCATTTTGATGGATACCACCTGGCCGCCGATGGCGTGGTAGGCGTCGGCGGCGCACAGGGCCACGCACACGGGCTCGGTGCACCCCAGGGCGGGCACCACCTCCTGCCGCAGCAGGGTGAGCATCTCTTCCTTGGTCAGCTGCATCTCTCTTCGCTTCCTTTCCGCCGCCAAAGGGCGGCGCTGTGTTCTGACCGACAAGAAAGCAACCGGCATGCCAACTTTTTAACGGGGATGGGGAGCGGAAATGGCGGGGTTTCCCTTGACAGCGGCGCTTAAATAGGTCACAATAGGGTTGAAAAAGGTCAAATTGGTCAAAGTAATTTCAGAAAGGAGGCAGGGCCGTGCGGAAGGATGTGGCGGTCATCGCCCTGGACGCCTATGCCGGGGCGTTTTACGCCCGGCAGGTGCAGGAGCTCTTCGGAGAGCGGGTGAGCGTGAACTCGTACAGCGTGCGGGACGGCTCGGTGGAGCTCATGCCCAGAAGGTACGAGCTGTACATGGTCACCACCGACGCCTTCAACTCCATGGGGGATCTGCACCAGTATGTGCCTATCGACGGGGAGGTCATGGAGATCCATGTCACCTTCCGCTGGGACGTGGTGCGCCGGCTCCAGGCTCTGCCTGCCGGCCGGCGGGCGCTCTTTGTCAATCTGAGCGACAAGATGTGCCGGGAGGCGGTGAGCCGGCTGAACCAGCTGGGGGTGAACCAGCTGGAGTTCGACCTGTACTACCCCGGCGCGCCGGAGCCGGACATGAGCCGCTACGACTACGTGATCACGCCGGAGGAGACCCGCTATGTCCCCGCCGGGGCCGGGGAGGTCATCGACATCGGGCAGCGGGGGTGCGACAGCTCCACCATGATCGAGGCCGCCCTCCGCCTGGGCTTTGAGGACCTGCTGGAGAGCGAGGCCTTCGAGCGCTTCCAGCGGGAGACGGCCACCAATACATACAGCTTCGACCAGGTGTTCGCCCGGGGGCTGCGGCTGGAGAGCCAGTTCGAGATGCTTATGGAGATCCTGGACGAGGGCATTGCCGGGGTAAATGAGAAGGGGGAGGTGTTCGCCTGCAACCGCAAGCTGGAGGAGATCACCGGCACCTCCTCCCGGGAGGCGCTCCACCGCCCCGCTGGAGAAGTGTATCCCTTCCTGCCCTTTGACAAGTGCCTGGCCCAGCGGGCGCCCCAGCCCGCCCGGGTGGTGAGCGTGGGCGGGGTCAACTGCAATGTGGCGGTGGTCCCGGTGCTCCGGGGCGAGGCGTGTATCGGGGCCTTTGCCACGGTGCAGCGGTTCAGCGATGCGGAAAACCGGCAGAACGAGCTGCGCTCCCAGCTGCTCCACAAGGGCTACCGCGCCAAATATACCTTCGACGACGTGCTGGGCCAGTCGCCCGCCATCCGGCGCTGCGTGGCTATTTTGAAGAAGATGTCGGTCACCGCCCTGCCGGTGCTGCTCATCGGGGAGACGGGCACCGGCAAGGAGCTCTTTGCCCATGCCGTCCACAACGCCTCCACCAGGGCGGAGGGGCCCTTTGTGGCCATCAACTGCGCCGCCATGCCGGAGAACCTGCTGGAGAGCGAGCTCTTCGGTTATGAGGACGGGGCCTTCACCGGCGCCAAGCGGGGGGGCAAGCCCGGACTTTTTGAGTTCGCCCATCGGGGCACCCTCTTTCTGGACGAGGTGGAGGGCATGAGCCCCGCCCTCCAGGTGAAGCTGCTGCGGGTCCTCCAGGAGCGGGAGATCATGCGGGTAGGCGGCAACAAGATCATTTCGGTGGACGTGCGGGTGATCGCCGCCACCAACGAGGACCTGGAGCGGCGGGTGGAGGAGGGGTCCTTCCGCCGGGACCTGTACTACCGGCTCAACACCCTGCCCGTGCTCATCCCGCCCCTGCGGGAGCGGGAGGGTGACCTGCTGCTGCTCATCGACCACTTCCGCCGGGCCATCGGGGCCAGCTTCACCCTCTCCCCGGAGGTGGAACGGCTGCTGCTCACCCACCAGTGGCGGGGCAATATCCGGGAGCTGCGCAATGTGGTGGAGTATTTCAGCTACACGGGCAGCCCCGTGGTGGGACCTGAGGAACTGCCGCCCACCTTCCGCTATCTCCCAGCCGCCTCCGCCGCCCCCAAGGCGGTGCTGCCGGAGGGGACGGACTGTCCGCCGGAGGACCAGCGCTTCGTGCTGGAACAGCTCTGCCGGGCCGATCAGGCGGGGCGCAGCCTGGGGCGGGAGACCATCCTGGCTGCGGCCAAAGCCGCCGGACTGCCCTGCTCCCAGCAGGAGATCCGGCGCATCCTGGCGGCCCTGGACCGGGCGGGCCTTGCCCGCGTGAGCCGGGGAAGGGGCGGCACCCGCCTGACCCCGGCGGGGCGGGAGCTGTGCCGGCGCCTTTCTGAGCGGCCGGCCGGTTAAACTGTTTAACCACTTTGACCACTTTGACCTGTTTTTGCGCAGAATAAGGCAGCGGCCGCCGGACGGGATCCCGCCGTCCGGCGGCCGTTTCTGTACGGAGCGTTGAAAATTCCGGGGCCTGCGGGGCGGGAGGGCGCCCCGTTCGGAGGAGGCGGGGCAGTTGGCACGCCCTTTGCTTTTGTACACGGGCAAGGGCTGCGGAGCGGCGCGCCCGCTCCGACAAAGCAGGAAAGGCAGGGAAGAGACCATGAAGTATGATTTTGATGCGGTCGTGGACCGCAGCAAAAACTGCTCGGCCAAGTATGATGAGCGCAGGAAAAAGTTCGGCACCGACGATGTGATCCCCCTGTGGATCGCGGACATGGATTTCAAGACCGCTCAGCCCATCATCGACGCGCTGGGCAAGCGGGCCCAGGAGGGCATCTGGGGCTACACCAGCCGGCCCGACAGCTATTTTGAGGCCGTCCGCGGCTGGCAGAAGCGCCGCCACGGCTGGGACATCGACCAGAGCCTGATGAGCTTCAGCCTGGGGGTGGTGCAGTCCCTCAGCGCCATGGTGAAGCTCTTCACCCCCGAGGGGGGCAGCGTCCTGATCCAGACGCCGGTGTACTCCGAGTTCTACGACATGGTGGAGGCCTGGAACCGCCGGGTGGTGGAGAACCCCTTCATCGAGAAGGACGGGAAGTGGGAGATGGACTGGGCCGACTTTGAGGCCAAGCTGGAGCAGGTGGACCTCTTCCTGCTGTGCAGCCCCCACAACCCCCTGGGCATCGTGTGGACGGCCGGCGAGCTGCGCAGGATGGTGGAGCTGTGCATCAAGCACCATGTGGTGCTCTTCTCCGACGAGATCCACTCCGACCTGGTGTTCCACGGCAAAAAGCACGTCCCCACCGCCGCGGTCTCTCCCGAGGCGGCGGCCTACGTGGTCAGCGGGATCTCCGGCACCAAGACCTTCAACCTGGCGGGCCTGCAGGCCTCCGCGGTGGTCTTCCCCAACGCCCATATGAAGCAGGTCTTTGACAAGTTCTGGATGAATATGGACATCCACCGCAACAACGCCTTCTCCCTCACCGCCATGCAGGCGGCCTTCAACGAGGGAGAGGAGTGGCTGGACCAGCTGCTGCCCTACCTGTCGGACAACTTCGACTTTGTGGTGGATTACTGCAAAAAGCACATCCCTCAGATCAAGACCTACGCCCCCGACGCCACCTACCTCATGTGGCTGGACTGCCGGGATCTGGGGCTGAGCAACGAGGAGCTGCGTACATTTATGATTGAGAAGGCCAAACTGGGCTTCAACGAGGGCTGGAGCTTCGGCCGCAGCCTCAGCGGCTACATGCGGCTCAACGCCGCCTGCCCCCGCAGCATCCTGGAGCAGGCCATGAAGCAGCTGGAGGCGGCGGTCAGGAGCCTGTGACCGGCTGCGGCGGGCGCCCCTCCCTGTTCTGAGGGCCCGGTCTGTGCGACAAGGAGGGTTCCCACCATGCAGTTTTGGAAAATGAACGGCGCGGGCAACGACTTTATCATCCTGAACAATCTCCGGGAGAACATCCCGGAGGACCGCTTCCCCGCCCTGGCCCGGCGGCTGTGTGACCGGCGCAGGTCCATCGGCGCCGACGGGCTGATGGCGGTGGACCGCCCCACCATCGACGCGGATTTCCGCATGCTGTTTTTCAACTCCGACGGCAGCGTGGGGGAGATGTGCGGCAACGGGGCCCGGTGTATCTGCCGCTACGGCCACGACAACGGCCTGGCGGGGGAGGTGCAGCGGGTGCAGACCACCGCCGGCCCCATCACCGGCCGGCGTGTGGACCGACGGCGGTACCAGGTGCGGCTCAACGACCCCACGGTGGTGGAGCTGGACTGCCCGGTGGAGGTGGACGGGGAGCGCTGGCCCTGCGCCTACCTGGAGCTGGGCAGCCCGGGACTTCCCCACGCGGTGGTCCCCGTCCCCGGCCTGCGGGACTGGCCGGAGGAGAAGCTCTTCCGGCTGGGGGAGAAGCTGTGCCACCACCCCGCGTTCCCCAAGGGGGCCAACGTCAATTTCTACGACGTGCAGCCCGACGGGACCATCTGGGAGCGCACCTTCGAGCGGGGGGTGGAGGGCTTTACCCACGCCTGCGGCACGGGCACCGGCTGCGTGGCCGCGGCCCTCACCCTGCGGGGAGAGCGGGACGGCCGGGATGTCCGCGTACAGATGACCGGCGGAGAGTTGGCCATCGACGTAAGGACGGAGGGAGGCCGGGTGACCGAGCTGACGCTCACCGGCCCCACCAACGTGGTCGCCAAAGGAGAGATCACCGACGAGGAGCTCCCCTGAGCGGCCTCACAGCCACATCAGGCGGCGGGGAGGGCCCCGCACAGATAAAAAGACGGAATTTGAAGAGAGGAGCATCAACTATGGCAACCATCCAAAAGAAGAGCTTCTGGCAGCAGTACGGCAGCCTCATCCTGATCCTGGGCGGCATCATCATCGGCGCGCTGATCGGCGCCTTCCTCCCCGACGTGGGCACCACCATCAAGCCGGTGGGCGACATCTTCCTGAACCTGCTCTTTACCATCGTGGTCCCCCTGGTCTTTGTGTCCATCGCCTCCGCCGTGGGCACCATGGCCAACATGAAGCGCCTGGGCAAGATCCTGGGCTCCACCATCGGCACCTTCATCTTTACCGGCCTCATCGCCGCCGTGTGCGTGCTGATCTGGGTCAATCTGTTCAGCCCTTCCGCCGGCACCACCATCCAGCTGACCACCGGCGAGACCGGCGAGGCCAAGACCGCCGCCGAGCTCATCGTCAGCTCCCTTACCGTGTCCGACTTCTCCGACCTGTGGGATAAGTCCAACATGCTGCCCCTGATCATCTTCGCCATCATCTTCGGCTTCTGCGTGTCCGCCTGCGGCGGCGAGGAGACCCCTATGGGCAAGCTGCTGAGCAATCTCAACGACATCATCATGAAGTTCGTGGGCGTCATCATGCTGGTGGCCCCCATCGGCCTGGGCGCCTATTTTGCCAACCTGGTGGCCACCTACGGCCCCGAGATCGTGGGCGATTACGGCCGCTCCATGCTGGTGTACTATCCCCTGTGCGCGCTCTACTTCATCATCTTCTTCCCCCTGTACTCCTTCCTGGCCGGAGGCAGGCAGGGCGTGAAGGTCATGTTCAAGCACATCTTCCGCCCCGCCATCACCGCCTTTGCCACCCAGTCCTCCGCCGCCACCATCCCGGTGAACAAGGAGGCCTGCAACTCCATCGGCGTGCCTGAGGACGTCAGCGACCTGGTGCTCCCCATGGGCTGCACCATGCATATGGATGGCTCCGTGCTCAGCTCCATCGTGAAGATCGCCTTCCTGTACGGCATCTTCGACATGCCCTTCGTGGGGGTGGAGACCTACGCCATGTCCATCGTGGTGGCCATCCTGTCCGCCTTCGTCCTCTCCGGCGCCCCCGGCGGCGGCCTGGTGGGCGAGATGCTCATCGTCTCCATGTTCGGCTTCCCCGCCGAGGCCTTCCCCATCATCGCCACCCTGGGCTTTATCTTCGACCCCGCCGCCACCTGCCTGAACTCCTCCGGCGACACCATTGCCTCCATGATGGTCACCCGGATGGTGGAGGGCAAGGACTGGCTGGTGAAGGCCATGGCCGCCAAGAAGCAGGCCCGGGCCTGATCCCCGCTTGCACATCCCGCTGATTTGGTTTAAAATAGATCAGAATTTTGGAAAAGGAGTGTTTCCCATGACCGTTATCGACACCAAGAATGCCCCCGGGGCCATCGGCCCCTACTCCCAGGCCTACGAGGCCAACGGCTTTGTGTTCACCTCCGGCCAGCTGCCGGTGGTGCCCGCCGACGGCTCCATGCCCGCGGGCATCGCCGCCCAGGCCGAGCAGAGCTGCAAGAACGTGCTGGCCATCCTGGAGGCCGCCGGCTCCGGCGCGGACAAGGTGATCAAGACCACCTGCTTCCTGGCCGACATCGCCGACTTTGCCGCCTTCAACGAGGTGTACGCCAAGTTCTTCACCTCTAAGCCTGCCCGCTCCTGCTTCGCCGTGAAGGATCTGCCCAAGGGCGCCCTGTGCGAGGTGGAAGCCATCGCCGTGAAGTGAGGCGCGCCATGAAAGTCACCCTCATCGGCAGCCACCTCTGCCCCGACACCCTTTACGCGATCAACAGGCTGTGTGAGGCCGGAGTGGAGATGGACTTCAAGAACATCTCCGCCAGCCTGGCCGACCTGAAGGCCTACCTGGCCCTGCGGGAGTCTAGCCCCGTCTTTGACGGCCCCAAGGCCAACGGGAGCCTGGGCATCCCCTGCTTCGTGCGGGAGGACGGCTCCCTCACACTGGATCTGGAGCAGATCCTGGGCTGACAGAGCCACGCAAAACCGGGACGCGCCCTGTGCGCGCCCCGGTTTTTCATCGCCATGCGGCCGCGGCGCAGGGGCGTTTTGAAGCGGGACTTTACCACAAAAAAGTCTTTACAAAGAAAAGCAGCCGTGATATACTCCACATATAGCTATATGTTATGACATAGTGTCCTAGAAAAAACCGGGATAACGCCCTGAAAATAGTAGAACCGATGCGGGTACGACCTCTGCTGCATGGGCCTTTGCGCTTGTGCAGCAGATATTGTAAATAGGGCAAAAACTAAACGGATCATTTTAAGAAAGGGAGGAAGCATCATGCCAAACTGCAAGACTGTTGTCCCCTATCGGGGCACGCCTGAGCAGGAGGAGCGCCTGAAACGGGTGATCGAAGCGCACAAGGGCCAGCCGGGAGCCACCATGCCGGTGCTCCAGGCCGCCCAGGAGATTTTCGGCTATCTGCCGGAAGAGGTCCAGATCATGGTGGCCGAGGGGCTGGACATCCCCCTGTCCGAGGTATATGGGGTGGCCTCCTTCTATGCCCAGTTCACCCTCAATCCCAAGGGGAAGTACCAGATCTCCGTCTGCCTGGGCACCGCCTGCTATGTGAAGGGGGCGGCCTCTATCCTCAGCGCCGTAGAGCAGAAGCTGGGTATCTCCCCCGGCGCTATCACCGCCGACGGGAAGTTCTCCCTGGACTCCTGCCGCTGCGTGGGAGCCTGCGGCCTGGCCCCTGTAATGATGATCAACAACGACGTCTACGGCCGTCTCACCCCCGACCAGGTGGGCGCGATCCTGGACATGTATAAATAAGAAGCGCGGCGCGCCCGGGAGCAGGGCGGCAGCGAGCCGCGCAGACGAAAAAGCAGTCGCGCCTGCGGCGCGAGGTGTTTTTCGCGGAGCGGAGAGCAGCCGCCCGTCGCGGAGGGTGCGGAGCGTGACATCGTCGGCCCAAGCTACGGATCATTCGCGTCCCCATCAGTGGGAACGCTCATTCCCTCCGCTGGACCTCCTCTCCCCACCGAACCCGCTGCGCTGGGCTTCGGCGGGGGCCTCATTGCGCGGAGCGCCCGGGGGCTGCCTGATGACGAGGTGATTACATGAAAGAAATCGCCCTGTACGTTCTGGATATCGCCCAGAACTCCATCACCGCCGGGGCAAAGCACCTGGATATCACGCTGGCGGAGGAGACCGGGCGCATTTGCTTCACCATCGCCGACGACGGCCGGGGCATGAGCCCGTCGCTGCTGGCCACGGTGAGCGACCCCTTTACCACCACCCGCACCACCCGAAAGATGGGCCTGGGCCTGCCCCTGCTGCGCCTGGCGGCGGAGCAGACGGGCGGGCGGCTGGACATTGAGAGCACGGAGGGGGTGGGCACCACGGTAAGGGCCCTTTTCTGTGCAGAGCATATCGACTGCCCCCCGGTGGGGGACATGGCGGGCACTATCACCCTGCTCATCCAGGGGGCGCCGAAGCTGGAGCTGACCTACACCCATCAGGTGGAGGAGCGCGCCTTCCGGCTGGACACCCGGCAGATCCGGGCGGAACTGGGGGAGGACGTCTCCCCGGCGGAGCCGGAGGTGATCCTCTGGCTGCGGGACTATTTGCAGGAACAGGAAGCATCGCTTGAGAAAATAGGGGGATGAAAGCATGAAAAGTTTAGCGGAGCTGCGGGCCATCCGGGAGCGGATGGCAAAGCAGATCGACCTGCGGGAGTCGGGGGACGACCGCATCCGCGTGGTGGTGGGCATGGCCACCTGCGGCATCGCCGCCGGCGCCCGGCCGGTGCTCAACGCCTTCTTGGAGGAAGTGGACAAGCGCCAGCTGAAAAACGTCACCGTCTCCCAGACCGGGTGCATCGGCGTGTGCCGGCTGGAGCCCATTGTGGAGGTATACGTGCCCGGCCAGGAAAAGGTCACCTATGTGAAGATGACCCCGGATAAGGTGGCCTCGGTGGTCAGCGAGCATCTGGTCAACGGCCGGGTGGTGGAAGAGTACACCATCGGCGCGGCGGAATAAGGGGAGGAGGCAGAGCGATGAGTTTGATCCGTTCCCATATCCTGGTGTGCACCGGCACCGGCTGCTCCTCCTCCAACAGCCTGAAGATCATTGAGGAGTTTGAAAAGCAGCTGGCCGCCCAGGGGATGAACAAGGAGGCCCAGGTGGTGCGCACCGGGTGCTTCGGCCTGTGCGCCCTGGGGCCCATCGTCACCATTTATCCCGAGGGGGCCTGCTATACCCACGTCACGGTGGAGGACGTGGAGGAGATCGTCTCCGAGCATATCGTCAAGGGCCGCATCGTCCGGCGGCTGCTCAACCGAAACGACGGCAGCGACGGGCCGGCCACCTCCCTGGCCGAGACCCGCTTCTACAAGCACCAGCACCGCATCGCCCTGCGCAACTGCGGCGTCATCAACCCCGAGAGCATCGACGAGTATATCGGCGTGGGCGGCTACGAGGCCCTGGGCAAGATCCTCACCGAGAAGATCCCGCCCCAGCAGGTCATCGACACGGTCCTGGCCTCCGGCCTGCGGGGCCGGGGCGGCGCCGGATTCCCCACGGGGAAGAAGTGGCAGTTCACCGCCGACGCGGTGAGCCCCGACGGGGTCAAGTACGTCTGCTGCAACGCCGACGAGGGCGACCCCGGCGCGTTCATGGACCGCTCCGTGCTGGAGGGGGACCCCTTCTCCGTGCTGGAGGCCATGACCATCGCCGGTTACGCCGTGGGGGCCCATCAGGGCTACATCTACGTCCGGGCGGAGTACCCCATCGCGGTCAAGCGCCTGGAGGTGGCCATCGGCCAGGCCAAGGAGTACGGCCTGCTGGGCAAGAACATCTTCGAGTCCGGCTTTGACTTCGACCTGGAGCTGCGCCTGGGGGCCGGCGCCTTCGTCTGCGGCGAGGAGACCGCCCTCATGCGCTCCATCGAGGGCCACCGGGGCGAGCCCAAGACCCGTCCCCCCTTCCCGGCGGTGAAGGGCCTGTTCGACCGGCCCACCCTGCTGAACAACGTGGAGACCTACGCCAACATCACCTGGATCTTCAACCACGGCCCCGAGGCGTATGCCGCCATCGGCACCGAGAAGAGCAAGGGCACCAAGGTCTTCGCCCTGGGCGGCAAGATCACCAACACCGGCCTGGTGGAGGTTCCCATGGGCACCACCCTGCGCACGGTGGTGGAGGACATCGGCGGCGGCGTGCCCGGCGGCAAGAAGTTCAAGGCCGCTCAGACCGGCGGCCCCTCCGGCGGCTGCATTCCCGCCTCCCTCATCGACACCCCCATCGACTATGAGTCCCTGTCCGCCATCGGCTCCATGATGGGCTCCGGCGGCCTCATCGTCATGGATGAGGACAACTGCATGGTGGACATCGCCAAGTTCTATCTGGAGTTCATCGTGGACGAGTCCTGCGGCAAGTGCTCCCCCTGCCGCATCGGCACCAAGCGGCTGCTGGACCTGCTGACCAAGATCACCGAGGGCAACGGCGAGCCGGAGGACCTGGACACCATCGAGGAGCTGTGCGAGCACATCA
>CALXEB010000061.1 GCA_944387215.1 uncultured Flavonifractor sp. | reverse complement strand
GAACTCCTTGCCCATGTCGGTGATGGCGTTTTTCAGGATGTCCTGGTTGTGCTCCCACTGCTCCACGGTGCCGATGTGATCCTCGGGCATGGTGGACAGCTCGATGGCGTAGGTCAGGCCGAAGGTGGAGTACACCTCGTCAAACAGGCGGACGGTCTCCTGAATCACCTCCTTGAGCTGGTCGGGAGTCATGAAGATGTGGGCGTCGTCCTGACTGAAGCAGCGCACCCGGAACAGGCCGTGGAGGGCGCCGGAGAGCTCATGCCGGTGGACCAGGCCGATCTCGCCCACCCGCAGGGGCAGGTCCCGGTAGGAGTGGGGCTCACTGGCGTAGACCAGCATGCCGCCGGGGCAGTTCATGGGCTTGATGGCGTAGTCCTCCCCGTCGATGACGGTGGTGTACATGTTCTGCTTGTAGTGGTCCCAGTGGCCCGAGCGCTCCCACAGCTGGCGGTTGAGGATGATGGGGGTGGAGATCTCCACATAGCCGTACTTCTTGTGGATCTGCCGCCAGTAGTCCAGCAGGGTGTTTTTCAGCACCATGCCGCGGGGCAGGAAGAAGGGGAAGCCGGGGCCCTCGTCCCGCAGCATGAACAGGCCCAGCTCCTTACCCAGCTTCCGGTGGTCCCGCTTCTTGGCCTCTTCGATCCGGGCCAGGTACTCGTCCAGCTCGTCCTTCTTGGGGAAGGCGATGCCGTAGATGCGCTGGAGGGTCTCCCGGTTGGAGTCCCCCCGCCAGTAGGCGGCGTTGCAGGCGGTGAGCTTCAGGGCGTTGCCCTTGATGCGCCCGGTGGAGTCCAGGTGGGGGCCGGCGCACAGGTCGGTGAACTCCCCCTGTTTATAGAAGGAGATGTGGGCGTCCTCAGGCAGGTCCTGGATCAGCTCCACCTTGAAGGGCTCGCCCTTCTCCTCCATGAACTTCAGGGCCTCCTCCCGGGGCAGCTCGAACCGCTCCAGCTTGAGCTTTTCCTTGCAGATCTTGCGCATCTCCGCCTCGATCTGCTCCAGGTGCTCGGGGGTGAAGGGGAAGGGGGAGTCCAGGTCGTAGTACCAGCCCTCGTCGATGGAGGGGCCGATGGCCAGCTTCACCTCGGGCCACAGGCGCTTCACCGCCTGGGCCATCACGTGGGAGCAGGTGTGCCAGTAGGTCTTGCGGTACGCGGGGTTTTCAAAGGAAAATTCGTAACTCTTGTTCTCGTCGGACATGGTTCGGGTACCTCCTTGTCGTCCGTAGGGGCGGGGCTTGTCCCCGCCCGCGGGCGGCCACAAGGGCCGCCCCTACAACAAAATCTGTGCGGGGCAACGCGAAAAAACGCCTCACCCCTGAGTGTGTCAGGGGTGAGGCGTAAGCATACGTCCCACGGTTCCACCCTGCTTGCGGGAAGCGTAACATCCCGCCGCTTGTGACCGCTGTAACGGGCGGGCCCGGCCCGGTCGTCCCGGGCGGCTCGGGAGTGGTACCGCCCGCCGCCGGCACAGGGCGCTCACAGCCAACGCGCCCCTCTCTGGGTGCCGCCTTGCGGGTTCTTCTCCGTCAAAGCCGGTTTGTCGGGAGTACTATATCACCCCCGGCGGGGAAAGTCAAGCCCCGCGCGCCTCCCGGCCCGTCCCCAGCAGCCGGCGGCTGCCCCGGCAGGTGGCCAGGAAGTACCCGCCGTACACCACCGCCAGCAGCAGGGCGGTGACGGCGGAGGAGGCGGCGGAGTCCACCTGCCCCACCTCGGCGATGACGGCGTTGGCCGCCGTCATGCCCACGGCGGCGTGGACCAGGGCCAGGGCCAGGGGCAGGAGGAAGGCCAGGGCCACCTGGGCGTCCGCCGCCCGGCCCCGCATCTTCCCCGGGGCCCCCAGCAGGGAGAGCACCCGGTACTGCCCGGCGGCGTCCGCCGCCTGGGTCAGCTGCTGCAGGGCCAGCACCGCCGCCGACGCCAGCAGGAACACCACCCCCAGGTACAGCCCGATGAAGAGCACCAGCACCTTGGTGCCCATCAGGTCCATCCAGGTGTCCAGCCGGGTGGTATAGCCGTAGCCCCCCAGCTCGCTCAGGGCGGTCACCGCCCCCTGAAATGCCTCCTCCGCCGCCTGCTTGTCCCCGGCGTAGTCGGCCAGGAAGATCCAGCAGTTGACCCAGGCCCCCTGAGCCTCACCGTCGGGGCGGACGGCCAGCTGCTCCCGCTCCAGAAAGGCGTCCGCCGCCGCCCGGCCCCAGCGGCCGGCAAAGGCGTCGTACACCGACCGGGCAACGGCCTGCCCCGCTTCGGAGCGGAATACCGGGAAGGCGAGATGGAAGGCGCAGTCGCGCCCCGGGTCAAAGCCCCCCTCCGCCAGCAGGGCGGGGAGGTCCACCGGCTCCTCCCCGTCGGGATAAAAGGTCAGGCTGACGTCCTGGGGGAGCTCCTCCTCCGCCATTTGGGAGACGGTGTTGTTCAGTCCCACGGAGCTGGCGGTGATGCCGATGGCCAGCAGCAGCATGAGACAGATCACCGTCATGGAGCGGTAGGTGGTGTTGATGCGGGCGTTGAACTGCCGCAGCACGAACAGGTTCAGGTTCTTCAGGTAGAACCCCCTCCTGCTCTGGCAGATCCGCAGCAGGAAGCCGGACAGGGAGCGGAAAAAGAGCAGGGTGCCCAGGCTGCCCAGGCCGATCATCACCCAGAACAGGGCGTCCACCCGCAGCAGGCCCCGGGTGAGCAGCATGGCGTAGGCCACGGCCAGCAGCGCCGCCCCCAGCAGGAAGAGGGCCACCGACGCCCCCAGGCTCCGGCCCTTGAGGGCCTGGTTCACCCGGCCGGCCTGGAGCAGGTCGATGAGCCTGCACCGGGAGACCGCGAAGGCGTGGTAGACCATCACCAGCAGGAAGATGGCGGCGAAGGCCAGGGCGGTCTTGCCCAGAGCGGGGACGGAGAGGGCGAAGGTGAAGTAGGTCATGGGCACGGCGAACAGCCCGGCGGTAAAGGCGCTCAGGGCCCAGGCGGCCAGCACGCCCAAAGCCAGCCCGGCGGCCAGGGCGATGGCCCCGATGCACGCCGTCTCGGCCAGCAGCAGCCGGGCCACCTGCCAGCGCTCCATGCCCAGCAGCAGGTAGGTGCCCAGCTCCTTCTTCCGCCGCCGCACCAGGAAGCCGGAGGCGTAGAGGATCAGAAAGGCCAGCACCGCCCACACAAAGACGGACAGCATGCCGATCAGGCTTCGGATAGACTCCACGATGTTGGTCTTGGGATTCTGGGCCAGAAAGCGGAGCACCGTCTGATTCTCCAGGGCGTTGAAGGTGTAAAACAGGCACACGCCGAACACAATGGTGAGGAACCACACCCCGTAGTCCCTCACGCTGCGGCGGACGTTTTTCCAGGCCAGCTCAGAGAACATCGCTCTGGTCACCTCCCAGCCGGGTCACCACGTCGATGATCTGCCGGAAAAACGCCCGGCGGCTCCCGTCCCCCCGCTCCAGCCGGGTGAGCACCGCCCCGTCCTGGAGGAAGAGGATGCGGTGGCAGTAGCTGGCGGTAAAGGCGTCGTGGGTGACCATGAGGATGGTGGCCTCCCGCTGGCGGTTGAGGATCTCGAAGCGGTCCAGCAGCAGCTTGGCGGACTTGGAGTCCAGGGCCCCGGTGGGCTCGTCGGCCAGTATCAGGGCGGGGTCGGTGACCATGGCCCGGGCCGCCGCCGTCCGCTGCCGCTGGCCGCCGGACATCTGATAGGGGTACTTGTCCATGCAGTCGGCAATCTCCAGCAGCCCGGCGGCCTGCTTCACCTTTTTCTCCACCAGGCCGGGGGCGGCCCCCCGGATGGTGAGGGCCAGGGCGATGTTCTCAAAGGCGGTGAGGGTGTCCAGCAGCTGGCAGTCCTGGAAGATGAACCCCAGCCGCTCCCGCCGGAAGCGGGAGACCTCCCGGGGCTTCAGGCCGGTGATCTCCCGGCCCTCCACAAAGATGCGCCCGGCGGTGGGGGCGTCGATGGTGGACACGCAGTTGAGCAGGGTGCTCTTCCCGCTGCCCGAGGCCCCCATGATGCCCACAAATTCCCCCTTTTCCACAGAAAAGCTCACGTCGTCGATGGCCCGGGTCACGCTGCCCCGGCTCCCGTACTCCCGGACCAGATGCTCCACAGTCAGGATCGTCTCCATGGTCATGCCTCCTTTGTTCTGAAACGAGCATATCAGATCCGGGTGAAGAAAGCATAAAGCTGATCTGAATCTTTTCTAAAAAACACCTGACGATTTTCTGACAAAAACAAGACGACGCGGGGCCGCACCGCAGCAGCGCGTCCCCGCGTTCGTTCTGTGCTTCCGTTCAGCCCTTGGTCTCGCCGATGTAGCTGTACAGGGTGTATTTGGAGATGCCGAAAAACTGACATACCCGATCGCCGCTCTTGGTGATGAGGAAGGCCCCGGACTCGTTGAGGAAACGGATGGCCCTCACCTTGTCCTCCTTGCTCATCATGGCCACCGGCTTGCCCACCAGCTTGACGCTCTGCTCGATGAGCCCCTCCAGAATGTTGGTCACATGGCGGGAGACCGGCTCGTTGACCCGGTGGTCCGGCCCGGTGGCGGTGAACTGCTGGATCTGGCTCTCCATGGACAGCAGGAAGGTGATGTCGTAGTTGATGGCGAACATGCCCACCGGGGTCCCGTTTTCATCCCGGAGGTAGCAGGTGGAGGACTTGAGGATCTTCCCATCCCGGGTGCGGGCCAGATAACACAGGTTGTCTTTCAGGTGCTCCGGGTCCTTCAGCGCGTCCAGCATCCCCTTGGAGGGGCTGTCCCCCACCTTGCGCCCGGTGACGTGGCCGTTCTCGATGGCCACGATGGAGTGTTCCACGTCGTTTTCCGTCAGGTCGTAGACCACCACCTCACAGTTCGGCCCGAACTGCGCGGCGATCCCCCGGGCCAGCTGGATCAATGTATCTTTATCAGGCAGCTTTGACATAATCGTACGCTCCTTGTGCGCTGTGCGCTCTGTGCTGTTTGTATTGTACCACGCCGCGGCGCATTTTCAACTATAAAATTCAGACTTGGAAACATTTCTCGCCGCCGGTTTCCTCTTGCGCAACGGGGAGGGGTGTGTTATGATGGTTTTGAGCGCGGGACTGCTGCCGGTCCGGCGGACAACTGCATCGTGTCATGGCTGCAACGGAGTGCTTCGCGCACGGGCTGAATGGGTTCCATTTCGGCAGACGCTGCGTCATGTCTGCCAGGGGCGCCCATTCTTCGGAATGGGCGTTTTTTGTATTTTCAGACGGGAAAGGAGGCCCTGCCATGCTGCTGGTGGGAAACGGACGGCTTATCACCCGGGACGACGCCGCGCCCTATTGGGAAAACGGGGCGGTGGTCCTGGAGGGGGAGGCTGTCAGGGAAGCGGGGGACTTCGCCGCCCTGCGGGCCAGGTACCCCGAGGCGGAATTTGTGGACGCAAGGGGCGGGGTCATCATGCCCGGGCTCATCAACGTCCACACCCATATCTACTCCGGCCTGGCCCGGGGCCTGTCCATCGACGGGTTCCGCCCCACGAACTTCTATGAAATTCTGGACGGGCAGTGGTGGAATATCGACCGGCGCCTGACCCTGGACGGCACCCGGGCCTGCGCCTGGGCCACCGTGCTGGACTGCATCCGGGACGGGGTGACCACCATCTTTGACCACCACGCCTCCTATGGGGAGATCCCCGGCTCCCTCTTCGCCATCAAAGACGTGTGCAAAGAGGCGGGCATCCGGGCCTGCCTGTGCTACGAGGTCAGCGAGCGGGACGGGGCGGACAAGTGCCGCCAGGCCATTCAGGAGAACGCCGACTTCCTCGCCTGGACCCTGGAGCGGGACGACGACATGATCCGCGCCATGTTCGGCGGCCACGCCCTGTTCACTATTTCTGATAAGACCTTTGAGGAGATGGTGAAGGCCAACGGCGGCCGCACCGGCTTCCACATCCACGTGGCCGAGGGCATGGACGACGTGTACGACTCCCTGCGCAATTACGGCTGCCGGCCGGTGGACCGGCTGCTCTACAACGGCATTTTGGGGGAAAAGACCCTGCTGGGCCACTGCATCCACCTCTCCCCGGCGGAGCTGGACATCATCGGGGAGACGGACACCATGGTGTGCCACAACCCGGAGTCCAACATGAACAACGCCGTGGGCTGCGCCCCGGTGATCGGGATGTGCCAAAAGGGCGTCCTGGTGGGCCTGGGCACCGACGCCTACACCCACGACATGCTGGAGAGCCTGAAGGTCCTCCTGCCCATGCAGCGGCACAACCTCTGCCGGCCCGACGCGGGCTGGGGGGAGGCCATGGGCATGCTCTTCCGCAACAACCCGGCCATCTGCGCCCGGTACTTCAAAAAGCCCCTGGGGGTGCTCAGGCCCGGGGCCGCCGCCGACGTCATCGTCATGGACTACAAGCCCTTCACCCCCTTCTCGGCGGACAACATCGACGGGCACATGCTCTTCGGCATGATGGGGAAAAACTGCCGCACCACCATCATCAACGGGAACGTGGTGTATAAGGACAGGGAGTTTGTGAACCTGGACGAGGACAGGATCAACGCTTTCTGCCTGGAGCAGGCTAAAAAGCTGTGGGGGGCGCTGAACCACAGGGCCTATTGAAAGCGGTGGGCGCGCCGGGTCGTCGTGCCCCATACGGGCGGCTGATAGCCGCCCCTACATGACCAAACAAGGAGGACGACAGGATGAGCGACATCATGAGACCCATGTCCTTTTCCCGCCTGATGACCTGGGCCCTGGAGGAGTACCGCACCGTCGGCTCGGTCTTTGGGGTGTCCAGGCTGACCCGGTACGCCGGCGCGCCGGCGGGGACCATCTTCGGGGAGGGACTGGAGGCCCCCTTCGGCCCCGCCGCCGGGCCCCACACCCAGCTGGCCCAGAACATTGTGGCCGCCTACGCCGCCGGGGCCCGGTTCTTCGAGCTGAAGACCGTGCAGGTCACGGACGGGGCGGAGCTGAGAAAGTGCGTGCCCAAGCCCTGCATCTCCGCGGAGGACGAGGGCTACAACTGCGAGTGGTCCACCGAGCTCACGGTGCCCCAGGCCATGGAGGAGTATATCAAGGCGTGGTTTGCCTGCAAGCTGCTGGCGAGAGAGCTGGATCTGGGGGACCCGGAGGGCTTTGTGTTCAACATGAGCGTGGGGTACGACCTGGCGGGCATCCGAAGCCCCAAGGTGGACGCCTTCATCGAAGGGCTCAAGGACGCCTCCGGCACCCCAGCGTGGAAGGCGTGCAAGGACTGGGCCCTGGCCAACCTGGATCGGTTCCGGCGGGTGGACGGGGACTACGTCCGCGCCATCTCCCCAAAAGTGTCCCGCTCGGTGACCGAATCCACCCTCCACGGCTGCCCGCCGGAGGAGATCGAGGCCATCGCCGCCTACCTGATGGGGGAAAAGGGGCTGCACACCTACGTCAAGTGCAACCCCACCCTGCTGGGGTATGAGTTTGCCCGCAGGACCCTGGACGATCTGGGCTACGGCTACCTGGCCTTTGACGACCACCACTTCCGAAACGACCTGCAGTGGGCCGACGCGGCGCCCATGCTCCGCCGGCTGCTGGCCCTGGGGGAAAAGCGGGGGCTGGCCTTCGGGGTGAAGCTCACCAACACCTTCCCGGTGGAGGTGAAGGCCGGGGAGCTGCCCAGCGGGGAGATGTACCTGTCCGGCCGGGCCCTGTACCCCCTGTCCCTGTCCCTGGCGGCCCGGCTGGCGGCGGAGTTTAACGGGGCGCTGCCCATCTCCTTCTCCGGCGGGGCGGACGCGCTGAACATACGCCCCCTGGCCCGGGCGGGCATACGCCCGGTGACCGTGGCCACCACCCTGCTCAAGCCCGGCGGGTACCAGCGGCTGGCCCAGATGGCGGAGGCCCTGGCCGGCCTGCCCGCCCCGCCGGCGGCGGTGGACGGGGCGGCGGTGGCGGCCCTGGCGGAGGAGGCCCGCACCGGCTCCCGCTGCCGCAAGCCGGCAAAGCCCGCCCCCGGCCGTAAAATGAAGGCGCAGGTGCCCCTGACAGACTGCTTTGCCGCCCCCTGCCGGGACGGCTGCCCCATCCACCAGGACATCCCCGCCTACCTGATGCGGGTCAACGCCGGGAACTATGAGGAGGCCCTGGAGGTCATCCTCCGGCGCAACCCCCTGCCCTTCATCACCGGCACCATCTGCACCCACCGCTGCCAGGACAAGTGCATGCGCAATTACTACGACGAGAGCGTCTATATCCGGGACTATAAATTGAAGGCCGCGGAGGGGGGCTATGAGGCCGTCCTGCCCAGGCTGAAGCCCGCCGCCCCGGTAAGCGGCAAAAGGGTTGCCGTGGTGGGCGGCGGCCCCGCCGGCATGGCGGCGGCCTACTTCCTGGGCCGGGCGGGGGTGGACGTGACCCTCTTCGAGGCCACCGGCAGGCTGGGGGGCGTGGTGCGCCGCCTCATCCCCTCCTTCCGCATCTCCGACGGGGCCATCGACAAAGACGAGGCCATCGTCCGGGCCATGGGGGTCAAGGTGCGGCTCAACGCCCCCGTCTCCTCCGCCGGGGAGCTGGAGGACATGGGCTTTACCCACATCATCTTCGCCACCGGCGCCCAGAAGCACGGCGACCCCCGGCTGGAGTACGGAGATTATGTAAACTTTACCCAAGTGCTTGCCGCCATCAAGGCCGGCGGCGCCCCGGACCTGGGCCGGGACGTGGCGGTCATCGGCGGGGGCAACTCCGCCATGGACACCGCCCGGGCGGTGCGTAGGCTCCCCGGGGTGGAGCGGGTGCGCCTGGTGTACCGCCGCACCCGGCAGTATATGCCCGCTGAGGAGGAGGAGCTGGAGCTGGCCCTGTCGGAGGGGGTGGAGTTCCTGGAGCTCCTCGCCCCCGTGGGGGTGAAAGACGGCGTGCTCACCTGCCGCGTCATGGAGCTGGGCGCGCCGGACGCCTCCGGCCGCCGGGCCCCGGCGGACACGGGGCGGACCCTCACCCTGCCCTGCGACACCCTCATCGCCGCGGTGGGGGAGGGCATCGACGAGACGGTGGACGTGGGCCGCTGGCCGGTGATCGGCGACAGGCGGCGGGGCCCGGCCACGGTGGTGGAGGCCATTGCCGACGCCATGGAGGCCGCCCGGGCCATCGCCGACTTTGACCCGGACCTGTACGTGGACAAAAACGTCAACCCCGACTACCAGAAGCCCCTGGGCAAACGTGGGACGCTGTGCGCCGACTGCGCCGCCAGCCCGGAGCCCCGGTGCCTGGGCTGCGCCACGGTGTGCGAGACCTGCGCCGAGGTGTGCCCCAACCGGGCCAATGCGGCGGTGTGGGTGCCCGGCATGCGGCAGCGGCAGATCGTCCACCTGGACGGGCTGTGCAACGAGTGCGGCAACTGCGCCACCTTCTGCCCCTACGACAGCGCGCCCTATAAGGACAAGTTCACCCTCTACTGGAGCGGGGAGGACTTCCAAAACAGCGAAAACCAGGGCTTCCTGCCCCTGGAGAACGGCAGGACCCGGGTGCGGCTGGGGAGCGTCACGGCGGACTACGACGTGTCCGACCCCGGCTGCTGCCTGTACGAGCCTATCCGCCGCCTGATCCTGGCGGTGTATGAAAACTACCCCTATCTGCTCTCCTGATCGGGAAAAGAGGCGACTGACATGGGCGAGCGCTATACCCTTACCGTCAACGGCGCGCCCCGGACCGCGGACCGGGACGTGCCCCTGCTGCGCTGGCTGCGGGACGAGCTGCGCCTGACCTCCGTGAAGGACGGGTGCAGCGAGGGGGCCTGCGGCGCCTGCACCATCCTGGTGGACGGCCGGGCCCTGCGGGCCTGCACCCTCACCACCAGGCGGGCGGCGGGAAAGAGCATCGTGACCGTGGAGGGGCTGGACCCGGGAGAAAAGGAGGCCTTCGTCTACGCCTTCGGGGCGGTGGGGGCGGTGCAGTGCGGCTTCTGCACCCCGGGCATGGTGCTCGCCGGCAAGGCCCTGCTGGACAAAAACCCCAACCCCACGGAGGCGGAGATCAAGGGGGCCATCCGGGGCAACGTGTGCCGGTGCACCGGGTACAAGAAGATCATTGAGGGCATTGCCCTGGCCGGGGCCATCCTCCGGGGGGAACAGGCCATCGACCCCGGCCTGGAGGCGGGTGCGGGCTTCGGCGTGGGCCGGGCCGCCTTCCGAAGCGACGTGCGGGAGAAGGTGCTGGGCACCGGGATCTACTGCGACGACCTGTATCTGGAGGGCATGGTCCACGCCTCCGCCGTCCGCTCCCCCTATCCCCGGGCCAGGGTGCTGGACATCGACGCCTCGGCGGCCCTGGCCCTGCCGGGGGTGCTGGCGGTGCTCACCGCGGAGGACGTGCCCCACAACAAGGTGGGCCATTTGCAGCAGGACTGGGACGTGATGATCGCCAGGGGGGACGTGACCCGCTGCGTGGGGGACGCCCTCTGCCTGGTGGTGGCCGAGACCGAGGAGATCCTGGCGCGGGCCAAGGCCCTGGTGAAGATCAGCTTTGAGCCCCTGGAGCCGGTGCGGAGCATCGCCCAGGCCCGGGCGGAAAACGCCCCCAAGGTCCACTCCGGCGGCAACCTGTGCCAGCAGCGCCACGTGACCCGGGGGGACGCGAAAACCGCCCTGGCAAACTCCAAATATGTGGTCACCCGCACCTACACCACCCCCTTCACCGAGCACGCCTTCCTGGAGCCCGAGTGCGCCGTGGCACTGCCCTGGAAGGACGGGGTGAAGGTGTACACCTCCGACCAGAGCGTGTACGACACCCGCAAGGAGATCTCTATCATGCTTGGCTGGGACCCTGAGCGCATCGTGGTGGAGAACAAGCTGGTGGGGGGCGGCTTCGGGGGGAAGGAGGACGTGTCGGTCCAGCACCTGGCCGCCCTGGCCGCCCTGAAGGCGGGCCGGCCGGTGAAGGTGCGCCTCACCCGGCAGGAGTCCATCAACTTCCACCCCAAGCGCCACTACATGGAGGGCACCTTTACCCTGGGCTGTGACGAGAACGGCATCTTCACCGGCCTGGACTGCGAGATCCACTTCGACACCGGGGCCTACGCCTCCCTGTGCGGGCCGGTGCTGGAGCGGGCCTGCACCCACTCGGTGGGGCCCTACTGCTATCAGAACACCGACATACGGGGCTACGGCTGGTACACCAACAACCCCCCCGCCGGGGCCTTCCGGGGCTTCGGCGTGTGCCAGAGCGAGTTCGCCCTGGAGAGCAACATCAACCTGCTGGC
>CALXEB010000060.1 GCA_944387215.1 uncultured Flavonifractor sp. | reverse complement strand
CCCGCCGGGGTGTGCAAGGCCCTGATCCAGTACATGGTGGACCCCACCAAGTGCAAGGGCTGCACCCGCTGCGCCCAGGGCTGTCCCACCGGCGCCATCTCCGGCGCGGTGCGGGCCCCCCATATCATCAACCAGTCCAAGTGCATCAAGTGCGGCGCCTGCATGGACCACTGCCGCTTTGACGCCATCTACAAGCAGTAAGGAGGGGACGGAACATGGAAAACAAGATGGTATCCCTGCGTATCAACGACATCCCCGTCACCGTCCCCGCCGGGTCCACGGTGCTGGAGGCGGCCCGCTCCGCGGGCTTCAACATCCCCTCCCTGTGCTTCCTCAAGGACATCAACGAGATCGGCGCCTGCCGCATCTGCGTGGTGGAGGTGAAGGGGGCCCGCAGCCTGGTGGCCTCCTGCGTCTACCCGGTCAGCGAGGGCATGGAGGTATATACCAACACCGAGCGGGTGCGCAAATCCCGCCAGCTCACCCTGGAGCTCATCCTCTCCAACCACCGCATGGACTGCCTGACCTGCTCCCGCAACAGCCACTGCGAACTGCTGCAGCTGGCCGGCGACCTGGGCATCGATGCGGTGCGCTACGCCAACGACAACATGTATCCCCAGATCGAGGATTCCGCCCCCCATCTGGTGCGGGACAACTCCAAGTGCGTCCTCTGCCGCCGCTGCACCGCCGTGTGCCGCGCCACCCAGGAGGTGGGGGTCATCGGCCCCAACGGCCGCGGTTTCGCCACCCACATCGGCTGCGCCTTTGACCGGGACCTGGCGGAGGTGGACTGCGTGTCCTGCGGGCAGTGCATCGTGGCCTGTCCCACCGGCGCCCTCAGCGAAAAGGACGACACCGGCAAGGTGCTGGCCGCCCTCAATGACCCGAAAAAGCATGTGGTGGTGGGTCCCGCCCCCTCCGTCCGGGTCACCCTGGGCGAGTGCTTCGGCATGCCCATCGGCACCAACGTGGAGGGCAAGATGGTCACCGCCCTGCGCCGGCTGGGCTTTGACAAGGTGTTCGACGTGGACACCGCCGCCGACTTCACCATCATGGAGGAGGGCACCGAGTTCCTCCACCGCCTGCGGGACGGCGGGCCGCTGCCCCTCATCACCTCCTGCTCTCCCGGCTGGGTGCGCTATATGGAGCAGCACGCCGCCGACATGCTCCCCAACGTCTCCTCCTGCAAGTCCCCCCAGCAGATGTTCGGCTCCCTGGTCAAGACCTACTACGCCGAGCAGGCGGGCATCGACCCGGACGATATCTTTGTGGTGTCCATCATGCCCTGCACCGCCAAGAAGTACGAGGTGCGCCGGGAGGAGCAGCGCCTGCCCAACGGCTGCCTGCCGGTGGACGTGTCCCTCACCACCCGGGAGCTGGGCCGCATGATCACCCAGGCGGGCATGCTCTTCGACCACCTGCCCGACGGGGAATTTGACGAGATGCTGGGCATCTCCACCGGCGCGGCCACCATCTTCGGGGCCTCCGGCGGCGTGATGGAGGCCGCCCTGCGCACGGTGGTGGAGGAGCTCACCGGCGACGCCATGTCTCCCCTGGAGTACAAAGAAGTCCGCGGGATGCAGGGCGTGAAGGAGGCCGCCTACGAGCTGCCCGGCCGCACGGTGCGGGTGTGCGTGGCCTCCGGCCTGCACAATGTCAAGCAGGTCATCGACGGTATCCGAGACGGCTCCCTCCACTACGACTTCGTGGAGTTCATGGCCTGCCCCGGCGGGTGCATCAACGGCGGCGGCCAGCCCATCCAGCACGCCGACGTGCGCAACTTCACCGACATCAAGTCCCTCCGGGCCGCCGCCCTCTACCGGCAGGACGAGCAGATGGAGTACCGCCGCAGCCACAAGAACCCGGTGGTGCAGACGGTCTACAACACCTATCTGGGCGAGCCCGGCAGCCACAAGGCCCACGAACTTCTCCACTGCGTTTACGTCCGGCAGAAGCGCTATCGGGTATAAAAAACGCCGGACCCCGTAAAACCAGCGGCGCCGAATGTAATCCGAGGCCCCACAGGCCCGCACTGCGGACCCGTGGGGCCTCGGATTACCAAAAAGGCCTCGCAGAGTTCGCGCCCGCAGGCGCGAAAAAATCGAGATTTGTTTTCCCCGGGGACATGAGCCGCGGGGAAAACACTGCTTAGGCCGCAAGTGTGGGCTTTGCCCGCCCAGAGCGGACAAAGCCTGCGCGCAGCGGGCTGTATCCTACTCGAAAAAGCGGCTCTGCCGCTTTTTGCGCTAGGATGGGTTGATGAGCGTGTAGTAGAAGGGGATGGTGAGGTAGAGCAGCCACCCCGGGTGCCAGTTTCCCAGCAGGAAGCCGGTGAGCAGAAAGACCAGGTTGACCGCCAGGGCATACAGCTCGCCCAGCCCCACCGCCCGGGAGAGCAGGGGCAGCGCAACCATCAGGGCCAGGGTGAGCAGCCACAAAAAAACTTCCTTGCGCTTGGCCCAACGTTTCTTCCTCTGTTTCTCCAGCCGGGCCTCTCCGGCCTCCCAGGCTTCGGCGGCGGCAAAGACCTCCCGGTCCTCCCGGGCCTGCGCCTGCTCCCCCTCCTCCGGGGCGTGGAGGAGCAGCTCATCCAGAGATATCCCGTACAGCCGGGCCAGGGCGATGAGATTGTCGGTATCGGGGGAGGACTCCGCCCGCTCCCATTTGCTCACCGCCTGCCGGCTCACGCCCAGGCGGAGCGCCAGTTCCTCCTGGGACCAGCCCTGCTCCCGCCGCAGGGCCACCAGCCGATCGGCAAACTGGATGTTCATGGGCGGCCCTCCTTTCCACAGCCTTTGTCTCTGGTCAATATACTACCATATGGCGGCTTTTGACGCAATCTATTTCGGCTTGCAGGGGCGCAACTATCGGTTGCGGGGAAAACAGGCAGGCGGCGCCGGGGACCGGCGCCGCCTGTGCCAGCATATGGACGCTACTTTTCCAGGGCCTCCAGGCCGGCCTCCACGGCCTGGGTGATGGCCTCGGCAAAGGTGGGGTGGGGGCGCACCGGGCGGAGCAGCTGCTCCGCCGTCAGCCCCAGGGAGAGAGCCAGAGCCAGCTCAGAGATCAGGTCGGAGGCCCGATAGCAGCACACCTGGGCCCCCAACAGGACCCCCGTCTCCTTGTGGAACACCAGCTTGACAAAGCCGCGCTTGCCTCCCTGGATGAGGGTGCGGGCGTTGCCGCCCAGAACGCATTTGCCGGTGACGATGGGGATGCCCCGGGCCTTTGCCTCGTCGGCGGTCAGGCCCGCCTGGGCCAGTTCTGGGTCGGTGTATACGCAGGAGGGGATGGGGGCGAGCCCCTGGGCGGGGGGACGGCCCAGCAGCACGTCGGCGGCGAATTTGCCCTCCGCCTCCGCCTTGTGGGCCAGCATGGCCCCGCCGACGGCGTCCCCGATGGCCAGGATGGAGGGTACGCTGGTGCGGAAAGAGCCGTCCACCTTCAGAAAGCCCCGTTCCATCTCCGGGGCGGCGCCGGGAGAAAAGAGACCCTCCGTGGCCGGCCGCCGGCCTGCGGCGGCCAGGACCGTGTCAGCCGAAAGACCCAGCTCTGCGCCCTTGTGGGTGAAGACCACCCGGGGGCCGGGTTCCACCCGGAGGACCGAGGCCCCGGTGTAGACCGCCGCTCCGGCCTTTTTCAGCTCCATGGTCAGGCCCTGGGACAATTCCCGGTCCAGGTTGGCCGTCAGGCGCTCCAGGGCCTCCACGATGGTGACCCGGCAGCCGGCGGAAAGCCAGGCCCAGGCCAGCTCCACCCCGATGACCCCGCCGCCGATGATGAGCAGGTGGTCCCGGGGACGCAGGTCGGCCAGGAGCTGGTCGCTGGTGACCACTCCCGGCGTGTCCAGGCCGGGGATGGGGGGCAGGGCGGGGACAGAACCGGCGGCGAGGAGGATATGCTCCCCCTCCCAGCGCTTTCCGCCGGCCTCCACGGTGTGCGGGCCGGTGACGACGGCCCTGGCGGGGACCAGCTCCACCTTGGCCGCGCGCAGCTGCCCCTCCTGGCCGGCGCGCAGGGTAGACACCACCCGCTCCGTCTCCTGGGCCAGGGCGGGCCAGTCGCACCCGGGCCGGACGCCGTGAAGGAGCGCCTTGGTGGGCACACATCCCCGGTTCAGGCAGGTGCCCCCTACCTCCCGGGCCTCGAACAGGGCCACGGACAGGCCGCCCCTGGCGGCCCGCAGGGCGGCGGCGCAGCCGCCGGGGCCGCCGCCGATGACAAGAAGGTCATACATCGCTCAGCCCTCCGGGAAGACATACCGCACCACCGGGTGGCGGGCGGCGGCGGTCTCGTCCGGCCGGCCAATGACGGTGCTCACCGGGGCGGCGTGGAGGGACTCCGGGTCCTCATGGGCCCGGCGGAGGATCTCGGAGAGCACCTCCGCGGCCCTGTCCAGGGTCTCTGGGGCCTCGGTCTCGGTGGGCTCGAACATCAGCGCCTCGTGGACGATGAGGGGGAAGTACATGGTGGGCGGGTGGATGCCCGCGTCCAGCATGGCCTTGGCCACGTCCAGGGCGGAGACGCCGGCCTCCTTTTTCAGCCCCTCCAGGGTGAGGACGAACTCGTGCATGCACAGGCCGGGGAAGGCGGAGCGGTACCCCGCCTCCTCCAGCTTCTTTTTCAGGTAGTTGGCGTTGAGCACCGCCCCCCGGGCGGCCTCCGCCGGGCCGGAATTGCCCAGGGTCATCAGGTAGGCCAGGGCCCGCACCACCACCAGGAAGTTGGCATGGAAGGCCCGGACCTGGCCGATGGACTGCTCGCCGCCGTTGCCGCCCAGGGCGGAGCCGGGGAGGAAGGGGGCCAGGAACTCCTTGCAGCCCACCGGGCCGCTGCCGGGGCCGCCGCCGCCGTGGGGGGTGGCGAAGGTCTTGTGCAGGTTCAGGTGGCACACGTCAAAGCCCATGTCCCCGGGCCGGGCCACCCCCATGATGGCGTTGAGGTTGGCACCGTCGTAGTACACCAGGCCGCCGGCGTCGTGGACGATCTTCGTGATCTCCAGGATGTCCCGCTCAAAGAGGCCCACCGTGTTGGGGTTGGTGAGCATAAGGCCGGCGGTATCCGGGCCGCAGGCGGCCCGCAGGGCCTCCAGGTCCACCAGGCCCTCGGCGGTGGAGGGGATGTTCTTGACCGTGAAGCCTGCCATGGCGGCGGAGGCCGGGTTGGTGCCGTGGGCGGAGTCGGGCACCAGGATCACGGTGCGGCCCTCGTCCCCCCGGCTGCGGTGCCAGGCCTTGATGAGCAGCAATCCGGTGAACTCCCCGTGGGCGCCGGCGGCGGGCTGGAGAGTGAAGCGGTCCATGCCGGTGATGCGGCTCAGGGCGTACTCGGTCTGGGCCATGGCCAGCTGGCAGCCCTTGACGGTGTGGGCGGGCTGGAGGGGGTGTATGCCGGTAAAGCCGGGCAGGGCGGCCATCTCCTCCCCCAGCTTGGGGTTGTACTTCATGGTGCAGGAGCCCAGGGGGTAGAACCCGTCGCACACCCCGAAGGCCCGGCGGGCCAGGGCCTGGTAGTGCCGGGACAGATCGCTCTCTCCGATCTCAGGCAGGCGGGGGGCGCGCTTGCGGGCATGTTCCGCCGGAATGGGGGCGGCGGGCACGTCCGGAGGGGGCAGGATCTGGCTGCCCCGGCCGGGCCGGCTGCGCTCAAAGATCAGTTCCATATGCCCAGCACCTCCTTTACGATGGCTACGGTGCGGTCCAGCTCTTCCCTGGTCTGCTTCTCGGTGACGCACCACAGCAGGCCGCCCTTCAGGGGGAAGCCCCCCAGGATGCCCTTGGCCTCCAGCCCTGCCAGCACGTCGGTGGGGTCGGGCAGATCGGTGACGAACTCGTGGAAGAAGGGACCGGGGTAGCGGAGCTTCACGCCCTGTAGCTTACATAATTCATCCGCCAGGTAGTGGGCCTTGGCATAGCACTGCTCCCCCACCTGCATTAAACCGGCCGGCCCCATGAGGGAAAGGTACACCGAGGCGGTGAGGGCGCACAGGGCCTCGTTGGAGCAGACGTTGGAGGAGGCCTTTTCCCGGCGGATGTGCTGCTCCCGGGCCTGCATGGTGAGCACGAAGGCCCGGCGGCCCTGGGCGTCGGCGGTCTGGCCCACGATGCGGCCGGGCAGCTTGCGCATCAGGGGCTGGGAGGCGGCCATGAAGCCCAGGTAGGGCCCGCCCCAGGACAGGGGGAGACCCAGGGGCTGCCCCTCGCCCACGGCGATGTCGGCCCCCCAGGCGCCGGGGGCCTCCAGCACCCCCAGGGTGGCGGGGTTGACCCCGGCGATGAGCTTGGCGCCGGCGGCGTGGGCCTGGTCCGCCAGGGCGGCCCCGTCCTCCAGCAGGCCGTAGAAGTTGGGCTGCTGTACGTAGACGCAGGCCACGCCGTCGTCCAGCAGGCCGGTCAAATCGGTGCGGCCCTCCCGCGCCGGGGCCAGGACCACCTCCATGCCCGAACCGAAGCAGTAGGTCTGGATGGTGGCGATCACGTCCGGGTGGGCGGCGCCGGAGACCACCGCCTTCGTCCGCTTCCGATCCCGGCACATGGCCACCGCCTCCGCCGCGGCGGAGGCCCCGTCGTACACCGAGGCATTGGCCGCGTCCAGGCCGGTGAGCTCGCAGATCATGGTCTGGAATTCAAAGATGGACTGGAGGACGCCCTGGCTGATCTCCGCCTGATAGGGGGTGTAGGCGGTGACGAACTCCTCCTTGGCGGCGATGCGGCTGACGGCGGCGGGGATGTAGTGGTCGTAGGCCCCCGCTCCCCGCAGGATGGTGGAAAAGCGGACGTTTTGCCCCGCCAGGGCCTCCATGGACCGGCGGACCTCCAGTTCGCTTTTGGGGGCGGGCAGATCCAGGGGACCGTCCAGCCGGACGGCCTCGGGCACGTCCCGGTACAAATCCGCCGGGCCGCTCAGGCCCAGGGCGGCGTACTGGGCCTCCCGCTCCGCCGGGGCGGCGGGCAGAAAGTTCCCCATGCCTTACGCCTCCTCGCCGGCGCACAGGGCCTCATAGCCCGCCGCGTCCAGCAGCTCGTCGGTATCGGTGACCTCCTCCACCTGGATCAGCCAGGCGCCGTAGGGGTCGGCGTTCACCTGGGCGGGATCGTCCAGCAGGGACTCGTTCACCGCCTTTACCACGCCGGTGACGGGGGAGACCACGTCGGATACCGCCTTCACCGACTCCACATCGCCAAAAGCCTCCCCGGCAGTCACCGGGTCCCCCTCCTGGGGCAGATTGACGAACACGATGTCGCCCAGGGAATGCTGAGCAAAATCGGTGAGGCCGACGGTGAAAACGCCGCCCTCCTCCTTGAGCCACTCATGGGTCCTGGCATAGCGCAGTTCTTCGGGAATGTTCATAATGATGACCTCCAAGCATTTTTCCTGTTTTGGGAAACCCGTCGACCGCCGGGCTTATCCGCGTTTATAAAAGGGCGTCCTGACCACTTCCGCCTCCACCCGGCGGCCCCGGACGTCCACCTGCAGGGGGGTGCCGGGCTCTTTATACGCCGCGTCCACCAGGGCCAGGGCCACGGCCTGGCCCAGCCAGGGGCAGTGGGTGCCCGAGGTGACCACGCCCACCTGCTTCTCCCCGTCGTACACCGGGCACTCCTCCCGGGCGATGCCCCGGCCGGTCATCCTCAGGCCCACCCGGCGGCGTTTCACGGGCCGGGCGGCCTCCAGGGCGGATTTGCCGATAAAGTCGGGCTTATCCAGCTTCACGAAAATGCCCAGCCCCGCCTCGTAGGGATTGATCTCTGCGGACAGCTCGTGGCCGTAGAGGGGCATGGCGGCCTCCAGGCGCAGGGTGTCCCGGGCCCCCAGGCCGCAGGGCAGGGCCCCGCCGGCCGTCAGGGCGTCCCACAGGGCGGGGGCGTCCGCCGGGGCGCAGTAGAGCTCGAAGCCGTCCTCCCCGGTGTACCCGGTGCGGGACACCAGGCAGGGCATGCCGGCCACCGTGCCCCGGAGCACGGCGGTGTAGTTCCTCTCCGGGATGTCGCCTGTCAGCGTGCGCAGGAGCTCCTCCGCCTTCGGGCCCTGGAGGGCCAGCTGGGCCACCCGGTCGGACAGATCCTCCATGGCGCAGTCCCCGGTCAGGTGCTCCCCGATCCACGCCGCGTCCTTGTCCTTGTTGGCGGCGTTGACCACGATGAAGTAGGCCGTATCCGAGCATTTGTAGACGATGAGATCGTCCACCGTGCCCCCGTCCTCATAGCACATGGGGGAGTACCGGGCCTGTCCCTCCGCCATGCCGGAAAAGTCGTTGGTCATGAGCCGGTTGACGTTTTCCAGAGCGTCGGCGCCCCGGAGCAGCAGCTCTCCCATGTGGCTGACGTCGAACAGCCCGCAGGCAGAGCGCACGGCCTTGTGCTCGGCGATGACGCCGGAGTACTGCACCGGCAGCAGCCAGCCGGCGAAGGGGACGATCTTGCCCCCCGCCGCCACGTGCCGGTCGTAGAGCGGGGTCTTGCGTCCGTCCATGTCTCATTCCTCCTTACAGATTTTGGGCAGCAAAAAGCGCATGGCAAGAAAGCCATGCGCCTCTGTCCTGGTACCTGAGAGTTTTGCCCCCGTCGGCGCGGAATCATCCGCTTTCCAGAGTCCCGTCCGGGGCCGGTCCTTCTGCCTGAGAGATCAACTGCGCTTGCCCCTTCGGCGGCGGTCTGCCCGCGCTCTCCCGGCCCCATCATCCGACAGTATGAACTTGTGAGTTTCTGCAAATCTAGTATATGGGAGGGGGCTGGAAAAGTCAACTCTAACTTCCGGGAAAGGCACCCTTTCTCCGCCGGCGCATAGGATGGGGCGCGGCGGAGAAGGGAGGGATATGCCGTGAGACATGAACTGAATTTCTGGCTGCTGGGCGGCGACCAGCGCCAGGTGCGGCTGGCCGGGCTGCTTGCGGAGGACGGCCATGCCGTCCATACCTTTGCCCTGGGCCCGGCGGGGGAGGGCGTACGGGAGGAGCGGACCCTGGCGGGGGCTGAGCTGGCCGACTGCGTGGTGCTCCCCCTGCCGGCGGCGGGGCCGGACGGGCGGCTCAACGCCCCGCTGGCCGGGGCGGCCGTGCCCCTGGAGGAGGTGTTCGACGCCCTGAGGCCGGGGCAGATCGTCTGCGCCGGCCGGGTGGACGCGGGCACCCGGGCTCTGGCGGAGGGGCGTGGAGTGCGCCTGCTGGACTACTTCGCCCGGGAGGAGCTGGCGGTGGCCAACGCGGTACCCACCGCGGAGGGGGCCGTCCAGATCGCCATGGAGGAGATGCCTGCCGCCCTGCGCGGGGCCCGGGCGCTGGTGGTGGGCTATGGACGGCTGGGCCGGGCCCTGGCACCCCGGCTGGCGGCCCTGGGGGCCCGCGTCACCGTGGCTGCCCGGCGGTACGATGCCCTGGCCTGGGCGGAGAGCTTCGGCTTTGACGCCTGCCCGGTGAAGGAGCTGCGGGAGTGCCTGTGCGGGTACGACCTGGTGGTCAACACCGTGCCCGCGCCTGTGCTGGGGGCGGCGGAGCTGGGGGAACTGAAGAAAGAATGCGTGGTCATCGACCTGGCCTCCCTGCCCGGAGGCGTGGACCTGGAGGCGGCGGAGCGCCTGGGGATCAGGGCGGTGCAGGCCCTGTCCCTGCCGGGGAAGGTGGCCCCGGCCACGGCGGCGGCCGCCCTGCGGCAGACCATCTGCCATATTCTCAATGAGTTAGGGGTGTAGCCATGGAACCCATTCGTGTGGGATTCGCCTTCTGCGGGTCCTTTTGTACCTTTCAGCAGGCCATGCCGGCCCTGGAGCGGGCCAGGGCCAGGTACGGCGACGTGACGCCCATCGTCTCGGAGGCGGCCGCCTCCATCGACAGCCGGTTCGGTCCCGCCCACGAGTACATGCGGGAGATGGAGCGCATCTGCGGCAAACGGGTCATCGACTCCATCCCCAAGGCCGAACCCATCGGGCCCAAGGGCCTGCTGGACGTGCTGGTGATCTGCCCCTGCACGGGGAACACCCTGGCCAAGCTGGCCGCCGGCATCACGGACACCGCCGTCACCATGGCGGCCAAGGCCCACCTGCGCAACGGCCGGCCGGTGGTGATCTGCCTGGCCAGCAACGACGCCCTGGCCGGCTCGGCCAAAAACCTGGGGGTCCTGCTGGACAAGAAAAACGTCTACTTCGTCCCCTTCGGCCAGGACGACCCGGAGGGCAAGCCCGCCTCCCTGGTGGCCGACTTCACCAAGGTCAACGACGCCGTCGACGCCGCACTCCAGGGCCGGCAGCTCCAGCCCCTGCTGCTGCTGCAGGGCCGGGGCTCTTGACAGGAGAGGGCGCGCCCGGTACAATAGCCGGTACAAGAGACGGGGAAGGGGGGAGGCCGCCGGCCTCCCCCCGGAACGGAGGAACGCATATGCGCTATGAGGGGGATATCTACCGGCCGCCGGGGGAGTGGAGGAGCTATCTGCTCCAGGTCACCGTGGGCTGCTCCCATAACGGGTGCAGCTTCTGCGCCATGTATAAGGACAAGCGCTACCACGTCCGCCCTGTGGAGGAGGTCCTGGAGGACATCCGGCTGGCCAGACGGTATTATGGGGACGTGTCCCGGGTGTTTTTGTGCGACGGGGACGCCATCGCCCTGCCCACGGAGGATCTGCTGACCATCCTGAGGGCCCTTTACCAGGCGTTCCCCTCCCTGACCAAGGTGGGGACATACGCCGGGCCCAGGTCCACCCTGGAAAAGACGCCGGAGGAACTGCGGCAGCTGCGGGAGGCGGGGCTGACCCGGGCCTACCTGGGGGTGGAGACCGGCAGCGGCCCCCTGCTGAAGGCCGTCGGCAAGGGAGTCACGGCGGAGGAGATGCTCCGCGCCGGCGTCGCTCTGCGGGAGGCGGGACTGGACCTGTGGGCCATGATCCTGCTGGGCCTTGCGGGAGGCGGCGCCGGCCTGGACCATGCCGCGGCCTCGGCGGAGATGATCAACCAGATGCGCCCCCGGCATCTGTCCCTGCTCTCCCTGATGCTCCAGCCGGGGACGCGGCTCTACCGGGACTGGCAGGAGGGGCGCTTTACCCCCTGCACCCCGGAAGAGCTGCTGCGGGAGGCGCGCTGCATCGTGGAGCGGGTGACGGTGGATCCTCTCCATTTCACCTGCGACCACGCCTCCAACCACCTGCCCCTCAAGGGCACGCTCAGCCTGGAGCGGGAAAACTTCCTGGCGGCCATCGACAAGGCCCTGGCGGGTCGGCTGCGGCTGAGGCCGGAGCTCAGCCGGGGCGTATGAGAAAACCCGGGCCTGCGCGGTGCGCAGGCCCGGGTTTTTACTTACAGGTAGCTCTTGAGCTTCTCTACCATGTCCAGGTGCTCCCAGGGCAGGTCGATGTCGGTGCGGCCGAAGTGGCCGTAGGCGGCGGTCTGCTCGTAGATGGGGCGGCGGA
>CALXEB010000059.1 GCA_944387215.1 uncultured Flavonifractor sp. | reverse complement strand
CCATGACGCACTTGTCGAAGTCGTCGCCGCCCAGGCGGTTGTTGCCGGCGGTGGCCAGCACCTCGATGACGCCGTCGCCGATCTCCAGGATGGACACGTCGAAGGTGCCGCCGCCCAGGTCGTAGACCATGATCTTCTGGTCGGACTCCTTGTCGATGCCATAGGCCAGGGCCGCGGCGGTGGGCTCGTTGATGATGCGCTTGACGTCCAGACCGGCGATCTTGCCGGCGTCCTTGGTGGCCTGGCGCTGGGCGTCGGTGAAGTAGGCGGGCACGGTGATGACCGCCTCGGTGACGCTCTGGCCCAGATAGGCCTCGGCGTCGGCCTTCAGCTTCTGGAGGATCATGGCGGAGATCTCCTGAGGCGTATAGGCCTTGCCATCGATGTTTACCTTGTAGTTGGAGCCCATCTCACGCTTGATGGAGCTGATGGTGCGGTCGGGGTTGGTGATGGCCTGGCGCTTGGCCACCTGGCCCACCATGCGCTCGCCATCCTTGGAAAAGGCGACGACGGACGGGGTGGTGCGGTTGCCCTCCGCGTTGGGGATAACGACGGCCTCGCCGCCCTCCATAACGGCCACGCAGCTGTTGGTCGTGCCCAGGTCGATGCCGATAATCTTAGACATAATGCAATTCCTCCAAATATATCGAAAATTCTTTTTAACAAAATCAGGGTCGGGCGCGCAATGCGCGCCCCTACAAAAGAGGGGGGGTGTAGGGGCGCGCATTGCGCGCCCGACCGCGTCAGTTTGCAACCTTGACCATGGCGAAGCGGACCACCTTGTCCCCGGCCTTGAAGCCGGCCTGGAAAACATCCACGATGATGTTTTCGCCCACGGAGTCGTCCTCCACGTGCATGACCGCGTTGTGGAGGTTGGGGTCAAAGGTCTCGCCCAGGGCGGGGATCTCCTCCATGCCCAGCTTGCTCAGCACGTCCTTGAGCTGGTTCATGGTCATCTCCACGCCCTTTTTATAGGCCTCGTCGGCGGTGTCCTGTTTCAGGGCCCGCTCCAGATTGTCGTACACCGGCAGGAAGGCCGCGGCGGTCTCCGCCTTGGCGTCGGCCCAGGCGGACTCCTTTTCCTTCTGGCTGCGGCGGCGGTAGTTGTCATACTCGGCGGCCAGGCGGAGGAATTTGTCCTCCTGGTCGGACAGGTCCTTTTTCAGGGCCTCCAACTCCTCCAGCAGAGGGTTGGGGCTCTCGGCCGCGCCCTCGGGCTGGACGGACTGCTCCGCCGCCTCGCCGGCGGGCTGGGACTGGGGGGCCTGCTCTTCGGCTGCCAGATCCTCCGGCTTTTTCTTATCTTTGCTCATGGGATGTCATCATCTCCTATTTTTCCTCGTCTCTGCCCTGGGGCAGTTCGCCCTGGCCGAACAGGCGGCTCAGGCCCTCCGCCAGGTAGGACAGGCGGGCGGTGATCTTGGCGTAATCCATACGGGTGGGGCCCACCACGCCGATGACGCCCCGCATCCCCTCGCCGATGTCATAGCTGGCCACCACCACGCTGGTATCCTTCAGGGCGTCGGCTACGTTCTCCGGGCCGATGAGGATCTTCATGGGGTCGTCCTTGGGCACCGGGAAGCGGGCGGGGTCGCTGTCCTCGGAGAGATAGCTCATCAGGGGTTGGGCCCGTTCCAGGCTCTGGTATTCGGGCAGCTCCAGCAGATGGGCCAGGCCCGAGGTGTGGACGCGGCGCTGCTCCAGGCTCTCCAGCACCTCCATGGCAAAGGAGACCACCAGGCTGATCAGCCCGTAGGCGTCCCCCGCCGCGTGCTGGGCCACCCGCATGAGCTCGGGGGTGATCTCCTCCAGCGTCAGGCCGGTGAAGGTGGTGTTGAGCAGGGTGTTGAGCATCTGAAGCTGCGCCTCGCTCAGGTCGCTGGGCAGGCGGATGAGCCGGTTGCGCACGATGTTGGAATCGGTCATCACCACGATAATAAAGGCGTTTCGCTCCACCATCAGCAGGTCGAACCGGCGGATGGTCATCCGCTCCGTGCCGGCGGAGAGGGCGAAGGCGGGATAGCTGGTCAGCTGGGCCACCATGCGGCCCGCCTGGTCCAGCACCCGGTCAAGCTCCTGCATCTTCATCCGCAGGGCCTGGTTCATCCGCTCGGTCTCCTGGAGAGAGAGCTTGTGATCCTCCATCAGCTCGTTGACATAAAAACGATAGCCCTTGGAGGACGGGATGCGTCCGGCGGAGGTGTGGGGCTTTTCCAGCAGGCCCATGGCCTCCAGATCCGCCATCTCGTTGCGGATGGTGGCGGAGGAGACCTCCATGCCGATGGACTGGGCGATGGTCTTGGAGCCCACCGGCTCGGCCGACTGGATATAGTTTTCGATGATGGCGCGAAGGATCCGCTTTTTCCGTTCTGTTAAATCCATTGCGGCCACCTCTCAAAGATTTTAGCACTCAAACTCTCTGAGTGCTAACCATAATGTAGCACCGTCCCGCAAAAATGTCAAGGGGTGCGGTTGTAAATTAAATGTGAACGGAACAAATATGGCAGAGGCGGGAAGCGACTGCGAACAATGTGCGGTTGACGGGGAGGAGGCGGGAATGGTATGATAAATAAAAAGCCTGGAGGAGGCAGGAGCCATGAGCGAGCAGAGCGCCTTTGAGATCATTGACTACGAGGATCGCTACAAGCAGGCCCTGGAAGATATTTCCCTGCCCTGGCTGCTGGAGTACGACCTGCTGGAGCCGGTAGACCTGGAGATGCTGGCCGACCCCCATCGCTTCATTGCCGACGGGGGGCGGGTGCTGCTGGCCCGCTGGGAGGATGAGATCGTGGGTATGGTCATGCTGGAGCTGCAGGGGGAGGGCGTGTGCGAGGCCCTGAAGTTCGGCGTGAAGGAGGAGTACCGGGAGCACGGGGTGGGGACCGCCCTGATGAAGGCAGTGCTCCAGGCCGCCCGGGACGCCGGGCAGAAGACCATTGTGGTCACATCCAACCACAAGCTCAAGGCCGCCCTGCGGCTGTATGAGAAGTTCGGCTTTGAATACGTGGAATATTCCGACAAGTGGTTCCAGCTCTCCGACGTGCGGATGGAGCGGCCGGTGTGACCCGGCGGGAACGCTGCCGGGGGAAAAACAGAAAAACGGCCCCGCCGCAGCTGCGGCGGGGCCGTTTTGCACAGCGGGCGGTCAGTCGGGAAAGGTGAACACCGCCCCGGTGGTGAGGGGATGCAGGCGCTCCCTCAGCTCCTCCGCCAGCAGGGCGCAGGCGGGAGCGCCGGTGCAGTGGCCGGTAAAGACCTCCCGCACGTCCAGCTCGTCCCGCAGTCGCCGGGCCAGGGCGCGCACGGCCTCCGGCGCGGGGCCCAGGGTGGCGGTACCGCCCGGGCCCATCAGGTGGAAGCCCCCCAGCACCGCCCGGAACGGGCGGCCGGGAAAGCGCGGGCGCAGGTCGGAGAGGACAGCGTCCACCCCCGCGTGGCAGCAGGAATTGAACACCACCAGGCCCTCTGCCGTCTCCAGCACCAGGGACTGCTCGTGAGGGATGGCGTCGGGGAGCAGATGTATCCCGGGGAACGGTTCCCGGGGTCCGTCGGCCAGGTCGAAGCGGCGGCCATGCCGCCGGAACAGGCCGGGATCCAGCCCCACCGAACTCCCGTCCAGCACGTCGTCCTCCGCCACGGCGGGCCGGGCATATACCCGGGCGGCCCGATTGACCCGAAAGAAGGCGGAAAAGCCGTCCCCGTGGTCGTAATGGCCGTGGGACAGGAAGGCGGCGTCCACCGACGCCAGGTCCGCCCCCAGATCCCGGGCGTTGAGGAGAAAGACGCCTGACTCCCCCGCGTCCAGCAGGTACCGCCCGCCCCGGTATTCGATGAGGAAGGACAGCCCGTGCTCCCGGATGAGCCCCTCGGGGGCGGAATTTTCGATGAGCACCGTGACTTTCATGAGAGGACCCCCTTATCCTTTTGATAGGAGAGCTGCGTCACGTCGTTGATCCAGGCCCGGGAGCGCAGCCGCCGCAGGCCCACGCCGAACTTGACGAACTGCTCGCTCATAATGCCCACGTACACCCAGAAGATACCCCACCGCAGGGCCAGCCCGAACAGGGCGGACAGGGGCAGGGCCACCAGCCACAAAGGCGTGATGTCGATGACCATGGCGGCCCGCACGTCGCCGCCGCCCCGGAGCACCCCCACGGTGTTTACCGAGTCGAAGGACCGCAGGGGGAGGAACACCCCGATGAAGGTGAGCATCATGGTGGTGATGTCCCCGGCGTGGCCGGACAGGTGGAAGAAGGGGTAGACCAGCCAGGGGAACACGAACCAGGCCAGCAGCACCAGGGGCAGGCCGATGACCGCCCCGCAGAGGAAGGCCAGGGTGTCCAGGGCGGCCCCCTTCTCGTACACCCCCTGCTGCCGGCCGGCCCCGATCTCCCGGCCGATGATGATGGACGTGGTGCCGCCGATGGCAAAGACTACCACGGTGCACAGGTCCTCGATATTCCCCGCCAGGGCCCGGGCGGCCAGGATCTCGGTGGAGCCGTCCATGTGGCCCATAACTACCTTATATAAGGAAGTGCCGAGGCCCCACATAGTCTCGTTGAATACCACGGGGCCGGAGTAGCGCAGGAATTTGCGGATCAGCGCCCCGCCGGGCCGCAGCAGCAGGGCGGGGCGGACGCGGAAGCGGCGGTCAAGGCAGATATGCACCGCCATAATGGCAAACTCCACCACCCGGGAGATCAGCGTGGCGATGGCCGCCCCCTCCACCCCCAGAGCGGGAGCCCCCAGATTGCCGAAAATGAATACCCAGTTGAGAAACACGTTGGTGCACATGGACACGGCGAAGATGATCATGCCCAGCTTGGGGTTTTCCATGGAGCGGTGGGCCCCCACGTACACGCCGGTAAGGCTGTTGAAGATGTAGGAGGGTCCGACGATGCGGGCGTAGCCGGCCGCCAGGGGCACCAGTTCCTGGTTGTCGGTGAGCAGGCTCATAAGGGGTACGGGGAAAAAGGTCATCACCCCGGCGAAGAGCAGGGCGATGGCCCCGGCCACATACCATCCAAGGCCCAGGACCCGGTTGATGGAGTCGGTGTCCCCCTTGCCCCAGAACTGGCTGATGAGCACGGAGGAGCCGCTCTGCAGCCCGAAGATGACAAGCTGGATGACAAACACGGGGGTGTTGGCCACCAGCACCGCCGCCAGGGGCGCCTCCCCCAGGGCCCCCACCATGAAGGTGTCCATCAGCCCCAGCATGGTGGTGCACAGATTCTGCAGAATAATGGGCAGGGCCAGCTGCGCCGCATTGCGGTAAAAGGCCCGGCCCTGGTTCATGTAGGAAAACAACCGCTCACCTCATCGCGATCCGTTTTTTTGTGATCTCCCCCAGCGCCTCCGCCAGGATGTCCGCGTCGGCCCTGGTGTTGTCCGGGCCGAAGGAGAGGCGCAGCACGCCCATCAGGGTGCGCTTGGGCAGGCCCAGGGCGGCGAACACGTGGCTGGGCCTGCCCTTGTGGCAGGCCGAGCCGGAGGAGACGCAGATCCCCCGGTCAGACAGCTCCCGCACCAGCATCTCGCTGGGGTAGCCCGGCAGGGCCACGGCGCAGATGTGTGGGGCGTCCCCCCGGCTGATGATCTCCAGCCCCGGCAGGGCGGAGAGCAATTCCAGAGCGTATTCTTTTATCTCCAGAATACGAGATGGATAGGAATCCTGCCAGGCGGCACAGGCGGCGGCCAGGGCGGCCGCCTGTGCGGTGGGCTCGGTACCCGAGCGCAGGCCGTTTTCCTGCCCGCCCCCCCGCAGCAGGGGCTTGATGTCCAGGCCCTTCCGGATATACTGCACGCCGACGCCCTTGGGGGCGCGGACCTTGTGGCCGCTGAGGGTGAGCAGGTCCACCCCCAGCCGGGCCGGGGTGAAGGGCACCTTTAAAAAGCCCTGCACCGCGTCGCAGTGGAGCAGGGCGGGGCAGCCGGCCTCCCGGATGGCCTGGGCGGCGTCTGCCACGGGCTGGAGGGTACCCAGCTCATTGTTCACCAGCATCATGCTCACCAGCACCGTGTCCGTCCGCAGGGCGGCCCGCAGGTCGCCCGCGGACACATGGCCCGTTCGGTCCGGCCTGAGCCAGGTCACCTCATAGCCCCGGGCGGCCAGGGCCTTCACCGGCTCCAGCACGGCGGCGTGCTCGATGGCGGTGGCGACGATGTGCTTCCCCAGCCGCTTCCCCCGCTCCGCCGCCGCCAGGACGGACCAGTTGTCCCCCTCGGTGCCGCAGGAGACAAAGGTGAGCTCCTCCGGGCCGCACCCCAGCCTTTGGGCCACGGCGGCCCGGTCCGCCTCCAGCCGCCGGGCGGCCTGCCGCCCCAGCTCATAGCCGGAGGAGGGGTTGCCGTACCCCTCGGTCATGACCTCGAAAGCCGCCTGGGCCGCCTGGGGGCAGACAGGGGTCGTGGCTGCGTTATCCAGATAGATCGGCATAGCTTGCACCTCAAAAACACCATTTTTTCGTGACATTCATTGTATGCCCCGGCGGGAGGAATGTCAAGGCGGGCCGGCGGCAGAAAACCGACCGGGCGGTTTTTCCGCATCCCCTTGACAAGGGCGGCCTGGAATAATATACTGTGTCCTGCTAGGAAATGATTTGACGAAAAAGAAAGGAAGATCACGCCATGAGCGCCATCAAGCTGAAGGAAAACCTCTGGTCCGTGGGAGTGCTCAATCCCTCTCTGCGGGTGTTCGATATCGTGATGGAGGCCAGGTACGGCACCTCCTACAACGCCTACCTTCTCACCGGGGAGAAGAACGTCCTCATCGAGACGGTCCACGCCGATTACTTCGGGGAATACATAGACAACATCCGCCAGGTGCTCCCCCTGGAGCAGGTGGACTACCTCGTCATGAACCACAACGAGCCCGACCACTCCGGCAGCGTGGCCAGGCTGCTGGAGCTGTGCCCCAGGCTGCAGGTCATCGCCACCAAGGCGGGGGTAAAGCACCTGAAGGACATCACGAACCTGGATCTGCCCTGCCGCGCCGTGGCCGCCGGGGACACCCTGGACCTGGGGGACCGGGTGCTGGAGTTCATCCCCGCCCCCATGCTCCACTGGGCCGACTCCATGTTCACCTGGGACAGCAGGGGCAAGACCCTGTTCACCTGCGATTTCCTGGGCTGCCACTTCTGCGAGCCCACCATGCTGGACACCGGCATCCACGACCGGGCGGCCTACGAGGGGGAATTCGCCTACTACTTCCAGGGCATTTTCGGCCCCTTCAAGCCCCATGTGCTCTCCGGTCTGGACAAGATGCCCGCCGACGCGGAGCTGGTCTGCACCAGCCACGGCCCCTGCCTCACCGAGACCATCGCCTGGGCGAAAGAGAACTACCGCGCCTGGGCCACCCCTGCCCCCAAGACAAAGCGCGCCGCCTTCGTGGTGTACGCCTCCGCCTACGGCTGCACCAAGGCCCTGGCGGACGCCGCCGTCAAGGCCCTGGAGGAGGAGGGGTACGAGGCCTCCTCCGCCGACGTGACGAAGGCGCCCCTGGCTGAGTGCGCTGAAAAGGCCAACGAGGCCGACGTGCTGCTGGTGGGCTCCCCCACCATCAACCGGGCCGCCCCCAAGGCGGTGTGGGACGTGCTGACCTCCATCGACCCCATCAACCTGAAGGGGAAGGCCGCCGGCGCCTTCGGCGCCTACGGCTGGAGCGGCGAGGCCGCCCCCATGCTCCACACCTTCCTCAAGGGCCTGCGCTACGCCGCGCCCGAGGAGCCCTTCCGGGTGCTCTTCACCCCTGACCAAATCGACCTGGACGCCATGGCCGACTACGCCCGGAGCGTGGCCGCCCTGTGCACCGTGCCGGTGGACGCCCCGGAGGAGAAGAGCGCCGGCGGCAAGTGGGTGTGCGCCCTGTGCGGCTATATCTACGACCCCGCCGAGGGCGACCCCGCCCACGGCGTGGCCCCCGGCACCCCCTGGGAGCAGGTGCCCGCCTCCTGGTCCTGCCCCCTGTGCGGGGTGGACAAGGGTATGTTCAAGCCCGTGGAATAATGTGAGCCCGTCTTTTCCCGGCGGCAATAAACAAGATGTCTCCCGGAGCGCCTGCTCCGGGAGACATCTTGTTTGGCAATCAGGCCCGGGCGATGCCCTGCTTCCGGGCGGTATCCGCCACGGCCTGGGCCACGGCGCCAGCCACGGACTTGTCCAGGGCGGAGGGGAGGATGAACTCCGGGTCCAGCTTGTCCGGCGGCACCAGGGCGGCCAGGGCATGGGCGGCGGCCACCTTCATCTCCTCGGTGATCTCCCGGGCCCGCACGGCCAGGGCCCCCTTGAATACGCCGGGGAACACCAGCACGTTGTTGATCTGGTTGGGGAAGTCGCTGCGGCCGGTGCCCACCACCGCCGCGCCGCCCCGTTTGGCCTCGTCGGGCATGATCTCCGGGGTGGGGTTGGCCATGGCGAACACGACGCCGTCCTTCATGGTGGACACCATCTCGGCGGTGACCAGGTTGGGCCGGGACACCCCCACAAAGGCGTCCGCCCCCCGCAGGGCGTCGGCCAGGGCGCCGTGTTCGTGCTCCAGGTTGGAGATGCGGGAAATGGCCTCCTGCCCGGGGTTGAGGCCCTCGTCCCCCTGGCAGATGACGCCGTGGATGTCGCACATGACCACGTTGCCGAAACCCATGGAGATGAGCAGATTGCCGATGGCGATGCCGGCGGCGCCGGCGCCGTTGATGACGATCTTCAGCTTCCCCAGCTCCTTGCCGGTGACCTTGGCGGCGTTGAGCAGGGCGGCGGCCACCACGATGGCGGTGCCGTGCTGGTCGTCGTGGAACACGGGGATGTCGCACACCTCCTTCAGCCGCCGCTCCACCTCGAAGCAGCGGGGGGCGGCGATGTCCTCCAGGTTGATGCCCCCGAAGCTCTTGGAGATGAGCGCGATGGTCTCCACCAGCTTGTCCACGTCCTGGGTGTCTACGCAGATGGGGAAGGCGTCCACCCCGGCGAACTCCTTGAACAGGGCGCACTTGCCCTCCATCACCGGCATACCGGCGGCGGGGCCGATATCGCCCAGGCCCAGCACGGCGGAGCCGTCGGTGATCACCGCCACCAGGTTGCCCCGGCGGGTGAGGGCGAAGGACTGCTCATAGTCCCGCTGGATCGCTCGGCAGGGCTCCGCCACCCCGGGCGTGTATAGCAGGGACAGGTCCTCCCGGGTCTCGATATGCTTCCTGGCCACCACCTCGATCTTGCCCTTCAGGTCATAGTGCAGCTTCAGCGCTTCCTGATTGACGTCCATAGTCTTATCCTCTCCTGATCGGATTTTCCGGCCCCGCCGGGGGGCGGGCGGCCACATGGGGCCGCCCCTACTCATGTATACGGGACAAGGCCCGTTGGCCTATACCATCTCTTCCGGGCGGAACACCTTGTCAAACTCCTCCGCCGTCAGGAAGCCCAGGGCCACGCAGGCCTCCTTCAGGGAGATGTTCTCCGCATAGGCCTTCTTGGCGGTTTTAGCGGCGTTGTCATAGCCGATGTAGGGGTTGAGGGCGGTGACCAGCATCAGGGAGTTGTGCAGGTTCTGCCGGCACTTCTCCCGGTTGGCGGTGATGCCCGCGGCGCAGTGGTCGTTGAAGGAGCGGATGCAGTCGCCCAGCAGCCGCACGGACTGCAGGAAGTTGTATATGCACACCGGCATGAACACGTTGAGCTCAAAGTTCCCCTGGGAGGCCGCCAGGCCCACCGCCGCGTCGTTGGCCATCACCTGCACCGCGACCATGGTCACCGCCTCGCACTGGGTGGGGTTGACCTTGCCGGGCATGATGGAGGAGCCGGGCTCGTTGGCGGGGATGGTGATCTCCCCCAGGCCGCAGCGGGGGCCGCTGGCCAGCCAGCGCACGTCGTTGGCGATCTTCATCAGATCCGCCGCCAGGGCCTTCAGGGCCCCGTGGGCGAAGACCAGTTCGTCCTTGCTGGTCAGGGCGTGGAACTTGTTGGGGGCGGTGACGAAGCCCTTGCCCGTCAGCTCCGCCACCGCCTCCGCCACCGCCGTATCAAACCCCTTGGGGGCGTTGAGCCCCGTGCCCACCGCGGTGCCGCCCAGGGCCAGCTCATGCAGGGGGGGCAGGGCGGAGACCAGCAGGGCCCGGTCCCGCTCCAGGCTGGAGCGCCAGCCGCTGATCTCCTGGGCCAGGGTGATGGGCACCGCGTCCTGCAGGTGGGTGCGCCCGCTCTTCACCACGTCGCCGTTCTCACCCTCCAGCCGGCGGAAGGTGGCCGCCAGCGCGTCAATGGCGGGGAGCAGCCTGTCCTCCATTTCCACCGCCGCGGCGATGTGCATGGCGGTGGGGAAGGTGTCGTTGGAGGACTGGGACATGTTCACGTGGTCGTTGGGGTGGAGGAGCTTCTCCCCGGCGATCTCGTTGCCCCGGTTGGCAATGACCTCGTTGACGTTCATGTTGGACTGGGTGCCGCTGCCCGTCTGCCACACCACCAGGGGGAAGTGGCCGTCCAGCTCCCCGGCCAGGATCTCGTCGCAGGCCCGGGCGATGCAGTCCAGCCGCCGCCCGTCCAGCTTGCCCAGCCGGTGGTTGGCCAGGGCCGCCGCTTTTTTCAGAATGGCGAAGGCACGGATGATCTCCGCCGGCATCTTCTCCGTGCCGATCTTGAAGTTTTCATAGCTCCGCTGGGTCTGAGCCCCCCAATAGCGGTCCGCGGGGACCCGCACCTCCCCCATGGAGTCGCGTTCGATCCGGTCGTTCATGCCCATCTCTCCTCCCTGCCGAAACGGTCTGTCTGCCCACTATTATAATGCGCGCCGGACCGGGCCGCAACCCTCACCTGCGCAAAAACCCCGCCGGAGCGTTCAGCCCCGGCGGGGGAGGATCACAGGCCGAAGTGGGCGGCGATCTCTTTCATGCGGGCCTGCTGGGGCACGCGGAAGGGACAGCGGCCCTCGCAGTGGCCGCAGGAGATGCAGTCGGAGGCGTGCTTGGACAGCTTCCCGTAGTGGTCGGCCGCCATGGCGTCGCCGATCCTGGCCAGGTCGTAATACTTGTTGATCAGGCCGATATTCAGCCCGGCGGGGCAGGGGGCGCAGTGGTTGCAGTAGACGCAGGTGCCGGTGACGTCCCTGGGCGTGAAGGAGCCCAGGAGCGAGTAGTCCCGCTCCTCCGGGGAGGCGTCCAGCCAGGAGAGGGCCTCCTTCATGTCCTCCAGGTCTCGGATGCCGGGCAGCACCGTCAGGACCCCGGGCTTGTCCAGGGCGTACTGGAGGCACTGGACCTTGGTCAGCGCCCGGCCGAAGGGGGAGGTTTTATCGCCCAGCAGCTGCCCGGCGGAATAGGGCTTCATGACGGAGATGCCGATCCCCTCCGCCTCACAGCGCTGGTAGAGCTCCATGCGCTCCGACGCGCTGCCGTTGGCGAACTCCCCGTGCTGGTAGTCGTAGGCGGGGTTGATGGAGAACATCAGCTGCTCCACCAGGCCGGTGTCCAGGATCTTCTGGATCAGCTCCGGCGTGTGGGAG
>CALXEB010000058.1 GCA_944387215.1 uncultured Flavonifractor sp. | reverse complement strand
ACCGGCACTCAGAGTTTTCATGACATATTTTTTCTTGCGGACATACTTCTTCACGGTGGAATAGCAGCCAGTAAACCTAAGCACGCCGACCAGCACATATCCGCCCGCGCCCTCATGCAGAAGCATGGAGCCGTATATGCCCGAAAGGGCGGCCTGTTTCGGCCCTGCAAAGGTATCCGCCGCACCCACAAGAGCGGCAGACAGCAGGGTGCAGGCCGCATACAGGGCGGTAATCTTGCGCGTTTCCCGTCTGCGCCGCATCTGGCGTATTCTCTTCTTGACCATTTTCACATGGGTCGCGGTATCATACATGCCCGGGTCCTCCTTTCCTCCCGATTTACATTGCCTTACATTTACATAGGTACAAAAAAGCCAAAAACTACGCACCCCATATTTAAATTTTTTGTGCGTATTGCGTAAAAAAGAGCTGCCTTCCGGCAGCTCGAAGAAGAGTATGTTCAAACGTCTTTCCCGCCCAGCCGGGGCAGGAACAGCTTCCCGGCCAAAAGGCCCAGCAAAACGATCACCGTTGGCAGCAGATAGGCGACGTACTGCACGCCTCCCTCATAGGCGATCAGCAGATTATAAATGCCGTGCAGCCCAATGCTCACCCCCAGCAGTCCGAATGTCCCGGTAAATTTCAGCCAGGTCCTCCGCCATACATAGACCAGGCCATAGCCGATAACCGCTCCGCAGAGGATATGCATCGCGCCCGTTCCAAATCCGCGCACCAGCAGAAAGGTAAAGTTCTCCGCCCCGTTCTGGACCAGATAGCAGATGTTCTCGAAGGTGGCAAATCCCGCGGCGATCGTGAGCACAGCTGGGCGTATGGGCTCCGGCGCCGGCTCGAACACCAGAAGGTAGAACAGCAACGGCAGGAGCTTCATGACCTCCTCCACCACCGGGGCGATCTCCACCGTGGCCTGTACGGCGCTGGCGCCAAAAACGGCGGCAAAAAAGGTGTTGATATAGGCCGACAGCAGGCAGGACGCCATTCCCGCAAAGAGGAACAAAAACAGATGGAGATACCGCCGCCCCATGCACAGGGCGGTCACCAGCAGCGGCGCGGAGACGCAGACGAATACGTTCTCGATGTAAGTCATTCGGACACCGCCTTCCTCACCGCAGGCAACATGGATACGCTGGAGGCGGTCACGGCAAAGTCGATCCAGAAATAGGGGTTGCTCCAGGTATCGCCCCTCCACGGATAGCTGGAGAGCCACAGGCAGTTTTCCAGCACGACAAAGGCGATCACCAGCAGGTGGAACGCACGCAGGCCCCGCGCCCCGTCTGCCTGCCCGCCCCAATAGATGAATCCCCGCAGGGAACGGCGGAGCAGCAGTAACATGATGACGCCCACGATCAGATTGTAGACAAGATTTCCGATGCTGATGTAATAAAGCGTCAGCGGGATCACATTCAGCGGAGCAAGCCATGTCAGGCGGCACCGAAAGCTGCGTTCCTCCGGCCGGGAGAGGAACGCCTGCAGCAGATACAGGAAGAGATAGCAGGCAATCCAGCCGATATCCGCCACATAGAACATCGGCGGCTCGTCTGTGATCAGGATCGTGTAGAGCATCCAGTAAAGGCTGGCCAGGGCATAGCAGCCGTAAAAGCAGATCAGCACGAAATAGGGCTGCCTGCGGTCTTTCAGATAGAGGATGCCGGAGACCGCACTCCCCAGCAGGGCAGCGGAGAACTGGGAAAAGTTATCGATCGTCTCCGGTATCATCCTCCGCCTCCCCTTCCCGCCGGAACCTGCGGATGCAAAAGCCTAGGAGCGTGACGCATATGCCCAGCAGGAAAGAGATCAGGCCGATGACGATGTAGCCGATGGCCTCGCTCCCGCCGAACATGCTCGCCGCCATTTCAAAGGCGGGCCGGCCGCCTGCAGCCATATCCCGAACCATGCCTGGCATCAGCGCCGACAGCCCGGCAATGAGCGCCAGGCAGGCCGCCGCGGAGCAGGCGGTCATGATCCGATCGCGCCGCAGAAGCTTTTTCCGTTTTTCCTCTGCGATCCTCCGCCGCACGGCGGCAAGACGCTCTTCATGGCTTCGCATCCGCAACGCCCTCCTTCTCCAAACGCTTTTTCAGCGCGTTCTTTCCCCGGTAGATCAGATCGGCGATCCGTTTTTCCGTCTTCCCCATCAGGGCCGCGGCTTCGGCATGGCGCAGCCCTTCAAAGTAGACCAGATACAGCGCCTCCCGATAGTCGGAATTCAGCTGCTCCATGCAGATGCGCAGGATGCGCCGCTGTTCCTCCGTCTGGACCGCTTCTTCCACCAGCGGCCCGCACCCCGGTTCTTCCGTCAGGCCCTCCAGACTGAAGCAGATGTTCCGCCTGCGCTTGTGGCGCAGCGCCATGTTCCGGGCCGTCTTGTAGAGGTATGCCTTCAGCCCCCCGTCCCGGATCGCGGGCCTTTTGGTGAACAGATAGGCAAAGGCCTCGACCATCAGGTCCTCTGCCTCATGGATGTCATGCAGATAGCCGGCGATGTACAGAATGAGAGCCGCTTCGTGCCGTTTCATCAGCTCATCCGCGCCTTCTTCATCCCCGTCCAGATAGCGGCGGTAAAGCGCTTCGTCCGTCATTTCAGCAGCCCCCCTCTCATCTTAAGGGCAATTATACAGCCCTTCCCTCTGGTCTGCAAGCAAAAGACCGGCCCCGCGCCGCCGGACGCCCGGCAAAAAGCGGCGCGCCGGGCGGCGCGCCGCTTTTTTACAGGGCGCCGGACCGTCCGTGTCCCACAGGCCGGGGCCGCCCCTCCGGCTGCCGCAGGATCCCGAAAAGGACCATGTCCAGCATCTCCCCCGCCGGTCCAAACGCAGCGTGCAGTTCTGCTTCCCCGCCGCCCTCTCCTCATGCTCCGCCACGCTCTGAAAGAGGCATTCCACGCGCTCCAGATAGCGGATGGCCTTTTTCGGGCGCACGGGTCACGGCCGCGCCGAGAAACACGGGCAGGAACACCAGCAGCAGGCGCAGCACATTCAGCACGATCCGCGTCGTTTCCATCTCCCGTTCCAAATAGCAGACGGCTCCGTCTGTATGTTGCATCATAGCGCTTACAGACGAAACCGTCTATATTTATCCTGTGATCGGTCTATGAGATTTCCGCAAACAGGGCGGACGCCTGCCGGCATGGGCGGTCATGCATTTTGCTCCAAGATGCCGGAGATCATCTCCTGCCACCGCTCCTGGCTGAGCCCCGCCGTGCTGGACAGCGAATAGGCATAATCCCCCTCCGACCACACGGCCAGGCGGTACAGGCCGCCGTCCCCCCGAAGGGTGACCGCAACGCCGCCCACATCGGCGGCCGTCTCCTGTCCGTACGGGGTGTATTCGCCGCTGATGTCCCCGGACCCCGGCGCCTTGCGGTAGATCAGGCGCGCCTCTCCCGCCCGGTATTCGATCTGCGCCAGGTCGCCGAACAGGGTATAGGCGGCCTGCTCCGGGGCAAAGGGGATGTCGTCCAGGTCCCGGATCTGAAAGCCGGCCAGCCGGCTCAGTTCTTCCGCGGAGGCGGCCTCTACGATGCCGCCGGGGAGCTGCACGCCGGAGACGTCCGGCCCCGACGGCTCCATCAGCCTGGGCAGGGCCAGGGCGCCTGTCAGCACCACTGCCAGGCAGGCCGCCAGAGCCGCCAGGCGCCTGGCCCCGACGGCCCGGACCGCCCCGGAAGAGCGATGTGCCGCAGGGTCTGCCTGCCGGATGCCGCGCAGGACGCGGGCCTTCATCTCATCGGTCACGCGGATGCGTTCCATCGCTTCCTCATACTTTCTCATCAAAGTCATACGCCTCCCCCAGGATCGTCCTGAACCGCTCCCGGCCGCGGGCCAGGCGGGAGCGGACCGTCGCCTCTTTTTCCCCCAGCAGCCCTGCGATCTCGCCGGTGGAATACCCCTCCTGGTAGAAGAGGTGGACGACCTCTCGGTAGGGCGGCGGCAGCCGGCTCACCGCCTCCCAGACGAAAGAGAGGTCCTCCCGCTGCTCCGCCGCCAGCTCTTCGGCCAGCTCATCCGTGCGGCGGACGGCATTGTATTTCAGGCGGTTCTTGCTCAGGTTCGCCGCCACCCGCAGCAGCCACGCCTTCTCATGCTCCCGGCTCTCCAGCGCGGGGGCGGCCTGAAGATAGCGCAGCAGCGTGTCCTGCAGGACCTCCTCGGCGTCCTCCCGGCTGCGCAGATAGGAGTAGGCCAGGCGCAGGATGCTGTCGCCAAAGTCGTCCAGCAGCCGCTCCGCCCGGCGGTTGACCGTCTCCCGGGCGGCGGCGCCGGCAGGGCGGCAAGGAGCCGGGCCGCGGCCCGCAGCAGCAGGGCCGGGCGCGGCGGGTCATCCCATGTCAGGCAGCATGTCAAAGCGATCCCCCCCGTTCCCAAGGGGGGACAGGCGCGCCCCGTCCCCCCTGTGCAGGCCGTGCTTCACCGCACGCCCCGGACCAGCCCGGCCATCTCCGCGGCGGAGCGGGCGGCGTCCACGGAAATGGAGTAGGCATATCCGCCGTCGGTCCAGGTGGCAAGAGAGACAAGGCCCTCCTCCCCCTTCATGACCACGGACAGGGAGCCCACGGTCTGCGTCCGCTCCTGGGCGTAGGCGGTATAGTCGCCGCTGATGTCCCCGGACCCCGGCGCCTTGCGGATGATCATCCGGTCGTCCCCGCTGCGGCAGAGGACCTCCAGTATGGCGCCATTCTCAGCGCTCATCACCTGGTAGACCCGCTCGGCGTACTTCTCCGCTTCGGCAGGGAGCGTAAGGCCGAAGCCGGCCTTCTCCGCGGCCTGCTCCATCGTATCCAGCTCCACCCAGGGGCTGGGGATCTGGACGGCCCCGGAGCCGGCGCCGGTGTCCACTGTGATCCGGCCGTCCTCCAGGGTGACGGCGCCGTTGCCCAGCAGGATGTCGAACAGCTCCAGCGGCACATAGGTGGCCCCGCCGACGACCACCGGGGCCGCGCCCAGGCTCAGCGGCCCGGTGGCCCCCACCGCGCCCTCCAGGCTGGTGATCGCCTGATAGCTGTCCTGGCCGATGGTGATGAGGGTGTGCATGGAGCCGCTGTCGATGGATACGGTGCCGTCGCCGTTCCAGGCCACGGTGAAGTCCAGCGCCTCCGCCACCGTCCGCAGGGGCACCAGGATGGGAACGCTGACATCCGTCTGAGCGCCGTTTACCTCCATCTGATACCCGTGCGTCTCCTCCCCGGGCGCGGGGGCAATCACCATGGGGTCGCCGTCCGCGGCCAGCGCAGGCAGGGAGACGGCGCCGGCCAGCAGCAGCGAAGCCATCAGGGCCGAAGCAGTCTTCTTGAATTTCATACAGATCATCCTTTCTTTCCCGGCGTTTGCCGTTCTGCCCTGTATACAACCGGCAAAGGCAAAATGTTGCAGCGGCGCAAATTTTTTTCGCGCCGGCCTCCATGGGCTGCCCCGGTTTTTTCCGCTTCGGGGGAAACTTTTTCTCCCTGCGCGCGTCTTTTTATATAGTATCACAATTTTGCAGATGAGGTGATCGCTTATGAGACGGCTTTGTGCCCTGCTGCTGTGCATCGCGCTGATGCTCCCTTCGGCGTCGGCGGCGTCGGACCCTGTCTGGCCCCAGTGGGCGGAACCGGCGCTGTCCTGGGGGCAGGAGGCCGGCATCAGCCAAAGCTTTCTGAGCGCCCCGGAGCAGGTCGTCACCCGGGGCATGGCGGCCCAGCTGCTCTATGAGTCCGCCGGCCGGCCTGCGGTGTCCAAAGCCTGCCCCTTCTCCGACGTGTCCGGCGACTATGCCGACGCGGTGACCTGGGCTGCCGGGCAGGGCTGCCTGACCGGCGTGGGGAACGGCCGCTGCGAGCCGGAGCGGCCCGTCACCCGGCAGGAATTTGCCGCCATCCTCTGGCGGCGGGCGGCGTGTCCCGCCGCGCCGGTCCAGGGGCTGGACGCCTTTTCAGACGCGGGCGCTGCGGCGGAGTGGGCCAGGAGCGCCATGCTCTGGTGCCTCCAGACGGATGTGATGCGCGGCCGCAGCGGCGGGCTGCTGGCCCCTCTGGACCAGATCACGGTGGCCGAGGCGGTGGCCATGCTCCAGCGGAGCCACGAGCTGCCGGAGGTATCCTCCCTTCGGGCGGACCTGGCCGCTCTGACGGGCGCGCCGCGGCCCATCGGCTCCCAGGGGGAGGCGGACGCCGTCCAGTACCTGAAAGAGCGGTTTGAGGAAATGGGGTATTCCGTCACCCTGCAGCCCTATACCGACGGGCAGGGACGCACCGGCCACAATGTGATCGCCGTCCGTCCTTCCGAACAGGAGGACGGGGATATCCTCATTCTCTCCGCCCACCACGACAGCGTGCCCACCGCCTACGGGGCCAGCGACAACGCGTCGGGAACGGCCGCCCTGCTCTACGCGGCCCAGGCCCTGAAGGACGCGCCCTCCGACACCGAGCTGCGCTTTGTCAGCTTTACGGACGAGGAAAACGGGAAAAACGGCTCCCGGGCCTACACCGCCTCCCTGACCGAGGCGGAGAAGGCGCGGATGATCGGGGCCATCCAGTTCGATATGCTGGGCGGACTGGGCTCCCAGGCCGCCATGGTCTGTACCATGGACGGGGAGGCCAACTGGGTCAGCGACCTGCTCCAGGAGAAGGACCCGGACCTGGCCCGCGGCGCGGAGACCGCCAGCGACCACGCCTCCCTGCAGCTTGCGGGGATCCCCTCCGTGCTGCTGATGCAGGACGGCGAAGGCTATCTGTACCACACGGCGGCGGACACGGCGGACCAGCTGGATGTGTACGCCATCGCCTCCGCGGCGGAGACGGCCGTGGAGGCCGCAGAAGAGATCTGCAGCCCCGACACCCCCTCCTACCAGGCGCTGGCCCGGGAACAGGGGGATGGGTACACCTACCGCCAGACCAGGCAGAACGTGATCTACTTCAGCGCCTCCCGCGCGGACACCGAGTCCTACATCGGCGCGGCCGGGGAGCTGGCGGACACCTGGGAGGTCTCCGGGAACGGCTGGACCGACACCTATGAGACTTACCGCTACGCCATGCGCTGGTTCGACGGGGAGGCCCCCATGAACACCTATTATCAGTACCGCAACGGTTTCCTGGAGCGCATCGAGATCCGCCCCGGGGAGACCGGGTACACCCAGGCCGAGGTGCGCGCGCTGCTCGACGCCATGTACGGCGCGCCGGAGCGGGAGGAGGACGGCCAGGTCAGCTGGGCCGACCCGGTATACAGCAAGTATATCACCCTCTCCTCCGACGAGGCGGGCTGCCTGGTCTCGGTAGGCAATTACAGCCTGGGGATCACCAACGTGCTCTCCTCCTACCCGGTGAGCGGCGGCCAGGCCAGCATCTCCGACCCGGAGGACCTGGCGGTGTGGGACTTTTTGTGCTCCATCCTCCCGCCGGAGGCCCGGCAGAAGATCGCCGAATTCAACCTCTTCACCGATGGCACCAGCAACATCCTGGCCTATACCGCGCCCATGGAGGAAAACGGCGTCAATGACAACACCCGCTTCTCCATCAGCATCGATTACTACGATGTGTACGACGAGAATGGGGCCCGGCGGGACTGGAGCAAGCTGACCTATACCATCCTCCATGAATACGGCCATGTGCTGCTGGAGGACGAGACGCAGATAGACCTGTCCAAGGGCACCGGCACCCATGACCCGGCCACATTTATCGACGGCTCCTTCCGCAAGGGCTTTTACGACGCCTTCTGGAAGGACCTTGGGGACACCGGCGTAGGGGACTATGACGCCGACCCCACCCGCTATGTGAGCCGGTACGGCGCCAACTACTTCCACGAGGACATTGCCGATACCTTCGCCGTCTTTGTGCTGGGGGGGCAGCCCCAGGGCGGCAGCGTGGCGGCAGAAAAGCTGCGGTATTTCTGGAGCGACGCGGACATGACGGCGCTGCGCGCCTGCATCCGGGAGGACCTGGGCCTGGACTGGCCGGCGGTATCCTCCCCCGCCGGCCCGGAGCAGCCGGAGATCCCCGTCATATCCAGCCTGGACGCGCTCAGAGCGGAACTGACCCGGGCCATCGCGGCGGTGGAACAACCCACTGCCATGGACGTATCCGCCCTGGACGGGCAGGAGGAGCTGCCCCTGACCGTAAAAAACCTCTACTACGCCATCCTGTCCGATCATCGGACCTACAGCTACGCCTATGACCTGAACGCGGAGCTGGGGGCAGACGGCCTGCTGCGCTGCACGGTCTCCTATATGCCCTACCGCACCGGCGCCTACCCGGAGGGCTTCCAGGGCGCGGAGGTGGATTCTCTGTCCGCCCTGGTCAGCGCCGCCCGGGAGGGGCTGGATCAGGAGGAGATCCCCATCCGCATCACCGATCCCCACCTGGTGGTGGACGATATGAACCGGGCCCTGCAGCAGGTGGGCGGGAGCTATCTGCTCTGCCAGCTCAGCCGGGACGGGACCGCCATCACGGTGACCCCCCAGGGCGGGCTGACCCATCAGCAGGCCCTGACGCGGCTGGATGAGCTGGACAGACTGGCAGAGCAGATCTACCAGGCTGCGGTCACATCGGACATGAGCCGGATGGAACAGGCCCAGGCCCTGTATACCTGGCTGACCGGGCAGGTCCGCTATGACTTCCGCTACTACGGCCAGCCCGGCGAGATGCCCTATGACTCCACCACGGCCTATGGCGCCCTCCATGACCGCCTGGCTATCTGCGGCGGCTATGCCCAGGCCCTTCAGCTGCTCCTGGCCCAGGCGGACATCCCCTGCATCACGGTCAGCGGTGAGCTGGGCGGGGAAAACCACATGTGGGCCCTGGCCAAAGTGGACGGCCAGTGGCGCTATTTCGACCCCACCAGCGACCGGGGCCGGGCGGAGTACGGGTTCCTCTATTTCAACGCCTCGGCAGAGGACCTGGAGCGCCACACCTGGGACGCGGCCTGGGCGCAAACGCTGGCAGAGGCGCTCTTCCCCTGACCGCTCTGCGGCCTGTCGGGCTTTCCGACAGCCGGCGGGCGCAGGAGAACGCCGAAGTGCGGAAAAGGGCCGGACACAAAGTGTCCGGCCCCCGTTCACGCTCTGCGGTTTACTTGCCCAGCTGCTTGGCGATCTCTTCGGCGAAGTTCGCCCCCGCCCGGCTCTGGCCGGGCGGGGACCCCGGATCTCATTTCAGTCGGGGCGAAGTGAATCCGCCCCGACACAAGGTTTTACCGAAGGCAAAACCTTCACGCGCCACCCAGCGCGGCCCGCCAAAGGCGGGCGCAGGAGAACGCCGAAGTGCGGAAAAGGGCCGGACACAAAGTGTCCGGCCCTCGGTGGCTTTCTGCAATTTACTTGCCCAGCTGCTTGGCGATCTCCTCGGCGAAGTTCTCCTGCTTCTTCTCGATGCCCTCGCCCTTCTCGAAGCGGACGGCGTCCTTGAAGGTGATGGTGCCGCCCAGAGCCTTGGCGGAGGTCTCGATATACTTGGCCACGTCCATGGAGTTGTCCTTCACGAACTCCTGCTGGAGCAGGCAGTTCTCCTTGTAGAACTTGCCCAGCTTGCCGGAGACGATGCCCTCCTTCACCTTCTCGGGCTTGGAGGCCATCTTGGGATCGTTCTCCATCTGCACCAGGAGGATCTTCTTCTCCTCGTCCAGGGTGGCCTGATCCACCTGGGACTTGTCCCAGAAGCGGGGGTTCAGAGCGGCGATCTGCATGGCCACGTCCTTGCCCACGGTCTCCACCTGGTCGGCGGACAGGTCGGTATCCAGGTTCACCAGCACGCCGATCTTGCCGCCGGCGTGGACATAGGCCACGGACACGCCCTCAGTGAAGAAGGCGAAGCGGCGGACCTTGATGTTCTCGCCGATGACCAGGACCATCTCCTGCTGCTCCTCCAGCACGGTGCGGCCGTTGCCGAAGGGCAGGGCCATCAGGGCGTCCAGGTCGGCGGGCTTGCTGGCGGCCACCACAGCGGCCACGCCCTTGACGAAGTCCACAAACTTCTCGTTGCGGGCCACGAAGTCGGTCTCGGCGTTGACCTCCACAACCACGCCCACGCCGTCCACCACGGCGGCATAGGCCATGCCCTCGGCGGCGATGCGGCCGGCCTTCTTCTGGGAGGCGGCCAGGCCCTTCTCCCGCAGGATCTCAACGGCCTTGTCCATATCGCCCTCGGCCTCGGTGAGGGCCTTCTTGCAGTCCATCATGCCCACGCCGGTCATCTCGCGCAGGGCCTGTACGTCTTTCGCAGTGATTGCCATATCACAAAACCTCCATCTCAAATATAAAAGGGAGCGGCCCGCCCGCGGGGGCGGGCGCTCCCAGGTGTTGCGTTCTTATCGTCCGATCACTCGGCGGCGGGCTCCTCAGCCTGCTCCTTCTCCGCGGCGGCAGCCTCGGCGTCCTGGCCCTGCTTGCCCTCCTGGATGGCGTTGGCCATCACGCCGGAGATGAGCTTGATGGCGCGGATAGCGTCGTCGTTGCCGGGGATGACATAGTCGATCTCATCGGGGTCGCAGTTGGTGTCCACAATGGCCACGATGGGGATGTGGAGCTTGCGGGCCTCGTTGATGGCGTTGCGCTCCTTGCGGGGATCCACCACGAACAGCGCGCCGGGGAGCTTGCGCATCTCCACCACGCCGCCCAGGTACTTCTCCAGCTTGGCGATCTCGCCCAGGTGCTTCATGACTTCCTTCTTGGGCAGCATGTCGAAGGTGCCGTCCTCCTGCATCTTCTTCAGCTGGTTCAGACGATCCACACGGCCGCGCATGGTCTTGAAGTTGGTGAGCATGCCGCCCAGCCAGCGGGCGTTGACGTAGTAGCCGCCGCAGCGGGTGGCCTCCTCCTTGATGGCCTCCTGGGCCTGCTTCTTGGTGCCCACGAAGAGCAGGGTCTGGCCGGACTCGCCCAGGGAGCGGACGAAGTTATAGGCCTCCTCCAGCTTCTTGACGGTCTTCTGCAGGTCGATGATATAGATGCCGTTGCGCTCGGTATAGATATACGCGGCCATCTTGGGGTTCCAGCGGCGGGTCTGGTGGCCGAAGTGGACGCCCGCCTCGAGAAGCTGCTTCATGGATACGACTGCCATAGGGTAAATTCCTCCTTTAATTGTTGATTCCTCCGCCCGGTTCATCCGAAGCCGGCCAACCTCCATTCGGAAGCACCTGGCCCCCCGTCCGCGGGCGTGCGTAATCACATGCTCTGGTATAATACCACAGTGTTTCCCTATTTGCAAGGAATTTTTCGCGGTTTTCTTCGTTTTTGCGGAAATCTTTCCCGGGTTTCCCGGTTTGGGCCGTCTCAGCCGCCCATCTGGGCGCTCATGGCCTGGTCGAAGTGCTCGTTGATCTGCTTGGTGAACTCCAGGGCGGCGTTGTAGCCCATCTTCTTGTGGCGGTTGTTCATGGCCGCCACCTCGATGATCACCGCCAGGTTGCGCCCGGGCTTCACCGGCACGGTGAGGGAGGGCACCTGCACGTCCAGGATGTTGGTATACAGGTTCTCCAGACCCAGCCGGTCGTACATGGCCCCGTCCTTCCACTGCTCCAGGTTGATGACCATGTCGATGTC
>CALXEB010000057.1 GCA_944387215.1 uncultured Flavonifractor sp. | reverse complement strand
GGCCAGGTGGTTCTTGACCACCTCGTGGACGACGGTCTGGTTGGGCTCGATCCCGAACACAGCTTCGGAGAGCTCCACTTCGCCGACCTGGGTGCCGGCCATATTCACAAGAATTGCCTTAGGCATTTGAGTTCTCTCCTTTCTTACTTGTTACGGGCGGAGGCCTTCTGCGGGTTGCGGCCGGAAGCCTTCTGCGGGTTGTTGGAGATGCCGGCAGCGGCGCCCTTCTCCTTGACGTTGATCACGGAATTGCGCAGGAACACGATGCCGCCCTTGGGGCCGGGAATGGCGCCCCGCACGGCGATGACGCCCAGCTCGGGGTCCACCTTCACCACGTCCAGGTTCAGGACGGTGACCTGCTCGTTGCCCATCTGGCCGGCGCCGATCTTGCCCTTGAAGATGCGGCTGGGGTCGGTGCCGGAGCCCATGGAGCCGGCGTGCCGGTGCACAGGGCCGGTGCCGTGGGTCTCCTTCAGGCGGGCGGCGCCGTGGCGCTTGACCACGCCCTGGTAGCCGTGGCCCTTGCTGATGCCGGTCACGTCCACCCGGTCGCCCTCGGCGAACACGTCGGCCTTCACCTCGTCGCCCACGTTGAGGGCGTCGCAGTTATCCAGCTTGAACTCTTTCAGGGTCTTCTTGCGGGCCTCGCCGGCCTTCTTCAGGTGACCCAGCTCGGGCTTGGTGAGCTTGCGCTCGGGCACGTCGCCATAGCCCAGCTGCACGGCGTTGTAGCCGTCCTTCTCCTCGGTCTTCTTCTGCACCACGGTGCAGGGCCCCGCCTCGATGACGGTGACCGGGATGACCTTGCCGTCGGCGTCAAAGATCTGCGTCATGCCGACCTTCTTGCCGATAATGGCCTTTTCCATGTTTTTTCCTCCTTAATAAAGGTTATTGGTCGGGAGAGTTGGCCTCATCACGCCTCGCCTGCTCGCGACGCGCGGCTTCCCTTCGTCTCGGGCTGGTCTGCGGGCGCCTTGCGGCCCTCCGCTCGCCCTCGCTTCGGTCCATCCGCGCTGTTCGCGACGGCTCGGGCGCTTGGCCATTGCTCTCGCGACTTGACCCGTCCGCCTCAAAACGCGGCGGACTGCGGGTACACAAAGGAAATTGCTTGCCGTGCTTTTTGCGGGCGGATGATATCCGCCCCTACACGGCCGCTCTGTCGCAGGGGCGGATATCATCCGCCCGCACAACTACGCAGGAATTACAGCTTGATCTCGATCTCCACGCCGGCGGGGAGCTCCAGGCTCATCAGGGCCTCCACGGTCTTGGGGGAGGGCTTGAGGATGTCGATGAGCCGCTTGTGGGTGCGGCGCTCGAACTGCTCCCGGGAATCCTTATACTTGTGGACGGCGCGCAGGATGGTCACGACCTCTTTCTTGGTGGGCAGGGGGATGGGGCCGGACACGGACGCGCCGGTGCGCTTGGCGGTCTCCACGATCTTCTCGGCGCTCTGGTCGATGAGCTGGTGATCGTAGGCCTTCAGGCGGATGCGGATCATTTCTTTCTGAGCTGCCATAAGTGGTTCCTCCTTAAAACATACGAAGTGGTGGGTTGAGCACGCTTCGTACGGTGAGAGATTTTCGTACACGTTTCCGTGCGTATCACTCCGTGACAAGAAGAAAACCGGCGCAAGCAGGCCGGTTTGCTCCCTGCACGGCGATATACGCCGCGCACGGATCTCTCAGCCGCCCGATTCTAGCTCGGACATACTCCGCGGAAGTTACCGGCTCTCGCCGCAATCTCCCGCATCATCGCAGACTGCGCCCTAAACAGGCGCTCTAGTATAATATCGGAAAATTCCCCGGCTGTCAAGGGATTTTTTCATTTTTTTCGCCCCATTTTCCATTCACCCGGAACAGGGCGGGCAGGGCGGCCAGGATCAGGGCCGGGATGAGGGAATAATGGTACCGCCCGGCCACCTCCACCAGCATCTGGGCCAGGGTGAGCCCCAGCACATATAGCGGGGCCTGAAGGACCGGCGTGCGCTCCCCGCGCCGCCACAGCTCCACGCCTCCCCAGAGGACCAGCAGAAGGAGCAGATAATAAAACCCGTTACAGGCCAGGGAAAACCGCCCCGTATGCCGCACCACAGCCTGGGAATAGACCACGCAGCTGTTGTCCGAGCCCAAAAATCCCCGCAGCTTTTCCATGAACAGCCGCGCAAAGCCGCCTGGCCGGAGCCCGGCGATGCGCGCCGCCGCCGCGTCCAGGGCCGCCTCCTGGGCCTGCCGGGCGGTGGCGCCGGGCTGGCCGCTGCAGGAAAAGAGCAGATCGCTGTCTGCCTGGTTCCACCGGCCCATGGACCGGGTATTGAAGCCCACCAGCACGCTGTATCCCGGGGTGACGGCCGGCTCCTCCCCCAGCCGGGCGGCCACCTGCCCCTGCCACAGGGGGCCGGAAGCAAGATAGGCCGCCAGCAGGGCGGACAGCAGAACCAGCCGCCGGCGGCGCCCGTCCCGCTCTCTCAGCCCGTCTGGCGCCAGGCAGAACCTCCACAGCAGCAGCGCGATCAGGGGCACGGCGCCGATGGGCCGCACCCCGTTGAACCACCGCAGGATCATGCCCGCCCCCGCGCCCAACAGGACCGCCGGCGCACACCGGGCAGGCACCGGCCCGGTGACGGCCAGCCAAAACAAAAGCAGCAGGGTGGTGTACAGCGGCTCGGAGAGGACCAGGCTGTTATACATGGTCTGTGAGGGGCAGAGGATCCACAGCAGATAGGCCGCCGCGCCTCCCGCCGTCCCCCGGACCCGCCGGCCCAGCAGGAAAAGCAGGCTGCCGGAGCAGAGGGTGAGAGCCACGTTCAGCACCGGGGCCAACATGGGGGCGGGGCCGAACAGGGCGATGAACCAGCTGAGGAAGGAGGCGTAGCCAAAAATATGAGGGAACAGGGCCATATACCGCCCGTCCTCCAGCACCGGCTGCTCCGCCAGGGCCCGGGCATATCCCCAGAAGGTGGCGTAATCCCCCTGGGGCGGGACCTGCACCAGGGCGACCCACCCCCCCTTCACCCCCAGGCACAGCAGGGTGAGGAGCAGCCATACCTTCCACGCCGCGGCCGTCTCCGCCCTGGCCAGCAGCGCCGGCAGCAGCTTTGCCGCCGGCGGCAGCGCCAGCACCGCCAGGACCAGCGCCCGCCGGTTATCGGCGGCCTGGATCCCGCCCAGCAGAAGGCCCGCCCCCAGGACGGCCAGACAGAGCGCCAGCATCCAGCGGCTCAGGAAAAGCCCCATCCCCTCCAGCCGTCTTTCCATCTCCTCTGCTCCCTTTCTCCTAAATTTTTTCATTTTGTCCTATGACAGGACAACCTGGGACGGAATTCAGTATACCGTTGTCATTGTCCTATGTCAAGACAAAAGGAGGGCATCCCATGGCAAGGATCATTGACGGCACAAAGAAAAACCTGGTGGGAGCACAGGTGCGCGCCCTGCGCACACAGCGGGGCATGAGCCAGCAGACCCTGTCCGACAGGCTGGAAACCATGGCCATCTACGTCTGCCGGGGCTCCGTCTCCCGCATCGAGGACCAGCAGCGGACGGTGACCGACATCGAGCTGTACGGCCTGTCCCAGGTGCTGGGCGTTCCCATCGCCGCCCTGTTCGGGCCGGAGGAGACGCCACAGGCATAAGAGGAGCCCCGCCGGCAATGCCGGCGGGGCTGAGACTGCCGGAAAAGGCTGATGCCTTTTTCGGCAAAGGGGATTGGCTGCGCTCTGCGCCCCGGCCGTCCGCCTGGGGCGGGCCTAGGAGACCACGCCGTTGGGGAAGGCGGGCAGGAGCCGGAAATAGATGGTCCCAAACTGTGTGGGGCCGCCGTCCTCATCGGTGAGGGTGCCCAGGATGTCCTGAAGGGTCTGCCGCTGCGCCTGGGTGAGTTGCGCGGGGTCCAGCCGGTCCATATAGCGCCCGGCGGAGTCCAAAAAGTCCGTGCACGCCCCCAGTACCCGGGCCCCCACATTGTCCTCCCGTTTCAGAAAGCCGGTGTACTCCCCGCACTGCTCCACCCGCTCCAGCAGGTCCCCGATGGACTGCCGGCTGCGCTCCAGCTGGGCCGGGTCCCCGGAGGTCAGGAACTCGTCCAGCGCCTGCCGGCTCTCGTCCAGGCTGCCGTAGACGGCCTCCCGGGTCTGGCCCCGCCAGTCCAGCAGCGCCCCCACCCCGGGGGAGAACCAGCACACGGCAAAGCCCAGGCAGAAGGTCAGGACCAGGCAAAGGAAAAAGAGGATAAGAAACCGCATTTTCTGCTTCGTCATATCCGCACCTCCAGATGCGCGTCAGGCGGGCCGCCCGAAGCGGCGCCTTCATATTTTTTATTATACCAAAAAAACACTCAGGCGCAACCTTTTTCCGCCATACAAAGCAAAGGGCCGCCCGGCGGGATCCCCCGCCGGGCGGCCAAAGCCCTTGGGCCGGCACATCGGAAGCCGGCCGTCAAAACAGCTTGTCCGAGAGCAGCTTTTTCATCTCGGCGGCGTCCACCTCTGCGCCGGTGAAGCGCTCCATGGCCAGCACCGCCTGGTTCACCAGCAGGCCGATGCCGTTGGCGGTCCTGTGGCCCTTCTCCCGGGCCCGGCGGAGCAGCTCGGTCTCGGCGGGGGCGTAGATGAGGTCCACCACCGCCGCCCCCCGGGGCAGCTCGTCCAGGAAGGAGAAGTCGGCAAACCGGCCCTTCGTCCCCTCCATGCCCAGGGAGGTGCAGTTGACCAGCAGGCGGCACCCCGCCGCCTCCCGGCGGAGGGTCTCCGGGTCAAAGCCCGCCGGGCGCAGGCGCTCCGGGTCGTGGGTGCAGAGCTCCGCCGCCTTTTCCACGGTGCGGTTGCACACCACCACCTCCGCCCCGGCCTGGGCCAGCTTGAGGCACACCGCCTTGGCGGCGCCCCCCGCCCCCAGCACCAGCACCCGCAGCCCGGCGGGGCGGATGCCCTCGTCGGCCAGTGAGCGGAGGAAGCCCTCCCCGTCGGTGTTGTAGCCGTACGCCTTCCCGTCCCGGAGGCAGACGGTGTTCACCGCGCCGATGAGGCGGGCGTCCTCGTCCAGCTCGTCCATCAGGGGCAGGAGCTCCTCCTTGTGGGGCATGGTGGCGTTGAAGCCGGCGTAGCCGGCCAGCCTGGCGCTCTCCAGCCAGGCCGCGCACTTCCCCCGGGGCACCGGCTGGCACAGGTATATGTAGTTGAGCCCCAGGGCCTGGAGCATGGTGTTGTGCAGGGCGGGGGAGAGGGAGTGGAGCACCGGGTCGCCGATGACGCAGAGCTTTCTGGTCTCGTTGTCCAGCTCCACCCGGATGCGCGGCTCCTCCTCTTCCGGCTCGGGCCGGTGGTCGGGGAGGGCGGCGTTCACCGCCAGGGCGATGAGCAGGCCCACCACCGTCTCCAGGATGCGGGCGATGGCGTAGTGGTACCGGGTGGCCCCGGTGACCCCGGTGATGAGGATGACGCAGGGCAGGATACAGGCCATGACGCAGGCCCCCGGCCGCCTGAACAGCAGGCAGAGCCACACCCCCGCCACGCACACCAGCCCCAGCACCGGGGCTTTGATCCAGGGGTCGTCCAGGGCCGGGCCCAGCAGCAGGGTGGCGGTGCCCAGCACGCCCCCCACCCCGATGCCGATGAGGCGGGAGATCCCCAGCTGGACGGTCTGGCCCAGGGTGGACTGGACGCAGATGATGCTGGCGATGCAGGCGTACAGCGGCCCCAGCTGGCCCAGCACGCCCCCCAGCTCCTCCCGGTAGAGCAGGTGGAAGGGGACGAACACCAGATAGGACAGCACCACCGCCACGGCGGTCTTGACCACCCGCATGCCGATATGGGGGATGGTAATACGTTTCATGGAGGCAGCTCCTTGTCGTTCACGGTAAACTCAGGCGGCCGGCGGGGCCGGCCTTCGGTCACAGGGTCTTTCCGCCCGGTTCCTCCCGGGCGAGGAAATAGCCCATGGCGGCCTCGTAGCCGTAGAGGCCCAGGCCGCAGATCTGGCCCACGCAGGCGGGGGCGGTGACGCTCTTGTGGCGGAACTCCTCCCGCTGGTGGACGTTGGATATGTGGACCTCGATGCAGGGCACGTCCACCGCCTTCAATGCGTCCAGCAGGGCGTAGGAGTAGTGGGTGAAGGCCCCGGGGTTGAAGACGATGGCGTCATAGGTCCCCCGGGCGGCGTGGATGGCGTCGATCAGGGCCCCCTCACGGTTGGACTGGAAGCAGTCCGCCGAAGCGCCGTGGGCGGCGGCAAAATCCCGCACCCGGCGGCACAGCCCCTCGTAGCTCTCCGGGCCGTACACGCCCGGCTCCCGACTGCCCAGCAGATTCAGGTTGGGTCCGTTGAGAATGAGGAATTTCACAGCTTGAGCACCTCCAGGATCTTTTTTACGGTCTCCACCGGGGTGGGCTGTACGTCCACCGCCAGGTCGGCCCAGCGCTGGTAGACGGGCTCCCGCAGGGCGTACCGGGCCAGGAAGGCCGCCCGGCCCTCTTGCCCCAGCGGGCGGCCGCCCATGGACACCTTGTCGTAGATCTCCCCCGGGTCGCGGCGGAGGAAGATCACCGTGCCGCCCGCCTTCAGGGGGGCGATGGCCTCCGCCCGGGTGGGCAGCCCGCCGCCGCAGGCGATGACCAGGCCGCTCCGCCGGGCCAGCGCTTCCGCCGCCCGCCGCTCCAGGTCCCGGAAGGCCGCCTCCCCCTCCCGGGCGAAGATGTCCGGGACGGTGCGGCCGGTGTCCGCCTCGATGTACTGGTCGGTGTCCACGAACTCCCGGCCCAGCCTGCGGGCCAGCAGCTTTCCCACCGTGGACTTGCCGCAGCCCATCATGCCGATGAGGACCAGGTTCTTCACGGCTCACACCCCTTGAAGTTGCCCAGGATGCGGAACTCCGCCGCCAGCTGCCCCAGCTCGTGGAGCACTCCGTCCAGCTCCGGGGCGAGCACGTCGCCGGTGAAGTCCAGGAAAAACAGGTACTCCCACCCCCGGCCGGGGATGGGCCGGGACTCAATTTTCAGCAGGTTGAGCCCCTGGACGGCAAAGACGGTGAGGATGCTGTGCAGGGACCCGCTCTGGTGGGGCAGGCGGAACACGGCGCTGATTTTGTCCCGGCCCGGCCGCAGCTCCAGCCGGGGGGAGACCACCACGAACCGGGTGTGGTTCATGGAGTTATAATTGATGGCCTCGGCCAGGATGTGCAGGCCGTAGATCCCGGCGGCCCGGCGGGGGCCGATGGCCGCGGCGGTGCGGTCCCCGGTCCGGGCCACCAGCTTGGCGGCCCCGGCGGTGTCCAGGGTGGGCACCCGCTTCCAGTCCCGGTGCCCGTCCAGGTACTTCTCGCACTGCATGAGCCCCTGCTCGTGGGAGCAGACGGTCCGGATCTCCCCCAGCTCCACCCCCGGCAGGGCCATGAGGCAGTGCTCCACCTTCTCCTGGCACTCCCCCACGATATAATAGTTGTACTGGGCCAGCAGATCGTACACCTGGCGGATGGACCCGGTGGAGGAGTTCTCCACCGGCAGGACGGCGTAGTCGGCCTCCCCCCGCTCCAGGGCGGCGAACACGTCGGGGAACCAGGGCAGGCCCCGGCTGTCCGCCGCCGGGCCGAAGAAATCCGCCGCCGCCGCCTCGCTGAAGCAGCCCGGCTCCCCCTGGTAGACCACCCGGGGGCGCTCCACCGGCTCCCGCCGGCCGGCCAGGGCGGCGGCAAAGGCGGCGTAGCCCGAATCGCCCGCCCCCTCGGCCACCAGCTGCCGCTGCTGCCGGCGGGACAGGCCCATGATGCACTCGTAGAGGGCGGCCACGTCGGCCTTGCGGGCCGGATCGGCGGTCATGGCGGCCCGGGCGTCCACCACCCGGCGCTCCCGGGCCGCGTCCAGCACCGGCAGGCCCCTGGCCTGTTTGTATGACCCCACCTTTTGGGTCACGTCCATCCGCTCCAGGAAGCACCTGACCAGCTCGGCGTCGATGCGGTCGATCTCCCGGCGGTATTGCTCCAGCTCGTCCATGGGTATCACTCCTTGCTGCGGGACGTCCCGCCCCTGCGGTCTCCTGCCGTCATGCGCCTCTGCCTCGGCGGGCGGGTCTGGGACCCGCCCCTACTGTTCACTATTCACTGCTCTATATCCCTAAAGCCTGGCACGTCGCCAGGGCCGCCGCCGCATCCCCAAAGCGCGCTGCGCGCGTTTGGGGGCCCCATTCAATCTCCCTCGGCGGGAGTGAATCCCGCCTGCGGCAAGGTTTTGCCTCCGGCAAAACGCTTGTACGCCGCTTTCGCGGCGGCTCGCTCCCGCTCGCTCGAGGCGGCGGCGCTCAGATCCCCAGCACCTGGCAGGCCGCCAGGGCCGCCGCCGCCTCGATGGCCGGCACGGCCCGGGGGACGATGCAGGGGGCGTGGCGGCCGTGGATTTCAATTTCCGTCTCCTCCCCGGTGCGCAGGTCCACGCTCTGCTGGGGCAGGGCGATGGAGGCGGTGGGGCGGAAGGTGGCCTCAAACACCACCGGCATGCCGTTGGTGATGCCGCCGTTGATCCCCCCGGCGTGGTTGGTGGCGGTGACCACCTTCCCGTCCTTCACCGCAAAGGGGTCGTTGGCCTCGCTGCCCCGCATGAGGGAGAAGGCCGCCCCGGCCCCGAAGTCCACCCCCTTGACGGCGGGGACGGCGAAGAGGTACTGGGCGAATATGCCCTCCACGTTGCAGCCGAAGTCGGGACTCCCCAGCCCGGCGGGCAGGCCGAACACGGCGCACTCCACGGCGCCCCCCACGCTGTCCCGCTCGCTTTTGGCCTGGAGGATGGCCTGGCGCATCTCCTCCCCCTTGCCGTCGTCCAGCACGGGGAAGGGCTTGGCGGCCACGGCCAGCAGCTCCTCCTCCGTCTCCCAGGAGGCGTCCAGGATGCCGTAGATGGAGCTGATGTGGGCCCCCACCCGCACGCCCTGGCCGGCCAGCACCTGCTTGGCCACCGCCCCGGCGGCCACCAGGGGGGCGGTGAGCCGGCCGGAGAAGTGGCCGCCGCCCCGCCAGTCCAGGTAGCCGCCGCTTTTAATAAAGCCGGCGTAGTCCCCGTGGCTGGGCCGGGGGGTGAAGCGGAGGTTCTCATAGTCCCCGGACTTCTGGTCGGTGTTCCGGATCACCATGGCCAGGGGGGCGCCGGTGGTCTTCCCCTGGAACACGCCGGAGAGCACTTCCACCAGATCGCTCTCCTTCCGGGCGGTGGTGGTGGGACCCTGGCCGGGCCTGCGCCGGTCCAGTTCCCGCTGCACCGCCTCCAGGTCCAGCGCCAGGCCGGCGGGCACCCCCTCCACCACCACGCCGATGGCCGGGCCGTGGGACTCGCCGAAAATCATGTGCCTCATACGGGTTCTCCTCCAATCGGCGGACGCTGCCCATCCGCCTGCAACTTCCACTTCATTTGAATGTGGGGGATGCCGTCCTCCAGGAACTCCTCCGAGCTCTGGCGGAAGCCGAAGCCCTCGTAGAGGCCCCGCACATAGCTCTGGGCCTCGATGGTGATCTCCTCCGCCCCCAGCTTCTCCCGGGCGGCCCGGATGCCCGCCGCCACCACGGCCCGGCCCAGCCCCCGGCCCCGGCTGCGGGTACACACCCGGCCCAGCCCCGCCGTGGGGAAGGCCGTCCCGGCGGGCAGCACCCGGGCATAGGCCTGGAGGGTTTCCCCCTCCCGCAGGAGCAGGTGGAGGGCCGCCCGGTCCTTCCCGTCCAGGTCCTGGTAGACGCACGTCTGCTCCACCACGAACACCTCCGCGCGCAGGCGGAGCAGCTCGTAGAGCTCGTCTGCCGTCAGCTCCTGAAAGGTCTTGACTGCCAGCTCCACAGGCTATCCCTCCCGGCGGACGATCCGCCCGCCCAGCTTCTCGTAGTCCTCCCAGAAGTTGGGGTAGGACTTGGCCACGCACTCCGCCCCCGCCACCGTCACCGGTCTTTCGCACCGGGCGGCGGCGATGGCGGCCATCATGGCGATGCGGTGGTCGTTACGGCTGTCCACCGTCGCCCCGCCGGGGAGGGTCTCCCGCCCCCGGATGATGAGCCGGTCCGGCTCCTCAATGACCTCCGCCCCCAGGGCGGTGAGCGCCTCCGTCACGGTGGAGAGCCGGTCGCTCTCCTTCATCCGCAGCCGGGCGGCGTTTTTCAGGTACAGGTCGCACCCCGGAGTCAGGGCCCCCCAGGCCGCCGCCGGGGGTACCAGGTCCGGGGCGTGGGACACGTCGATGCTCACGGCGTACCGCCGGGGGCCGTCCTGCGGAGGCGGCGCGGCAGACCCGCTCCCCGCCCTTCCCCAGATAAGCCCCTTTGCCCCGCCGGGCATGGGCTCGTCCCGGATCATCCGGCCCCAGTCCAGGATGACCCTGTCCCCCTGGACGGATCCCTCGTCCATGCCGGTGACGGCCACGTCGCTGCCCGTCCCCGCCGCCGCGTACCAGAAGGCGGCCTGGGACCAGTCGGCCTCCACGGTGCGCTCCGCCGGGCGGTAGGTCTGATTGCCGGGGATGAAAATGCCCTCTTTCGTCCACCGGGTCTCCACGCCGAAGGCCTCCATGGCCTGCCGGGTCATGTTCACATAGCCCACGCTCTCCAGGGGCGTGGTGCTCACCAGCAGGGAGTCCCCCTTCAGCAGGGGCAGGGTGAAGAGCAGGCCGGAGAAGAACTGGCTGGACACGTTGCCGGGCAGGCGGTACTCCCCCGGCTCCAGGGCCGGCCGGCCGCGCCCCCGGCCGCCGTCCACGGTGAGCACGCCGTCCTCCAGCCTCCAGGCGATCCCCCTCTCCCGGAACAGGTCCTCGTAGGGCTTCATGGGCCGCTCCATCAGCCGGCCGTGGCCGGTGAAGGAGGCCGCCCCGTTCACCAGCAGGGCCACCGGGATGAGAAAGCGCAGGGTGGAGCCGCTCTCCCCGCAGTCCAGGACGGGGGCGGGCCCCGCCTCCGCGATCGCCCCGCCCAGGCCCCGGACCCGGACGGCGCCGGGCCCCGCCTCGTCGATTTGGGCCCCCAGGGCGGTCAGGCACCGGCGGGTGGCCAGGATGTCCTGGGAGGGCGCCAAATTACGGATGACGCTGGTCCCCCCGCCGGCAAGGGCGGCGGCGATCAGGACCCGGTGGGCCTGGCTTTTGGAGGGGGGCGGCGTGATGGTCCCTTTCAGTAAGGTGGGCGTGATGGTCACGTTCATGCCAGTCCCTCCAGCTCCGCCAGCAGCTCCGCCTTGGGCATTTTATGGGGAACGGCCCGGCCCAGCTCCTCCAGCAGGATGACGGAAATGTCCGCCCCCGTCCCCTTCTTGTCCAGCCCGACGGCGGCGGCGTACTCCTCTGCCGAGCAGCTGATATGGGTGGGCAGGCCCAGGGCGGCCAGGGTCTGCTCCAGCCGCGCCGGCGTCTCCGCCGGGGTCACCCCCAGCCGCACCCCCAGCCTGGCGGCGGCGCACATGCCGGCGGCCACCGCCTGGCCGTGGGTCCAGGTCTCGTAATGTCCCGCCAGCTCGTAGGCGTGGCCCAGGGTGTGGCCGAAGTTGAGGAGCATCCGCTCCCCGGTGTCCCGCTCGTCCCGCTCCACTACGCCTCGTTTAATGTCGCAGCAGGTATACAAAATGTGTTCTATTTCCGCCATCAACGCCGCCCGGGAGGGCCGCTCCTCCAGGAAGCGGAAGAAGGCCGCGTCCTGGATGCAGCCGTACTTCACCACCTCCGCCATGCCGTCGGCGAAGGTTTTGTCGTCCAGGGTGTCCAGGGTCTCCGGA
>CALXEB010000056.1 GCA_944387215.1 uncultured Flavonifractor sp. | reverse complement strand
CCCCTTAAGGGGCTTCGTCCGTATCAGGCCCTTATAGGGCCTACTCAAGCCTCCGGCTTAGCCGGAGGTTTTGACTTCGGGGGCAAAAGGATTTGCAATAGCCTTCATTCCTTGATATAATACTTTATTCAGAAGTATATGTGTTGCGAGGTGCCGCCTTGTATTTAAAAGCGCTGGAGATCCAGGGATTCAAATCATTCCCGGATAAAACGGTCCTCTCCTTCGGGGAGGACATCACCGCTATCGTTGGTCCCAACGGCAGCGGAAAATCGAATATCTCCGACGCCATCCGCTGGGTCATGGGGGAGCAGTCCACCAAGGCCCTCCGGGGCGGCAAGATGGAGGACGTGATCTTCGGCGGCACGGCGGTGCGCCGGCAGCAGGGCTTTGCCGAGGTCTCCCTGGTGCTGGACAACACCGACCACATCTTCCCGCTGGAGGAGAGCGAGGTCATGGTCACCCGGCGGTACTACCGCTCGGGGGAGAGCGAGTATTACATCAACCGCCGCTCCGTCCGGCTCAAGGACGTCAACGAGCTGTTCATGGACACCGGCCTGGGCCGGGAGGGCTATTCCATCATCGGCCAGGGCCGCATCGACGAGATATTGTCCGTCAAGAGCGCCGACCGCCGGGAGGTCTTTGAGGAGGCCGCCGGCATCTCCCGCTTCCGCCACCGGAAGGAGGAGGCCGAGCGCAAGCTGGAGCGCACCCAGGAGAACCTGGTGCGCATCACCGACAAGATCGACGAGCTGGAGCTGCAGGTGGAGCCCCTGCGGACCCAGAGCGAGAAGGCGAAAAAGTTCCTGGTGCTGCGGGACGAGCTGCGGGGCCTGGAGATCTCCCTGTGGCTGGAACAGCTGGAAAAGCTCCGGGCGGGGGCCATCAAGACCGCCGCTGACTTTGAAGCCGCCGCCCGCCAGAAGGACGAGGTCCAGCGGGAGGTGGACGCCCTCTACGCCGCTGCGGAGGACTACGCCGCCCAGATGCGGGACAAGGACGTGGAGGCCGAGGGCATCCGTTTTCAGATGATGCAGCGGCAGGCCGACGCCAGCGGGCTGGAAAACGACATCGCCGTGCTCAAGGCCAACATCCGGAACAACCTGGAAAACCGCGAGCGGGTCCAGCGGGAGCTGGAGCAGCAGGAGGGACGGGCGGGCTCCGTCTCCGCCCAGATCGCCCAGCGCAGGGCGCGGCTGGAGGAGCTGCAGGCCCAGGACGAGGCCCTGCGGGAGGAGCTGGCCGCCAGGCAGGCTCAGGCCGACGAGGCCGCCCGCTCCGCCGGCACCCTGGCCGCCGAGCTGGAGGAGCTGCGGCGGAAGGAGGCGGTGGAACACGCCTCCGCCGCCGACGCCAAGGCCCTGCTCTCCGCCCTGGCTGCCGCCGCCCAGGAGCTGCTGGACCGGGACGAGAGCCTCCGGCAGGAACTCTCCGCCGGGGAGGAGCGCCTGGCCGCCGCCCGCGCCGCCCGGCAGGAGGCGGCCGATGCCCTGGACCGGGCCCGGGAGGAGCGGGACTCCCTTCAGAACGTCATCAACGGCTACGCGCTGCGCCTGGAGTCCCGCCGGAAAAAGGCCAAAGAGACGCAGGAGCGGCAGGTCAAGTTCCAGATGGAGGAAAACGCCCTGCAGTCCCGCATCCATATGCTCTCCGAGATGGAAAAGATGTACGAGGGCTACTCCAAGGCGGTCAAGCTGGTGATGGGGGAGGCCAGGCGGGGCCAGCTCCGGGGCGTCCACGGCCCGGTGGCCGGCCTGCTCCATGTGCCCGACGCCTACGCCGTGGCCATTGAGACCGCCCTGGGCGGCGCCATGCAGCACATCGTGGTGGATTCCGAAGCCGACGGCAAGGCCGCCATCCAGTTTCTCAAGCGCCGGGACGGGGGCCGGAGCACTTTCCTGCCCCTCACCTCCATCCGCCCCAGCGAGTTCCGCGACCATGGGGTGGAGCGGGAGCCCGGCTTCGTGGGCCTGGGGGACGGGCTCATCGAGTTCGACCCCAGGTATGAAAAGGTCTTTTCCAACCTGCTGGGCCGCACGGTGGTGGCCGAGGATCTGGACCGGGCCATCTCCATGGCCCGGAAGTACGGCTACCGCTTCAGGATCGTTACCCTGGACGGCCAGGTCCTCAACCCCGGCGGCTCCATGACCGGCGGCTCTGCCTCCCGCAGCGCGGGCATCCTCAGCCGGGCCAACGAGCTGGAGCGGCTGGGTCAGCAGCACGCCGCCCTGACGGAGCAGCGCGCCGCCGCGGACAAGGCCGCGGAGGAGGCCGGGCGGGAGGCCGCCGCCGCCGAATACCAGATGGAGACCGCGCAGGGCCAGCAGCGCCAGCATGAGGACAGCATACTCCAGCTGGGCGAGCGCCTGGGCCACCTGGAGAGCCAGCTGGCCGAACTGGAGCGCCAGCGGGAGGGGCAGAAGGCCGAGCTGGAGGGGCTCCAGGCCCGCTCCGCCCAGACCGAGGCGGACACCCAGGCCGCCCGGCAGCGCATCGAGGCGCTGGAGGGCTCGGCCGCCGCCCTGCGGGCGGAGGCCGAGGGCAAGGCCAAGGGCCAGACCGATCTCCAGGCCCGCACCGGCGCCATCGGGGAGGCCATCGCGGAGCTGAATGTCCGCCTGGCCGCCCTGGAGGCCGAGCGGCAGACCTCGGAAAAGTCCCTGGCGGAGCTGGAATCCCTGCGGCAGGACCTGCGCGGCGACAGGGCCGAGCGCCAGCGCCTGCTGGACGGCTATCTGGAGAAAAACGCCGGCCTGGAGGCTGAGATCGGCGAGAAGGAGCGCCAGCTCCAGGCTGTCCGCCGGGAGGCGGAGGAGCGCCAGGCCGCGGCGGGGCGGCTCAACGAGGAAAAGCTGGCCCTGGAGGCCCAGCGCAACCGGGCGGACAAGCAGGCCCGGGAGAAGAACGACGAGCGTATCCGCCTGGAGCGGGAGGTCTCCATCCTGGAACAGAAGAAGTCCGCCGCCGCCCTGGAGGAGAAAAATCTGCTGGACAAGCTGTGGGAGACCTACGAGCTCTCCCACGAGGCCGCCCGGGCCCAGCGGGTGGAGCTGGAGAGCGTCCCCCGCGCCCAGCGCCGGGTGGGGGAGCTGAAACGGGCCATCTCCGCCCTGGGCAACATCAACCTGGACGCCATCGACGAGTTCCAGCGGGTGAACGAGCGGTACACCTACCTCACCGACCAGCGGGACGACGTGACCCGCTCCAAGAAGGAGCTGGAGGAGATCATTTCCGGCATCACCGCCGAGATGAAGAACATCTTCAGCCAGCAGTTCGCCATCATCAACGAGGCCTTCCAGCACACCTTCCAGGAGCTCTTCGGCGGCGGCAAGGCCACCCTGGAGCTGGAGGACCCGGAGGACATTCTGAGCTGCGGCATCGAGATCAGGGTCCAGCCTCCGGGCAAGGCTCTGAAGGTGCTCTCCCTGCTGTCCGGCGGGGAGAAGGCCTTCGTGGCCATCGCCCTCTACTTTGCCATTCTCAAGGTGAGGCCCACCCCCTTCTGCGTCATGGACGAGATCGAGGCCGCCCTGGACGACGTGAACGTGGTGCGTTTTGCCCGCTATATGCGTCAGATGTCCGAGAAGACCCAGTTCATCGTCATCACCCACCGCCGCGGCACCATGGAGGAGGCCGACGTGCTCTACGGCGTCACCATGCAGGAGCAGGGGGTCAGCCGTCTGCTGACCATCAACCTGAACGACGTGGAGAAGGAGCTGCACATCAAGTGACGCCGAAGAGGACGTCGGCCGACGATGCCCGCCTCCGGCGGGCCCGGCGCATACGCCGTCAAGCGTTTTGCCCGTGGGCAAAACCTTGAAATCGACGGAATTCATTTCCGGCGATTTGAGTGCAATCAAGGGGTCCCCGCACAGCGGACGCTGTGCGGGGCGGAGGCCGACGTGCTCTACGGCGTCACCATGCAGGAGCAGGGGGTCAGCCGCCTGCTGACCATCAACCTGAACGACGTGGAGAAGGAGCTGCACATCAAGTGACGGAGGGGAGATGGGGGATATGACGGCCCACGGGGGGAGAAGGCTGGCGATCTGGCTGATGATTTCCGGCGTATGCCTATACCTGGTAGATATGCTGCTCCTATGGGTGCCGCTGCTGTTTGTGGGCGGCGGCCTGATGCTGGCCGGGACCATCGTGTTGGTAATTTTCTGGCGCTGCCCCGGCTGCCGCAAACTTCTGGGCCGGGAAGATGTGAACTACTGCCCCCACTGCGGCCGCGCCCTGGGCGAGCGGGAGTGACGGGGATGGAGTACCCGAAGCGGAAGCATCCGCGTCTGCCGGGGTATGATTATGGACAGGACGGCGTGTATTTTCTGACCATCTGCACCAGAAACCGGGCTTTGGTTCTGAGTGAGATCGTAGGGCGGGGGCTTGCCCCCGCCGAAGTCCGTCTCCTTCCGGCCGGCCGGATTGCGGCGGAGGAGCTGACGAATCTGCCCAAACGGTTTCCCAGAGTACGGGTGGAGGCATCCGTAATCATGCCAAACCACATTCACCTTCTTCTCTCCCTGGGGGCGGCGGGGGCGAGCCCCCGCCCTACGGATGGGAGAGATCCAGGAATAGCAGATATTATGCGGGTATTCAAATCGCTGACAACTAGACGGTGGAACCGATGTAACGGGACGCAGGGCCGCCCCCTCTGGCAGGCCTCCTATCACGACCACATCATCCGGGACGACAACGATTTTCTGCTCCGTTGGAATTATATCGAAGCCAACCCCCTCCGCTGGGCGGAGGATGAATACCATACCTGAGGAAAGGAAACGACACCCATGGGCTTTTTTGAAAAAATCAGGGCGGGGCTCACCCGCACCCGGGAGAACATCGGCCACTCCTTCGACCAACTCTTCGCCGGGGAACTCAACGACGACTTCTACGACGAGCTGGAGGAGACCCTGATCCTGGCGGACATGGGGGTGGATGCCACGATGAAGGCGGTGGAGGCGCTGCGGGAGCGGGTGCGCGGGGAGAAGATCCGCGACATGGAGGGGGCCCGGGCCTGCCTGCGGGCCATCCTCACGGAGATGCTCCAGGTGGGCGACCCGGCCCTGAAGCTGGACACCACCCCCTCCGTGGCCCTGTTCATCGGGGTGAACGGGGTGGGCAAGACCACCACCATCGGCAAGCTGGCCGCCAGGCTGAAGGGGGAGGGCAGGCGGGTGCTCATGGCCGCGGGGGACACCTTCCGGGCCGCCGCCGCCGACCAGCTGGAGATCTGGAGCCAGCGGGCGGGGGTGGAGCTGGTGCGCCAGCACGAGGGGGCCGACCCCGCCGCCGTGGTGTTCGACGCCCTCACCGCCGCCAAGGCCCGGAACGCCGACGCGGTGCTGGTGGACACCGCCGGCCGGCTGCACAACAAGCAGAACCTGATGAACGAGCTGAACAAGATCTCCCGGGTCATCGACCGGGAGCTGCCCGGCTGCGACAGGGAGACCCTGCTGGTGCTGGACGCCACCACCGGCCAGAACGGCCTGATCCAGGCCCGGCAGTTCAAGGAGGCCGCCGGCATCACCGGCATCGTGCTCACCAAGCTGGACGGATCGGCCAAGGGCGGCATCGTCATCGCCATCGCCCAGGAGCTCCAGGTGCCGGTGAAGTTCATCGGCGTGGGGGAGGGCGTGGACGACCTGATGCCCTTCGAGGCGGAGAAATTTGTGGAGGCACTGATTTAATTGCAGGGTCCGGCGCTTTCGCCGGCCCGCCGTAGGGGCCGATGCCCACATCGGCCCGCGGCAGAGAAGCCCGTTTCACAGCAGGGGCCGATGCCCACATCGGCCCGCGGCAGAGAAGCCCGTTTCACAGTAGGGGCCGATGCCCACATCGGCCCGCATTTGGAGGTTTTTGACATGGCCAGAATCGACGGCCGGGCGGCGGATGAGCTGCGGCCCGTGGAGATCATTCCGAACATCAACAAATTTGCGGAGGGCTCCTGCCTGATCCGCTGCGGCAACACCCATGTGCTCTGCTGCGCCAGCGTGGAGGAGGGGGCTCCCCGCCACGTGCCGGAGGGGACGGGCTGGGTCACCGCCGAGTACTCCATGCTCCCCCGGGCCAACCGGGAGCGGAGCCGGCGGGACATCTCCAAGCTGAAGCTCTCCCCCCGCTCGGCGGAGATCCAGCGGCTCATCGGCCGCTCCCTCCGGGCCTGCGTGGACATGAAGAAGCTGGGGGAGCGCACCATCACCGTGGACTGCGACGTGCTTCAGGGGGACGGGGGCACCCGTACCGCCAGCGTCACCGGCGGCTTTGTGGCCCTGAGCCTGGCCCTGTACAAGCTGGTGGCCGACGGCGTGCTGCCGGAGATGCCCCTGAAGACCTGCGTGGCGGCGGTGTCCGCCGGCATCGTGGGGGAGGAGCCCCTGCTGGACCTGTGCTATGAGGAGGACTCCTCCGCCCAGGTGGACCTGAACTGTGTCATGACCGGGGAGGGGGAGCTGGTGGAGCTCCAGGGCACCGGCGAGGGCCGGCCCTTTACGGTGGAGGAGCAGCGGGCCCTGGTGGACCTGTGCGTGAAGGGCATCCGGCAGCTGCAGGCGATCCAGAGACAGGCGCTGGGAGGTTGAACGGTATGAAACTGGTACTGGCCAGCAAGAACGCCCATAAGCTGGTGGAGATGCGGGACATCCTCTCCCAGCTGGGGGTGGAGGTGGTGCTGGAGTCCGACGTGGGCGTGGACGTGGACGTGGAGGAGACCGGGACCACCTTCGAGGAAAACGCCTTTCTGAAGGCCCACGCGGTGATGGAGGCCTCCGGCCTGCCCGCCATCGCCGACGACTCGGGGCTGTGCGTGGACGCCCTGGGCGGCGCCCCCGGCGTGTACTCCGCCCGCTACGGCGGGCCGGAGCTGGACGACGCGGGCCGCTATCGGCTCCTGCTGGAGAACCTGCGGGGCCAGCTGGACCGGCGGGGGAAGTTCGTCTCCGCCATCTGCTGCTGCTTCCCCAACGGGGACAGGGTGGAGGCCCGGGGGGAGTGCCCCGGCACCATCGCCTACGCCCCCATGGGGGAGGGCGGCTTCGGCTATGACCCGGTGTTCTTCCTCCCCGGCCTGAAAAAGACCTTCGCCCAGCTCACCCCGGAGGAGAAGAACGCCGTCTCCCACCGGGGCGCGGCCCTGCGGGCCTTCCGGGAGAAGCTGGAGGTTTATCTGAAAAAATGAACGCCTTCCCCCAGGGGAAGGTAAATAGAAGGAGACCGATCCATGGAAGATTTGACAAGCAAGCAGCGCGCCCAGCTGCGGGGCCTGGCCAACGGCATCGACACCATCCTCCACGTGGGCAAGGAGGGCATCGGCGACAACCTGGCAAAGCAGGCCGACGACGCCCTGGAGGCCCGGGAGCTCATCAAGGGCAGGGTGCTGGAAAACTCCCTGCTCTCCGCCCGGGAGGCGGCGGAGGAGCTGGCCCAGCGCACCCGCAGCCAGGTGGTGCAGGTCATTGGAACAAAATTCGTGCTCTACCGTCCAACTCATAAGAAGGACAAAAAGGACAAGATCGTGCTGGTATCCGACAAAAAGCGGAAGGCATAACAAAGTCAGGAGGGGCACACCATGAAGCTGGGTATCTACGGCGGCACCTTCAACCCGCCCCACCTGGGGCACCTGGCGGCGGCCCGGTTCGCCCTGGAGGCGCTGGAGCTGGACGAGCTGCGCTTCGTCCCGGCGGCCGCGCCGCCCCACAAGGCCCTGCCCGCCGGCTCCCCCGGCCCGGCAGAGCGGCTGGCCATGACGCAGCTGGCCGCAGACAGCCTGCTTCTGCCCGGGCAGGTGGACGTGAGCGACATGGAGATCGCCCGCCCCGGCAAGAGCTACACCGCCGACACCCTGCGCCAGCTCCGGCGGCAGTACCCCGACGCCCGGCTGTGGCTGCTCATGGGGACGGACATGTTCCTCACCCTCCACCAGTGGCGGGAACCGGAGGTCATCACCGCCCTGGCCGGGGTGTGCACCTTCGCCCGGGCGGCCTCCGACAGCCTGGCGGCCCTGGACGCCCAGGCCGCCCGCCTGGAAAAGGACTTCGGGGCGGCCACCCGGGTGCTCCGCCTGCCCCATGTGGTGGAGGTGTCCTCCACCCAGCTGCGGGCGCTGCTGGCCAAGGGGGAGGGGCAGGACTGCCTGGCCCCGGCGGTGTACGGCTATATCATCCGCCGCGGCCTCTACGGCGTGCACTGGGACTTAAAGCACCTGCCCGACCGGGAGCTGCGGGCCTGCTCCTACTCCATGATAAGGGCCAAGCGCATCGCCCACGTCCAGGGCACGGAGGAGGAGGCGGCCCGCCTGGCCCGCCGCTGGGGGGCCGACGAGGAGAAGGCCCGCCGCTCGGCCATCCTCCACGACTGCACCAAGTACCTGACCATGGAAGAACAGTTGCAATTGTGCGCGAAATATGGTATCGTACTGGATGATTTGGAGCGGCAGGCGGTGAAGCTCCTTCACGCCAAGACGGGCGCGTGTGTGGCCCGGGACGTGTATGGGGTGAGCGACGACATGTACAGCGCCATTTTCTGGCACACCACCGCCAGGGCGGACATGACCCTGCTGGAAAAGATCCTCTATATCGCCGACTACATGGAGCCCACCCGGGACTTCCCCGGGGTGGAGCGCCTGCGGAAGCTGGCCTACGAGGATCTGGACGCCGCGGTGTGTCTGGGCTGCGAGATGAGCATCGAGGAGATGCATCAGCGCGGCCTGCCGGTGCATCCCAACACGGTGAAGGCGAGGGACTGGCTGAGGAGCAGACCAATCGGAAAGGAACCTTAACAGCATGGACTCAGAGCACAGAAAGAGCACCCAGGGCGGCGCCCGGCTGGAAAAGAAGCCCAAAGCGCCCCGCCCCGGGAAGAACAGACACCCCTGGTCTCAGCTGACCCGGCAGCAGAAGGCGCTGCGCATTTTGTGGATCGTCCTGACCGTGATCGCGGCGATAATTATTGTGGTGGCTGTGGCCTATAAGCTGCTGGTGGTCAAGCCGGAGACCCCCGGCGTCACGCCGCCGCCCACGGAGAGCGGGGAGGCGAGCTACGACTTCGGGGAGGGCCCCCGCCTGTACGGCGACCGCAAGGATGAATTTTACACCTTCATGCTGGTGGGCCGGGACACCGGCGGCGGCGGCAACACCGACACCATCATGATCGTGGCCTACGACGTGCCCAACCAGCAGCTTAACGTCATGTCCATTCCCCGGGACACCATGGTGAACGTCCCCTGGGACATCAAGCGCATCAACTCCGTGTACAACTACGCCGGCTACTATGACAAGGACGGCATAGAGTTCCTCCGGGAGGAGGTCTCCTACCTCATCGGCTTCCAGCCGGACTACACCGTGGTGGTGGAGTGGGATGCGGTGGGCGAATTGGTGGACGCCATCGACGGGGTGTATTTCGACGTGCCCTATGACATGGACTACGAGGACCCCGACCAGGAGCTGTGGATCCACCTGGACGCCGGTTATCAGGAGCTGGACGGCGACAAGGCCATGCAGCTGCTCCGCTGGCGGCACAACAACAGGATGGTCAACGGCCACAACGTGGTCTACGGCGGCTACCCCAACGGGGACCTGGGCCGTGTGGAGACCCAGCAGGCGTTCCTGAACGCGGTCATCGAAAAGTGCCTGAGCAGCATCAGCATCTCCACCATCCCCCGCATGGTGGGCATATTCATGGACAACGTGACCACCAGCGAAAACCTGACCATGAACAACATGGCCTGGTTTGCCCAGCAGGCCATTGTGGGCGGGCTGAGCATGGAAAACGTGAACTTTATGACCATGCCCAACCAGGGCGTCTATGTATACAGCCGCACTTACGGCAATAACCAGTCCTATGTGACGCCCGTCGCGGACGAGATGCTGGAGATGGTGAACACCTACTTCAATCCCTATCTGGAGGACATCCAGCTGGAGGAGCTGGACCTGATGTCGGTAAATTCCGACGGGACCCTCTCTTCCACCCGGGGCGTAGTGGAGGACACCCGGGCCAACCAGACCCGCCCCTCCAGCACCCCGAAGCCCCAGGAGAGCGCGGAGCCAGAGGTCAGCGCCACCCCCGCCCCCGGGGAGAGCGCCCTGCCCGGAGAGAGCCCGTCGGCCAGCCCCGCGCCCGGGGAGAGCACCGCCCCGGCGGAGAGCGCCTCGCCCTCTCCCGAGCCCACCCCTGGTGAGACCCCGGCGGGGGAGAGCCCTGTTCCCACGGCGGAGCCAACCCCGGCGGCCACTCCCACCCCCCCGGCGGCCACATCTACCCCCGCCCCCACGCCGGCGGATACCCCCAGTGACATCGAATACGGCCCGGGCATGGAGCCCGTGGCGTAAAGGAGAGCTGTAAATGACCCCAAAAGAGATCGCCCTCACTGCCGTGAAGGCCTTGGACAGCAAAAAGGGCCAGGACATCAAGTGCCTGGAGACCGGGAAGCTGACCACCCTGGCCGACTACTTCGTCCTGTGCTCCGCCTCCTCCACCACCCAGATCAAGGCCCTGTCCGACGCTTGCGAGAAGGCCCTGAAGGACGCCGGCGAGCCCCCCCACCACATCGAGGGCCACCGGGGCGGCACCTGGGTGCTGCTGGACTTCTCCTCCGTGGTGGTCCACATCTTCAACGACGAGGCCAGAAAATTTTATGACCTGGAGCGCCTCTGGAGCGACGCCACTCCCGTGGACCTGACCGGCGTACTGACGGAGAACTGAACCGAAATGGCCATGCGCGCCCGCCGGGGTACCGGCGGGCGCGCCTTTTTGCGCCGGGACACTTGCAATCAGGCTGCTTTTCCGATATAATGTCATGGATTGCATACGGCCTGGGGCCGTACCCACAGATCATAGGAAAGCGTGAGAGATTTGAAGTACGATTTTGCCGCCATCGAGCCCAAGTGGCAGAAGAAATGGGCGGAGGAGAAGACCTTCCGCTGCGAGAACCACAGCGACAAGCCCAAGTTCTACGCCCTGGTGGAGTTCCCTTACCCCTCCGGCCAGGGTCTCCACGTGGGCCACACCCGGCCCTACACCGCCATGGACGTGGTGGCCCGCAAGCGCCGCATGGATGGGTACAACGTCCTCTTCCCCATGGGGTACGACGCCTTCGGCCTGCCCACGGAGAACTACGCCATCAAAAACCACATCCACCCGGCCAAGGTGACCCACGACAACATTGAGAACTTCACCCGGCAGCTGCATATGCTGGGCTACTCCTTCGACTGGGACCGGGTCATCAACACCACCGACCCCAGCTACTACAAGTGGACCCAGTGGATCTTCCTCCAGCTCTACAAGCACGGCCTGGCCTACAAGACCACCATGCCCGTGAACTGGTGCACCTCCTGCAAGTGCGTGCTGGCCAACGAGGAAGTGGTGGAGGGCGTGTGCGAGCGGTGCGGCGCCCCGGTGGTCCGCAAGGAGAAATCCCAGTGGATGCTGAAGATCACCGCCTACGCCCAGCGGCTTATCGACGACCTGGACGACCTGGACTTCATCGAGCGGGTGAAGATCCAGCAGAAGAACTGGATCGGCCGCTCCACCGGCGCGGAGGTCACCTTCAAGGCCACCACCGGGGAGGACATCGTGGTGTTCACCACCCGGCCGGACACCCTCTTCGGCGCCACCTATATGGTCCTCTCCCCCGAGCATGAGCTGGTCAAAAAGTGGCTGGAGGCCGGCCTGCTGACCAACGCCGCCGACGTGACGGCCTATCAGGCCGCCGCCGCCTCCAAGAGCGATCTGGAGCGCACGGAGCTCAACAAGGAAAAGACCGGCGTGTGCCTGGACGGCGTGAAGGGCGTCAACCCGGTGAACGG
>CALXEB010000055.1 GCA_944387215.1 uncultured Flavonifractor sp. | reverse complement strand
CCGCTGTCCACGATGGCGCCGCCCACGGCGTTGGCGTGGCCGTCCATGTACTTGGTGGTGGAGTGGGTGACGATGTCGGCCCCCCACTCAAAGGGGCGGCAGTTCACCGGGGTGGCGAAGGTGTTGTCCACGATGAGGGGCACGCCGTGGGCGTGGGCGGCCCTGGCAAACTTCTCGATGTCCAGCACCGTCAGGGCCGGGTTGGCGATGGTCTCGCCGAACACCGCCCTGGTCTCCGGCCGGAAGGCGGCCTCCAGCTCGGCCTCCGTGCAGTCGGGGTCCACGAAGGTGAAGTCGATGCCCATGCGGCGCATGGTTACGGCAAAGAGGTTGTAGGTGCCGCCGTAGATGGAGGCCGAGCACACCACGTGCTCCCCGCAGGAGACGATGTTGAAAATGGAATAGAAGGACGCCGCCTGCCCCGAGGCGGTGAGCATGGCCGCCGTACCCCCCTCCAGGGCGCAGATCTTGGCGGCCACGTGGTCGTTGGTGGGGTTTTGCAGGCGGGTATAGAAATAGCCGGAAGCCTCCAGGTCAAACAGCGCGCCCATGGCCTCGCCGGTGGCATAGCGAAAGGTGGTGGACTGGATGATGGGGATGTTGCGGGGCTCCCCGTTGCCGGGGGTATAGCCCGCGTGGAGGCACTGGGTACTGATGCGCTGCTGGCTCATGGGCAGGTCCTTCCTTTCAAGTTTGGGGTCTTTTTTAGATTACATGGATGAAGTGCGCTTGTCAAGAGCGACCCGGCGGGGCCGCCGCGCGCACGCGGATATGGCGTCCGCCCCTTTCCCGCTGCCGGCGTGGGATCGGCCGGCTGTAGGCCGCCTCTACGAAGGGCTCTCCTCCGCGGGCGGGGCCGTTTCGCCGGGGAAGAGGACGTCCCCCGCGCCCAGGTCCTGGATGGGGCGGTAGGGGATCTCGCCCCCCTCCACAGTGACGTACACCGTCTCCACGCCGGGGGCCTGGGAGAGGGTGAGGGCCAGGCAGGCGTCAGCCACCGTCAGGTCCACCCCCGTCAGGCCGCCGTACTGCCCGGACAGGTCCAGATGCAGCTCCCCGGCCTCCAGGCTCCAGTCCAGCAGGCGGGCGCCGGAGGGAAAGGGCGAGGTCAGCTCCTGCCCCTCCGGCCCGGCCAACAGCTCGTCCATCAGGGCCTCCACCGGGGGCAGATCCTCCGGCAGCTGCCTGAGCTCATAGCCCACCGCCACCCGGGCGGAGCGGTCGTCCAGGGCGGAAAACCAGATCCGATAGGCCCCGTCCTCCGGGCCGCTGCCCCCGGCGGCGCAGCCCCAGAGGGCGGCCAGGGCCAGGGCGGCGGGGGCCAGGTGCAAAAGCCGTTTTTTCATGTTCCGCCCTCCTCTCCGCTCAGCCGCGGGAAGCGCACGGTAAAGCAGGTGCCCTCCGGCTCCCGCCGGCGGGCAGAGACGGCGCCGCCGTGCTGGCGCACCGTGTCCCGCACGATGGACAGGCCCAGGCCGGTGCCGCCGGCGGCCCGGGAGCGGGCCTTGTCCACGCGGTAAAAGCGGTCGAAGATCTTGGGCAGGTCGGCCTCGGGAATGCCCACGCCGGTGTCCTCCACCGTCAGGGTCACCCAGTCCCCGTCGGATCGGAGGGTGACCCACACCTTCCCGCCGGGCAGGTTGTATTTCACCGCGTTTTCCGTCAGGTTGTAGATCACCCGGTACAGGTCGTCCTCCGTGGAGGAGATGACGCACCCCTCCTCCAGGTCCAGCTCCAGGCTCACCTCCGCCGCCCGGGCCAGGGGGGCGAGCATGTGCTCCACCCGGCGGGCCACCGGGGCCACCTCCACCGGCACGGTCTGCACGTCCCGGGCGGTATCCAGCCGGGTGAGGGTGAGCAGCTTTTCGGTGATACGGGTCAGGCGCTCGGCCTCGTCGCCGATGTCGGTCAGAAACTCCCGGGCGGTGTCCACGTCCATGTGGTCGGCCTGGAGGATGGAGTCGGTGAGCAGGCGGATGGAGGCCAGGGGGGTCTTGAGCTCGTGGGAGGCGTCGGAGACAAAGCGGCGGCGTACCTCCTCCGTGGTCTGGAGGCGGCCGGTGAGCTCGTTGAACTCGTCGGCCAGGCGGCTGAGCTCGTCGCCCCCCCGGACGGACACCCGGTGGCTGTACTCCCCCTCCCGCACGGTGCGGATGGCCCCCAGCAGCCGGGCGATGCGCCGGGTGAGGGTCTGGGAGAACACCACGCCCATGGCCAGGGTCACCAGGGCGATGACCAGAGAGATGGTGCGCAGGTTGCGCTGGATGCCCTGGAGCATGGCCCCCTGCTCGGCGTCGTACTCATAGAGGTACACCGCCCCCTGGGTCATGGAGCGGTATGTGACGGGGACGGCGGCCCGGCTGTAAAAGGCGCCGTCCAGATAATCGGAGCGGAAGGCGTTGTTGCCCCGCAGGGCGGTGACCACCTCCCAGAACAGGGCCAGGCGGCCCTCGGTATCGGTGCGCTGGCTGCCCTCCTCCACGTCGCACAGCACCCGTCCGGCGGGGTCGGTGACCACCACCCGGGTGGCCCCCAGGCTGCCCAGCAGCAGCTCCACCGTCCGGGCGGCGCCCTCGGCGGTGAGGGCCTCCGGCCCGGTGGCCAGGGCGGAGGCCAGCACAGAGGCCTGGTTGAGCATGGAGGTCTGCTTGGACCGATAGGCCAGGTTCTGGGATACCAGTACCGGGTAGGTGTTGAGCAGCACCAGCACCGCGGCCACGATGATGAGATAGGTCATGGCGAACTTGGTCCGCAGGGAGCGCCAGAACGGGATGCGTTTTGATTGCGGCACAGGCTCACCGCCTTTCGTATGAGTGAGGAATTGGTTTTGCAGGCGCGGCATCCTTGACGCGCCGTCTCCGCCCGATGTGTCATCGCGGCGCGTCCGAAAGGCCGCGCCCTACGGCTTTAATTCCCCTTCAGATAATACCCCACGCCCCACTTGGTGAGGATGTACTCCGGGTTGGCCGGGTCCAGCTCCAGCTTCTCCCGCAGGCGGCGGACGTGGACGTCCACCGTGCGGTAGTCCCCGGCGTACTCATAGCCCCACACCACGTTGAGCAGGTTCTCCCGGGAGTACACCCGGTTGGGGTTGCGCATGAGCAGCTCCATCAGATCGAACTCCTTGGCGGTGAGGTCCACGCTCTGCCCGTCCTTCCAGGCGGCCCGGGCGTCCGGGTCCAGGACGATGTGGCCCATGGTGAGCCTGGCCCCCGCGCCGCTGCGCTGGGCGGCCATGCCCGCCCGGCGCAGCAGGGCCCGCACACGGGCCTTGAGCTCCAGGATGTTGAAGGGCTTGGTGATATAGTCGTCCGCCCCGCACTCGAAGCCCACCAGCTTGTCCGCGTCCTCGCTGCGGGCGGTGAGCATGATGACGGGCACGTTGGAAAACTCCCGGATGCGCATGCAGGCCTGGAGCCCGTCGATCCGGGGCATCATCAGGTCCAGGATGATCAGGTCGAAATTGCCGGTGCGGGCCAGGTCCACGGCGGCCTCTCCGTCGTAGGCGGCCTCCACCTGGTAGCCCTCGCTCTCCAGGTTGAACTTGATGCCCTTCACCAGCACCCGCTCGTCGTCCACTACCAGTATTTTCATTGGGTCTCCTCCCCCACGGTCACATAGTCGATCAGTCCGGCCAGGATCCCCTCGCCGATGCCGGGCACCTCGGTGAGCTCCTCCGGGATGCGGAAGGGGCCGTTGGCCCGGCGGTAGGCGATGATGTCCTCCGCCCGCTTCTCCCCGATGCCGGGCAGGAGCATGAGCTCGTCCACTCCGGCGGCGTTGATGTCGATCCGCCCGCCGGCGGCGGCCAGGGCCTCCTCCTTGCTCAGCTCCTCCTGCGCCGGGGTGGGCGCTGGCAGGACCAGGGGCGTTTCCTGGACCAGGGTGCGCTCCGTGCGCACCTGCATGGGTCCGGCCTGGGCGGAGTCCCGCAGGAACCAGCCCGCCGCAAAGGCCAGGAAAGCCGCCGCCAGCAGCAGGGCGGCCCATTCCAGCTTGGAAATTTTCATTTTTTGTAACCGCCCCTCCCGTTGCGCCCCGGCCCCGGGTCTGCTATAATGTGGGCAAGCAGTCCGCTCCGAACGCTGGATACGGAGACATTATAACACACTTGGTGGGAGTTTCCTATGAAAAAATCTGCCTTCCTCTCTCTTTTTCTTTCCCTGCTCCTGGTCCTGCCCCTGACGGCCCCCGCGGCCCGGGCGGCGGAGAGCGGCAGCGGCAGCGCCATCCTGGACGCCATGGACGTAAACGCCGCCGCGGCCCTGCTGGTGGACCCGGACACCGGGGAGGTGCTCTATGAAAAGAACCCCCACGAGCAGCGCTACCCCGCCTCCATCACCAAGGTGATGACCTGCCTGCTCACCCTGGAGGCGGTGGACCGGGGTGAGCTGACCCTGGAGCAGACCGTCACCGCCAGCCAGGCTCTCCACACCGGCATCGGGGAAAACGCCTCCACCGCCGACATCAAGGCGGGGGAGGAGATCCGCATCATCGACCTTTTGTACGCCGCCCTCATCCCCTCCGCCAACGAGGCGTGCAACGTGCTGGCCGAGGCGGTGAGCGGAGATGTGGCCTCCTTCGTGGAGCTGATGAACCAGCGGGCCGCCGAGCTGGGCATGGAGGACACCCACTTTGCCAACACCCACGGCTACCACGACGACAACCACTACACCTCCGCCTGGGACATCTACCTGATGTGCAGGGAGGCCATGCAGTACGAGACCTTCCGCACCATCGTCTCCTCCCTGAACTACACCATGCCCGCCACCAACATGCATGAAGAGCCCCGCATCGTCCGCTCCACCAACGCCCTCATCTCCAACTTCCGGGTGTTCGGCTACCTCTACCAGTACGCCACCGGCATCAAGACCGGCTCCACCCCGGAGGCGGGCTACTGCCTGGCCGCCTCGGCCACCAAGGAGGATCGGAATCTCATCTCCGTGGTGCTGGGCTGCGAGCGGGAGCCCAATACCACCGGCAGCGACGGCTTTATCTACTTTGACGAGACCATCCGCCTGTTCGACTGGGGCTTCAACAACTTCACCCGCCAGGTCATGCTGGACGGCACCAAGCGGGACATCCCCGAGGTAGCGGTCACCCTGGGCAAGGACACCAACTACGTCACCCTGGAGCCCCAGGGGGAGATCGAGGCCCTGCTGCCCCGCGACGTGGGCCCGGAGAGCTTTACATACTCCGTCACCCGCAACGCCGAGAGCGTGGAGGCCCCGGTGGAGAAGGGCCAGCAGCTGGGCACCATCACCGTCTCCTTCAACGGCAAGGAGTACGGCACCCTGCCCCTGGTGGCCAGCATCTCCGTGGAGCGGGACGAGTGGCTCTACCGGCTGGACCGGCTGGAGAAATTCTTCGGCCAGCTGTGGGTGCGCATCCTCCTGGTGGTCATCGCGGTGGCCGTGGCGGTGCTGCTGGTGCGGCACTTCCTTTTCGGCGGCCGCCGGCGGCGGTACGGCCGGGCATACAGCGGCGGCCGCTCCCGCTATACCGGCCGGAGAAGAAGATAGAAAAACAGAAAAGGCCGGCCTTCCGTTCGGAAGGCCGGCTCTTTTCACACGCCCGTCAGATCAAAGGGCGGGATATACTCCGCCTCGGCCGCGCCGGGCTCCTGGGTGAACCCCTCCAGCCCCAGGGCGGCCATATATTCCGCCGCCGCCCGGGCCTCCGAGGGCCGCACACGGCGGTTAAGCTCCGGGACCTCCGCCGCCCGCCCCCAGGGGATATACTGGCTCATGAGGGAGAAGAGCACCGCCCCCGGCGGGAACTGTTCCGCCGCCCAGTCCATCACCCGCTTGGCCTCCGCCAGCTTCCCGGGCAGGAGCAGGTGGCGGATGACCACCCCCCGCCTCAGCAGGCCCTCTCCGTCGTATACGCAGGGCCCCGTCTGCCGGTACATCTCCAGGATGGCCGCCTTCGCGGCCTCCGGGTAGTCCTCCGCCCCTGAGTATCGCCCGGCGTATTCCGGGGTGACATATTTCAGATCGGGCAGATAGATCTGGATCTTCCCCTCCAGCACCTGCAGGGTTTCCACCCGGTCGTACCCGCCCGAGTTCCACACCACCGGCACCGGCAGGGGCTCCGCCAGGGCCCGGGCTGCCGCGTGGGCGAAGTGGGTGGGGTTCACCAGGTCGATGTTGTGGGCCCCCTGGTCGATCAGTTCAAAGCAGATCTCCCGCAGGCGGGCAGCGGTGACGGGCCTTCCGAAATCCCGCTGGCTGATGGCCTCGTTCTGGCAGAACACGCAGGCCAGGGAGCAGCCGGAAAAGAAGATCGTCCCCGCCCCCCGGGTGCCCGAGATGGGGGGCTCCTCCCAGCGGTGGAGGGCCGCCCGGGCCACCACCGGTTCCTCTGGCATCCGGCAGAAGCCCTGCCCCTCCCGCTCCGTCCGCACCGCCCCGCACATCCGGGGGCACAAATTGCAAATCACGTTGTTGCCTCCGATGTCCTGTAAGGGCCGCCATATATGGCGGCCCTTACAGGCAAAATTGAAATATAATGCTTCTTCTATTTCCTAAAAATTTCATTTTCGTTCCTTACTGGGGTTCCATTTACAGGCCCGTCGGAATCCTAAATTCTCCGCCTGCTCTACTGTATAAACATATTGCGCTCCATCTTTTTTTGTAGAAATTTCAACCCTGTCATACTGTTGATCAAATGGAAGGTGATATATTTTTTCTCCGCCCTTGCTAATATTACACTTTATCATCGGATATTTATTGACTTCACACATTTCGTAATACCTAATGCCTAAATAGTCTGCACATTGCTTTGCAATATCAGATAAAACTGTTGTGGTAACAAAGACCCCTTCATAATTGTTTTTTGGATCTTGGCACGAAAGTAACACCACGCTCCCATAGAGTTGAAAAATGTGCTTTTCGTGAATTGTTTTCTCCCTTGCCCACCGCTTGCATTGTACCACTAATATTCTTTTATCTGATATTGCAACTAAATCTCGGCCCATATCTTCAAAACCCAATAAAGCGCCCTGATATTTTACTTTATACCCCTTCATCTCCAACTTGTATCCTATGTACCGCTCAAAATCGGTGCCAATCTCCCACTTGCTTTTTGTTCGTTTTTGATAGCGGTCTAGTGCAAGTTGATATTTCTGAACGTTCGGGAGTTTTTGATATTCTTCTGGGGAAAGCCAATCTCTCAAACGCTCATATTCAGATTCTTTATCCTCAATCCCTTTTGCATAGTCCCATGCTTCTTTGGGATCAACTTCTTTAAACTCCTCAAGCCAAGGAAAGGCACTCTCATAGAACTCCACTTGGTATTCGAGCATTTTTAATGTCTTTTGAATGCTTCTTTTTTCCTTGGCTATATTTGAAACCTGCTCTGCGGCTTTAATTGCCGGGTGCTTTTTATATTCCAGTTCTCTTGCCACATCCATATCCAGCATATACAATAAATCTGCGAACTGCTGGGCCATCCAAGGATATTGCTGCTGTTTCTCTTCCACAAGCGAAATTAAATCGGAACGATATTTAGTAAACCACTTCTTATTTGCACGATTTGCATTCCTTGTTGCGGTTATCCTTCCAATAATCCATGCTATCCCAAAAATCACAAGTAAGGCAAGAACGACATGAATCCGTGAATCCCCAACTACGATTTCCCAGCCCTCTATCCTCACTGTGCGCACTTCCTTATCATTTTCCCTATTCTAAAAACTCTAAGCTTTGGGCCCCAGGTTTCCCTCTTTCCAGTGCTTGCGGCACAGGCCGATGTACTGGTCGTTGGCCCCCAGCACCACCTGCTCGCCCTCCTTGAGGACGCGGCCGTGCTCGTCAAACCGGGCGTTGCACACCGCTTTCTTACCGCACCAGCAGATGGTCTTGACCTCCTCGATGATGTCGGCGGTGGCCAGCAGCTCTGCCGAACCGGGGAACAGGTCCCCCTTGAAGTCGGCCCGCAGGCCGTAGCAGATCACCGGGATGTTCCAGTCGTCCACCAGGTCGGTGAGGTAGCGCACCTCCTCCCGGGTGAGGAACTGGGCCTCGTCCACGATGATGCAGGCATAGGGCTTGAGCTGCTGGGGAGTCATCTCCATCAAGTCGGAGAAATAGACGCAGTCGTGGCTCAGCCCCGCCCGGGAGGCCACGAACCGGGCCCCGTCCCGCTGGTCCACCGCGGGCTTCACCAGCAGGGCGTCCTGCCCCCGCTCCTCGTAGTTGTAGCGCACCATCAGGGCGTTGGCCGTCTTGCTGGAGCCCATCACGCCATATCGAAAATAGAGCTTTGCCATAACCCGTCTCCTTCTCTTTCCAGCCGCGCCTCCACCGCCCTTCGGAAGGCCGAAAAGGCGTTGGGCACGGCGTATTCACTCTCCAGGGCGGCCTTGTCCGCCCACACCCACCCCTCCGGCAGCGCCGCCGAGGCGGCCTCCACCAGCCGGGAGGTCATGTGCCACTCGATGTGGGTAAAGATGTGCTTTCCCGCCGGCCCGTCCGCCAGGGCGGCGGCCTCCACCGGGCAGGGGGCGGGGGAGAGCTCGTTGGGGTACTCCCACAACCCCGCCAGCAGGCCCCTGCCCGGCCTGCGCCGCAGGGCCACCCTGTTTTCGTAAAAAATGAGGAACACCGTCCGCTCCTCCACCCGCCGGGCCTTCTTGGGCGGCTTCACCGGCAGTTGGTCCGTGCGCTTCTCCCGCCGGGCGGCGCACAGCTCTTTCGCCGGACACTCCCCGCACAAAGGCGCCCCGTTGGGCAGGCACACCGTGGCCCCCAACTCCATCAGCGCCTGGTTGAACTCCCCCGGCGCCTCCAGGGGCATCACCTGCCGCAGGGCCTGGCCCATACGGCGCTTGGTCTCCGGCCGGGTGATGTCGCTCCCGTCCCCGGTGATGCGGCTGACTACCCGCAGCACGTTGCCGTCTACCGCCGGCACCGGCAGGCCGAAGGCGATGGAGGCGATGGCCCCGGCGGTGTAGTCCCCTACCCCGGCCAGGGCCCGGATGCCCTCATAGGTGTCGGGGAATCTGCCCCCGTGCTCCTCCATGATCTGCCGGGCGGCCCTCTGGAGGTTGCGGGCCCGGCTGTAATACCCCAGGCCCTGCCACAGCTTCATGAGCCGGTCCTCCTCCGCCGCCGCCAGTGCGGCCACGTCGGGCAGTTCCTCCAGGAAGCGCCGGTAATAGTCCAGCACCGCCGCCACCCGGGTCTGCTGGAGCATGATCTCGCTGACCCACACGTGGTAGGGCGTGGGGTCGCTGCGCCAGGGCAGGATCCGGGCGTTCTCCCGGTACCACTGGATCAGCGGCAGGGGAAGGGCCTCCAGGGCCCCGTACCCCTCAGTTCCCGGCGTCCCGGACATGCTTTTTCAGCCCCCGGGCCAGCTGGTCCGGGCAGGAGGTGGGCTTGAAACCGCAGCGGATTCCCTCCAGCCGGCGGATCACCTCGTCCACCGGCATACCCTCCACCAGGCGGGAAATGCCCTGGAGGTTTCCGCTGCACCCCCCTGTGACCTCCATACGGCGGACCACGCCGTCCTCCACCTCTATCTGCATCTCCTGGGAACAGACCCCCCGGGGTCTGAATCGAATTGTCATGGAAGCGATTCTCCTTTGTCCGACAGTTTTCCTGTGTCACGCTATTATAATGCGTACTGAACAAAGCCGCAAGGTTTTTGCGCGAAATCGCGCAAAAACCCTGCACCATCCTTTGATGTGGCGTGCCACATCAGCGATATCAAGATCCGTCTTTCCGTCCCCGGCGGTAGCGGCGTTGTTGTAAAGCACAGCGCCCATCGCCATAGTCTGTTCCGACACATTCCCGTTTTTTACATCCTTTGTCCAGGACATAAGCACATTCTGATACCCAACCTGGCGAATTCTCGTTTCCGCATTGCTGATACTCTTTTTGTTGCTGACGGGAATTCTGGAGAATTTTCCATCCACAACCATTTGTGCTAAATCTGGTATCATAGCGTCCGGCGTAACAGCCGCTTCCATAATTGTCCGCGCACTCAACGATACCCTGTCGTTTTCCGTCGTCTGTCTCGGCACCTCCACAGCATAGGAATGGGGAGCGGGATTTTCGCCGGGCTCGATTGCCCCATATTTTCCGATAAGCCGTCCGTAAGCGTCAACCCCCGCCGGCGCCGCACCCACAGAGCTGTCCGGGCTGACCGAACTTTGTTCCGCCGCCGCACTCTCCATGATGCCGTCCAGCTCCCGGATATAGGCGTCGTAATCCCGGAACATCCCGGCAAACTGTGCTCTCGCGTTCTCCGGGTCTGCCTTGTGGTAGCCCCAGATTACAGCGTTCAACTCGTCATATACGGTATTCAGTTCATCAAACGTCAAATCAAGGACGCTTTTTCCCTTAAGCCTACTTTTGAGTATAATTCCGAGAACTTGATCTACATTTTCTCCATAGCTTAACTGTTCTCCGATTCGGTTTACAAGGTCATCGTACTGCCGGCTTCCGCGCTGCTTAAGCGCATGAACGGCTTCGTGATATCCGACAACATCTGCCAACTCTTCGGGAACAGAATCTGATATGTAGATCTTCCCGTCGTTTGTCAATGCCCAGGCGCTTTGGTTCCTGGATTTTATAGCCGCATCATCCACAACAAATACATCTGGAGCATACTGACGCGCAGAAGAAAGCGCCCTGCCAGCCGGACTTGTCGGAGATTTGATCAGGTGTCCGACTGCCCAGTCCGCCGGTTCCTTGCTTCCTCCATAAGCTCGTGTATGTGTTCCCGCTCTTCTGGTGTGAGATCTTCGATCTCCACCCCGTACATCTGCTCCAGAAGTTCTTTCACGGGCGGTAAGTGCCTCTGCTCCTCTGCCATTGTCCGCACCTCCTGTCAGGTTATTTGAAGTATCCACATCATACCCCGCCATGCCTTCGCTGTCAACGCCGGGCAGCACAAGCCGGTTGTCCCGCCCCGTTTGTTCGCCTATCATTTCATCAGCGCTGGGGAACCGACTGAGCAGAGGATTGACAGCCTCGCGTCTGGCTTGCAAATCCTGTGCAATCCGCTGGTTGGCCCGGTTGATAATATCCTGGTTGCTCCCGATGGCCTGGCGCACATTGCGCACATCGGACAGGGGTATACGTATCGCAGCACGGCAGAGCCGGGATTGCAATTTCTTTGCCCCGTGTGATATAATATTTTTGTATCGCCGCGCTCTGTGCCCCAAGGAGGTGAGGCCCTTGGCCCCCAGCACCAAGCTCGCCTTGGCGAACTCCCTGAAAAAGCTGCTCCAAAAAAAATTCCTGGACGATATCACCGTCAAGGAACTGGTGGAGGACTGCGAGGTCAACCGCCAGACCTTCTATTACCACTTCCAGGACATCTATGATCTGCTCCACTGGTTTCTGGAGCACGAGGCCGAGGCGGCCCTGTCAGGCGCGAAGGACTGGCGGGAGGCGCTGCTGGCCTCCCTGCGCTATATTCAGGATGAGCACATGGTCATCTACCATATCTACCGCTCCGGCGGCCGGGACCACCTGCTGGACTGTCCCTTCCACCCCCTGGCCCGGGCTGCGGTGCGCTCCGGCCTGCAGGCATGCGCGGCGGACATACCCGTCTCCGGCGGAGAGCGGGACTTTCTGGCGGCCTTTTACACCCACGCCATTGCCGGCGTCATGGCCGAGTGGTTTTCCGGGGACATGCGTGAACCGGCGGAAGATCTGGCCGGCCGCCTGTCCCATCTGCTGGACCCCCAGCTCTGCAAGCCGGGCGTCCCCGCGCAGTAAACAGCAGTCAAAACCTCCGGCTAAGCCGGAGGCTTGAGTAGGCCCTATAAGGGCCTGATACGGACGAAGCCCCTTAAGGGG
>CALXEB010000054.1 GCA_944387215.1 uncultured Flavonifractor sp. | reverse complement strand
TGCGGCATCACCTTTGAGAAGTTCCAGGACATCAAGGAAGGCGACATCGTGGAGGCCTACCTGATGGAGCAGATCGAGGTATAAATGCCGCCGCAGGCGGACCCGAACCAGAGCCCAGCAAAGCGGGTCTGGTTCGGAGAGGAGGCACAGCGGAAGGAGCGAGCTTTGCCGCCTGCGGCGAAGCGAGGGATCTGGAGTTTGTGCTGACGAGATGGAGCAGATCGAGGTGTAAGCAGGCGGCCTGTTCCGCCATTGGGAGACATGGCTTCCCCTGGGGGAAGCTGTCAGCCGGAACGGCTGACTGATGAGGGGAGAGGAAGCGTATTCCGCCCACCCCGGCTAGAAGGGGCGGCGTTCCCCTCATCCGTCACGGCTTCGCCGTGCCACCTTCCCCCAGGGGGAGGTTTGATAAAAAACCATCCAGGCCCGTTCCGTCCCCAAGTCATTTGAGGAGGGGGCGGGCCTGTGCGTCTGTAAGGAGGGCGGGCCGTTGCCGGAAGTGCGTATCCTTCCTGTGGATGGGGAATCCGTCCGGGGGAAAGAGCTGGTCTTTCGCTATGAGAGCGCCTTTTACTATGACCCGGTGTTGACGGAGACCCCGGAGGGCTGGACCCTGACCCTGAAAAAGACCCCTTTCCCCGCCCCGGTGGCAAAGCAGTTCACCGACGTCCTCCTGTCCGACTGGCTGGAGGACCCCAGGGTGTTCGCCGCGGAGGGGGACGGCCGGGTCCTGGGCTTCCTGGAACTGAGCCGTGAGGGCTGGAATAACCGCATGCGCGTCTCCAACCTGTGGGTGGCGGAGGGCCACCGCCGGCAGGGGATCGGGGCCGCCCTGATGGGGCGGGCGGAGGAGGAGGCCCGCCGGGCGGGAGTCCGGGCCCTGGTGCTGGAGACACAGAGCTGCAACCACCCCGCCATCAGCTTTTACCGCCGGCAGGGCTTCGGCCTCATCGGCCTGGACCTGACCGCCTATTCCCAGACAGACGCGGAGAAACAGGAGGTCCGGCTGGAATTTGCCCGGCCGGTGCCCTTTGAAAAGGAGAAATGAACGCCATGCCCAGCAATCGCATCGGACGCATTAACGAGGAGATCCAGCGGGAGCTGTCCGCCCTCATCCGCACGGTGAAGGACCCCCGGGTCCACGGACTGGTATCCATCACGGCGGTGGATACCACCGCCGACCTGCGCTATGCCAAGGTTTATGTCAGCGTGCTGGACCACAGCGACGTGAAGGAAGTGATCAAGGGCCTCAAGTCCGCCGGCGGCTACCTGCGGCGGGAGCTGGGCCGCGCCCTCCAGCTGCGGTATACCCCGGAGCTCCAGTTCGTGGAGGACGACTCCATCGGCGCGGGGGCCCACATCCTGAGCCTGCTGCGGGACCCGGAGGTGGTCAAGCCCGCCAACCCGGCCAACGAGCACATCCGCCTGGAGGACGAGGAATGAATACCATCACCGTGCAGCAGGCCGCGGCCTTCCTGCGGGCGCGCGACAGCTACCTGATCCTCACCCACAAGCGCCCCGACGGGGACACCATCGGCTGCGCCGCCGGGCTGTGCCGGGGCCTGCGGGCCCTGGGAAAGACCGCCCATATCTGCCCCGGCACCGGGGCCACCCACCTGTTTACCCCCTATCTGGAGGGCCTGCTGGCCCCGGAGGGCTATGCGCCCGACACGGTGGTCAGCGTGGACATCGCCGCCCGGAGCCTTTTTACCGACGCGGGAAGGCCCTGGTTGGAGCGGGGGGTGGACCTGGCCTTCGACCACCACCCCTCCCAGGAATTTTTCGCCCGGCAGACCTGCCTGGACGCCGGCCGGGCCGCCTGCGGGGAACTGATCTACGACGTTTTAAAGGAGCTGGGCCCGGTGACGGCGGACATGGCCGCCCCCCTCTACGTGGCGGTCTCCACCGACACCGGCTGCTTCCAGTACGGCAACACCACCGCCGCCAGCCACCGGGTGGCCGCCGCGCTGATCGACACTGGGCTGGAGCTCTTCCCTCTGAACAAGCGGCACTTCCGCACCAAGAGCTGGGCCCGCCTCCAGGTGGAGCGGCTCATCACCGAGCGGATGCACCGCTATGAGGACGGCAGGATCGCCGTGGCCCCCGTGTCCCTCTCCCTCATGGACGAGGCCGGGGCCACCGAGGAGGACATGGAGGACATCGCCGCCTTCCTGGGCCAGATCGAGGGGGTGGAGACCTCGGTCACCATCCGGGAGCAGGAGGGGGGCAGCTGCAAGATCTCCGTGCGCACCTCCGCCGGGCTCAACGCCACCCGTGTGTGCGCCCTGCTGGGCGGCGGCGGGCACGCCGCCGCCGCCGGCTGCACCGTGGACATGGACCTGGCCGGGGCCGAAAAGGCCATTATGGAGGCCATCCATAAGGTAGAAGCGGAGGGGTAGGGACGCCGGAGACGGCGCGTCCGGGAGGCCGCACCCTACGGGGTACGTTCATCCGGGGCCATATCCCTTTCCCGGCCCAACGGGCGGCCACATGGGGCCGCCCCTACACACAGCATCCTCTGTGTTTGCCCGCCCGTGGCGCGCATCTGCAGGGGCGGATATCATCCGCCCGCCGTTTCCCACCCGCGACCCGCAGGGGCGCGCAGCGCGCACCCGCACCACCCAGAAAGGAGGCCCTTATGCCCAACGGAATCATTGTCATCGACAAGCCGCAAGGCTGGACCAGCATGGATGTGTGCGCCCCGCAGATGCGGGCATCAGTGGGGGCCCCTGAGCTTTTGACATCTTCGGCGGAAGTGAATTCCGCCTGCGGCAAGGTTTTGCCGACGGCAAAACGCTTGTACGGCGCAAAAGCGCCGGAGTTTGGCGCACGGGAGGCGTGGTATGGCTAACGGCGTGATTGTCATTGACAAACCTTCCGGCTGGACCAGCATGGATGTGTGCGCCAAACTGCGGGGCGTTTTTCATGAGAAGCGCATCGGCCACGGCGGCACCCTGGACCCCATGGCCACCGGCGTGCTGCCGGTGTTCGTAGGACGGGCCACCCGGGCGGTGGAGTTTGCCGTGGAGGGCGAGAAGGAATATCTGGCCGCTTTACAACTGGGTGTGATCACCAACACCCAGGACGCCACCGGCGAGGTGGTGGAGACCCGGCCGGTGAATGTGGGCCGGGCCGCCCTGGAGGAGGCGCTGGCCGCCTTTCGGGGGCAGATTTGCCAGATCCCTCCCATGTACTCCGCCATCAAGATCAAGGGGAAAAAGCTTTACGAGTTGGCCCGGTCGGGGAAAGAGGTGGAGCGGGCCCCCAGGACGGTGACTATCCGCGGCCTGGAGGTACTGGACACGGCGCCTGAGGGCTTTCCTCAGGGGGAAAACCTCTGGTACCTGAAGGTGACCTGCTCCAAGGGCACCTATGTGCGGACCCTATGCCACGACATCGGGGCCGCCCTGGGCTGCGGCGGCAGCCTGTCCGCCCTGCGGCGGACCCGGGTGGGCGACTACGGCCTGGAAGGGGCGTTCACCCTGGAGCAGGCGCAGGCCGCCGCCGACCCCGCCACCCTGCTGATGCCGGTGGATTCCTGCTTTGCAGGCCGGCCCATGCTGGCGCTCAGGAGCCTCCGGGCGGAGAAAAAAATACGCAACGGTGCGGCGCTGGACCTCCCCACGGCGCCGGGGGACGGGGAATACCGTCTGTACGGCGCGGACGGGGCTTTCCTGGCCCTGGGCCGGGTGGAGGGGCGCAAGCTGACCGCCGTCAAGAGTTTTTTCGAGGTGTAGCAACATGCAGCCTGACAATCAGACAGAAAAACGGGTCATAGCCCTGGGCTTCTTCGACGGAGTGCACCTGGGCCACGGGGCCCTGCTGCGGCGGGTGGCGGAGATGGCGGAGCGGCTGGACGCCGTCCCGGCGGCGGTGACCTTCGACACCCACCCGGAGAACCTGATCCTGAAGAGCCCGGCGGTGCCGCTGCTCAGTTCCCCCACGGACCGGGCGGATCTCATGCGCCGGTGTTACGGCATTAAAGAGGTCATCGTGGCCCATTTTGACGAGCGGATGATGCACATGCCCTGGCGGGATTTTGTCACCGACTATCTGGTGGCCGAGCACGGGGCGGTCCACCTGGTGGCGGGCCACGATTTCCATTTCGGCTACAAGGGGGAGGGCAACCCGGACCGGCTGCGGGAACTGTGCGGAGCGCTGGGCGTGGGCTGCGATATCATCCCCAAGGTGGAAAAGGACCATATCACCGTCTCCTCCACCTACATCCGCACCCTCATCGCCCAGGGGGAGATGGAACTGGCCGACCAGTTTCTGGGCCACCCCCACACCCTCACCGACACGGTGGCCCACGGCAAAAAGCTGGGTTCCACCCTGGGCTTTCCCACAGTGAACCTCCGCTTTCAGCCCGGTGTGCTGGTGCCTGCCCACGGGGTGTATGCCACGAAGGTCTGGTTTGAAAACGGCGACAGCCGCCCGGCGGTGACCAACATCGGTGTGCGCCCCACGGTAGACGACGGGGACAAGGTGACGGTGGAGGGCTATATCCTGGATTTCCAGGGGGACCTCTACGGCCAGACCATCCGCATGGAGTTTTACAAGCGCCTGCGGGGCGAGCGGAAGTTTGGCAGCCTGGAGGAGCTGCGGGCGGAAGTCATGCACAATGCCCGGCAGACCAGAGAGTATTTCAGCGGCGCCCGCGCCTGAAGGCCGGACGTCAATGTCACCACGGTGAGAAAGGGGATCGTATGCGTTACGCAAAGCTGTACCCGGCGGCACTCTGCTTCTGCGCCTTCCTGGCTGCGGTGGGACTGATCCTGGGGGATCCGGCCCAGGTGATCCCGGGTATCCGCACCATCATCCTCATGGAGGACGCGCTGATCACAGACTATATCAAGATCGCCGGCATGAGCGCGGCTTTCGTCAATTCCGCGCTGGTGACCCTGATCAGTCTGGGGCTGCTCTGGCTTTGCAAGGAGTCCCCCAACGGCTTTACGGTGGTCCAGCTGGGGCTTATGGCGGGCTTTGCCCTGTTCGGCAAGAACATCGCCAACATCTGGCCCATCATCGCCGGCACCTTCCTCTACGCCAAGGTGCGGCGGGAGCCCTTCGGGAAATATGTCTCTGTGGCCCTGCTGTCCACCTCCCTGGCCCCGGTGGTCACCTACATCGCCCTGGACAACGGCTTCGGGAACCTGTGGTGGGGCATCGCGGTGGGCATGCTCATCGGCTTTGTGCTGCCGCCGCTGTCCGCCTATACTTATAAGATCCAAAACGGCATGAACCTCTACAACATGGGCTTTGCCTGCGGGATCCTGGCCATGATCATCGTGCCGGTGATGAGCTCCATGGGGGCCGACCCCAAAGTGGCCAGCCACTGGTCTACGGGCAACAACCAGTCCCTGGGCATCGCCCTGAGTATCCTGTGCCTGACGCTGATCCTGTGCGGCGTGCTGTTCAGCGGCCGGCCCCTGTGGGCCACCTGGGCGGGGTACCGCCGCCTGCTGCTCACCACTGGCCGGGCCCCCAGCGACTACCTGCGCATGCTCGGCACGGCGCCGGTGCTGATCAACATGGGGATCAACGGCTTTATCGGCATGTCGTTCATCCTCTTCACCGGCGGCGACCTGAACGGCCCCACCCTGGGCGGGATCTTTGCCATCATGGGCTTTTCCGCCTATGGCAAGCACGCGCGCAACATCATCCCCATCATGGCCGGTGTGGTGCTGGGCGGCGTGTTCCTCCACTGGCGCATCAACGACCCGGCGGTGCAGCTGGCCCTGCTCTTCGGCACCACGCTGGCCCCCATCGCGGGGTATTTCGGCTGGCCCTGCGGGCTGCTGGCCGGGTTCCTCCACTCCTCTGTGGTCCTCCACGCCGGGACCCCGGTAGAGGGCGTCAACCTCTATAACAACGGCTTTTCCGGCGGCCTGCTGGCCATCGTCCTCTACCCGCTGCTCACCCAGGCCATCCGCCACCGCACGCCGGAGCTCCAGGATGAGGACTATTTCGACAATGTGGAAAGCGACAAGCCCGTGACGCCGCCCCCCATCTCCAAGGAATAAAGAGAGCGCCTGTGCCGTCCGGCACAGGCGCTCCCAATATGTCGAAAAGCCTCGCAGAGTTCGCGCCCGCAGGCGCGAAAAAATGGAAAGCCGTTTTCCCCGGGGACATGCGCCTCGGGGAAAACACTGCTCAGGCCGCAAGTGTGGGATTTGTCCGCCTGAAGCGGACAAATCCTGCGCGCGGCGGCCTGCATCCTGCTCGAAAAAGTGGCTTTGCCGCTTTTTCGACGGTCTTTTGCGGAAAATCATGCCTTCGGCTTCTCGCCGCCGGTCTGGAAGGCGGCGTTGGCGGAGGCGCACAGGCCGGCCAGGGCCTGGATCTCGCTGGGGATGATGAGCTTGGTGGCCTGGCCGTTGGCGGCGGCCTGGAAGGCCTCCAGGGCCTTGATCTTCAGCACAGCGTCGCTGGGATCGGCCTCGTTGAGGAGCTTGAGGGCCTCGGCGGTGGCCTGCTGCACCTTCAGGATGGCCTGGGCCTCGCCCTCGGCCTTCATGATGGCGGCCTGCTTGGCGGCGTCTGCCCGAAGGATCAGAGACTGCTTTTCGCCCTCGGCCACCAGGATCTGGCTCTGCTTCTGGCCCTCGGCCTGGAGGATGGCCTCCCGCCGCTCCCGCTCGGCCCGCATCTGTTTTTCCATGGAGTCCTGGATGTCCCGGGGCGGCATGATGTTCTTCAGCTCCACCCGGTTGACTTTGATGCCCCAGGGGTCGGTGGCCTCGTCCAGGATGGCGCGCATTTTGGTGTTGATATGGTCCCGGCTGGTGAGGGACTGGTCCAGCTCCAGGTCGCCGATGATGTTGCGCAGGGTGGTGGCGGTGAGGTTCTCAATGGCGGTCATGGGGTTCTCCACCCCATAGGCGTAGAGCTTGGGGTCGGTGATCTGGAAGTAGAGCACCGTGTCGATCTGCATGGTCACGTTGTCCTTGGTGATGACGGGCTGGGGGGCAAAGTCCACCACCTGCTCCTTCAGGGAGACGTTTTTGGCCACCCGCTCGATGAAGGGGATCTTGAAGTGGATGCCCACCCCCCATACGGCGTGGAAAGCGCCCAGGCGCTCGATGACGTAGGCCCGGGACTGCTGCACCACCTTCAGGTTGGCAGCCAGCACCAGGATGACCAGGATCACCAGGATGACGACCAGAATGGGACCGATCTCAAAGCGGGGCAGGAAAAACGGCATATCAATTCCTCCTTCTTCTCTCTTGGGCCTAGAAGCGGCCTGCCTCCGGGGCCGCGCCGGCGGGGATGGGGGAGACGATGAGCTTTACCCCCTCGATGCGCAGCACCCGCACCGCCGTGCCGGCGGGGATGGGGGGCGCGTCAGGATCGGTACGGGCAGTCCAGGGGGCGCCGTCCACCGACACCTGGCCCTGGGCCTTCCGGTTGTCGATGGCCTCGGTGACCACGCCCTCCGCGCCCACCACCCGGTCGGCATTGGTGGGCACCCGGCGGGGGTCTACGTATTTTTTCGCCAGAGGGCGCAGAGCCAGCAGGCACGCCAACGACACCGCCAGGAACACCGCCAGCTGCACCCATACGTTCTCCACAAAAAAGGACACGATCAGCGCGCACAGGGCGCCGGCGGCGAACCACAGGCACACCAGCCCCACCGTGACCGCCTCCAGTATCAGCAGGGCGGCCAGGGCGATCAGCCAGATGATACCGGGAATGGCCATGTTCACTCCTCCTTTCTGATTCCATCCTACCATATCCCGCGGAAAAAAGAAAGCGGAACCGACAGGATGTTTCTGGCCCAGCAGGTAAAATTCCTGTAAGGGCCGGAGCGGAGGGCGGCGGAGCGCGCACATCCGGCCCCTTTCCTATTGACAAGTAATATCTGGTGCTATAAACTTTACATAATGCGAAAGAGCCGGCGGCCGAAGGGCCGGCCGGGAGAACAGGAACGAGGAGGTACGCGCGTGGCGGGAGAGCTGGAGCTGATCGTCCCAACGCTGTTCGGCCTGGAGGGCCCCTGCGGCAACGAGCTGCGGCGGCTGGGCCTTTCAGAGGTGCGGGGAGAGAACGGCCGGGTGCGGTGTAAGGCCGAGCCGGGGGATATCCCCCGGGCCAACCTGAACCTGCGCACCGGCGAGCGGGTGCTGCTGGCGGTGGGGGAGTATGAAGCCGCCGACTTCGACGCCCTCTTCGAGGGCTGCCGCGCCCTGCCGTGGGAGCGCTTTATCCCCAGGGACGGCGCCTTCCCGGTGAAGGGCCACTCCCTCAATTCCCAGCTCCACGCCGTCCCCGCCTGCCAGTCCATTCTGAAAAAGGCCGTGGCCGCCCGGCTGGGGGAGAAGTACGGCCTTCAGACCCTGCCGGAGACCGGGGCGCTCTGTCAGGTCCAGTTTTCCATCATGCACGACCACGTGACCCTCATGCTGGACACCACCGGGCCGGGCCTGCACAAGCGGGGTTATCGGGCGGTGGGGGTGGCCGCCCCCCTGCGGGAGACCCTGGCCGCCGCCATGGCGCTCCTCTCCCGCTACCGGGGGAAGGACCCCTTCTGCGACCCCTTCTGCGGCTCGGGCACCATCCCCATCGAGGCCGCCCTCATTGCCAAGAACCGCGCCCCCGGGCTGGATCGGAGCTTCTCCGCCCAAAAGTGGCGCTGGCTGGACAGCGGGCTGTGGCTGGAGGCTGCGGAGGAGGCCGTGGACAGGGAATACCGCGGGACGTACGATATTTGGGGCGGGGACGTGGACCCAAAAGCGGTGGCCATCGCCCGCTCCAACGCGGAGAAGGCGGGGGTGGCGGACACGGTGTGCTTTGCCGTGGCGGACGCCGCCGCCTTCCACCGAAGGGAGCCCCACGGCCGGATCGTGACCAACCCGCCCTATGGGGAGCGCATTCTGGAGAAAAAAGAGGCCGAGGGCCTCTACCGGGCATTCGGCCAGGCGGTGCGGGGCCTGCCGGAGGGGTGGGAGGTGTCCGTGCTCTCCTCCCACACGGAATTCGAGCGCACCTTCGGCCGCCCGGCGGACAAGCGCCGGAAGCTGTACAACGGAATGCTGAAATGCGACCTGTTTACCTATGGAATGGTGAAGAAATGAAAAGAGACAGAACCAAAAGGACCTGCATCCGCGCCCTGGCCGCCGCCCTGGCCCTGAGCCTGACCCTGGCGGGCGCGGCCCTGGCCGCCCCGGAGGGGGCCACGGTGTGGGGGTACAGCGAGGGCCTGGCCCAGTGCGAGCTGGACGGCAAGTGGGGCTATGTGAACGGGCAGCGGGAGGTGGTCATCCCCCTGCAGTACGACAGCATCGTTTCCTTCCAGCTGGGGGTGGCGGCGGTGAACCTGGGGGGCAAGCTGGGGGTCATCCGGCAGGACGGGGCCTACCTCATCCCCCCGGCCTACGATACCCTGCTGCCCATCAACTGCGGGCTGTACATCGCCCAGCAGGGGGTGAACTGGGGCGTGGTGAGCATCGTGCCCCTGCCCGACGGGGCGGGGGGAGAGACCCGCGTGCTCTATTCTCTGGAGTACGCCGGCGTGGCCCTGGAGGAGCGGGGCGGTACCCAGGTGCTCTCCCTCACCCGGCAGGACGGCACCGTCACCCGGGTCCCGGTGTTCGAGCTGCCCGCCATTCTGGCCGAGCGGGGGGCCCCCTCCGCTCAGTTCCCCCTGACCCGGGGGCGGCTGCCCAACTTCACCGACGTGTCCCAGCGGGAGTGGTACGCCCTGTGGGTGGACGTGGCCTATAACGTGGGCCTGGTGTCCGGCGTGGGGGGCGGACGGTTCAACCCCTCCGGCACCATCACCGTGGCGGAGGCCCTCCAGCTGGCGGCCACCATTGAGAGCCGCTACCTGGACGACAGCTTCCACAAGACCGCCCAGACCGGGCCAAACTGGTACACCGGGGCGGTGAACTACTGCCTGGCCAGCGGCATCATCCAGAGCAGGCAGTTCACCGCGGCGGACTATACCCGCCCCATCACCCGCCTGGAGATGGCCCAGGTGTTTGCCGCCGTCAGCCCGGTGGAGGACATGGAGGTCCTCAACGACCCGGAGCGGGTGCGGGCCTCGGTGCCCGACCTGACTCCCGGCGGGACGGAGACGGAGGCGGCCTATACCCTCTACGAGCGGGGGGTGCTCTCCGGGGTGGACGGCAGCTTTACCTTCCGCCCCCAGGGCACCATGACCCGGGCGGAGGCCGCCGCCCTGGCCGCCCGCATCGCCCGGGCGGAGCAGCGGCTGGAGTTCTGGAGTTAGGTTCCGGGGGCGCGCCGCGCCCCCGCGTGGGTTTCCTGAACGCTGTCCAAGGGGGGGATGATATGCGCCACCTTTTCCTCGTCAACCCTCATGCGGGCCGGGCGGGGAGCACAGAGGAGCTCCGGGCCCGCATCGAGGCGGCCATGGCGGGGCGGGACTATGCCGTATCCGTGGCGGAGCGGCCCGGCGACGTGGAGCGGCTGGCCCGCCAGGCCGCTGGGACCGGGGAGCAGGTGCGCATCTACGCCTGCGGCGGGGACGGCACCCTCAACGAGGCGGTGAACGGCGCGGCGGGCTTTCCCAACGCCGCCGTCACCAATGTGCCCAAGGGCACGGGCAACGACTTTCTGCGCATATTCGGGGACCGGGCCCGCTTTGCCGACCTGGCCGCCCTGGCCGACGGGCCCCAGGCGGAGTTCGACCTGATGGACTGCAACGGCCGGCTGGGCATCGGCGTGGTGTGCGCCGGGGTGGACGCCCGGGTGGCTGCCGGCGTCCATCGGTACAAGGCCCTGCCCCTGGTCAGCGGCACGGGAGCCTACGTGCTCTCCCTGCTGGTGAACGTGCTCTTCCGAAAGCTGACCCGCCCCACCGTCCTGCATATGGGGCCCTATCACCTGGAGGAGGAGACCACCATCATCTGCATCTGCAACGGCCGCTACTACGGCGGCGGCTTCATGCCGGTGGGGGACGCGCAGCCTGACGACGGGGTGCTGGACATGCTGGTGGTGCCCAAGGTCAGCCGGTTCACCTTCGGCCGCCTGGTGGGGGCCTACGCCTCCGGCCGGTATCGGGAGCACCCCAGGTACATCCGGGACTGGCACGGGGACCGGGTGGATTTCTCATCCCCGGAGGAGCTGGTGGCCGTGGTGGACGGCGAGGTGATGCGCGCCCGGTCCTTCACGGTGCGCCTGTCGGAAAAGAAGGTGAACTTCTTCTATCCCGCCGGGGTTTCCTGGCGGCAGGGAGAGGCCGTCCCGCCCCGGGGCGCTGAGGCCGGAACGGCGGGAAAGGTTTAGCACTCAGACGTTGAGTTTGTGAACAAAACTTGAATTTTTGAAAAATCAACCTCCTTTTTTCAAAAAAGGGGGTTGATTTTTTGAGCAAGCAGCGGTATTATTTATCACGTGGTTAGCACTCCTATCAAATAAGTGCTAACCACACCGAAACAGTTTAAACCATTTCATGATACAAGGAGGAACCAACTATGAAACTCAAACCCCTGGCTGACCGTGTGGTCATCAAGCTGGTGGAGGCCGAGGAGAAGACCAAGAGCGGCATCATCCTCACCGGCTCTGCCAAGGAGAAGCCCGAAGTGGCCGAAGTCATCGAGGTGGGCCCCGGCGGCATGGTGGACGGCAAGGAGGTCACCATGACCGTGAAGAAGGGCGACAAGGTCATCACCAGCAAGTACTCCGGCACCGAGGTCAAGGTGGACGGCGAGGAGTACACCATCGTCCGTCAGAACGATATCCTGGCCATCGTCGAGTAAGGCCCGTCAGACCGGCCAGGCAAGCCGGACACCTTGGGGCCCCGCCGCAGGCGGGGCGGCGCGATAAGCGCCGGAGGCCGGCGGAATTCACTTCCGGCGGCCGCAGATGAAATCCTGAGGGGTCCCCGCAAAACGGAGTTTTGCGGGGCGGACGGCGAGGAGTACACCATCGTCCGTCAGAACGATATTCTCGCTATTGTAGAATAATGCGCCGTAGGGGCGCACAGTGTGCGCCCGCCCGGCATGTTCTTATGAACACTCAACATTGGAGGTAATGCGTTATGGCTAAAATCATTTGCTACGGCGAGGAGGCCCGCCACGCGCTGGAGCGGGGCGTCAACCAGCTGGCCGACACCGTGAAGATCACCATGGGCCCCAAGGGCCGCAACGTGGTGCTGGACAAGAAGTT
>CALXEB010000053.1 GCA_944387215.1 uncultured Flavonifractor sp. | reverse complement strand
TGGTACGGCTGAAGGGATTCGAACCCCCGACCTTTTGGTTCGTAGCCAAACACTCTATCCAACTGAGCTACAGCCGCGTGTCAGGACCCGGGGATCAGCGCCCCCGCTGACAGCTTAATTATGATAGCACAGCTTGCGGGGAAATGCAAGCATAATTTGCGCAGTTTGTAAAATTTCCTGAAACCGCCGGCGGGACGGCCCGCCCGGGCAATAAAAAAGCGCCCCGGAACGGGCGCGCGGGAGGGGGTGGTCTGTCCCGCCCGCAGGAGGCGGTTGCCCCCTGCGGGTGGACAGTGCTTGCGTTTGGAAAAGAGAGAGGAAAGAGAGAGTTTTGATCTTTGGTATCCTGTCTACAATCATAGGATACCAGATTTCCCGGCAAAGTGATGAACCGTTTCCGAACTTATTGTGAACGATTTGTGAACTGATGGGTCTGCTTTTTTAGACAAGAGTCACGAAGTCGGAATTGGCCCAGGCTGTCAGGCCGTCGAAGCGGACCACATACCAGTTCTGCCACTGATTGAGCACCGTCAGACGGGCGCCGTCGTAGGCCCTGGCCAGGACGGGGGCGCCGGTGCTGGGCCGGTCCCGGAGGTTCAGGTATCCCCAGGACACGTCCACCACGGCGTTTCGGGGCGGCTGGGGCTCCAGAAAAGGCAGGCCGAAGTATTCGGTGAGGGAGAGGACGATGTTGCGGGCGATGGCGTCCAGGTTGTTCTTGACCCAGGCTGCGTCGTCGGGGTTGTCGTGATAGCCCAGCTCCAGGAACACCGACGGGGCCCGCACCCGGCGCACCTCCCCGATGGAGGTGGTGGGCTCGGCCCGCACCAGGTTGGGCAGAGGATAGATGGTTTTCAGGCCGTTGGCCACCAGCCCGGCGGCCCGCTGGCCCTGGACGGAGCCAGGGTAGTAAAACACCAGCACCCCCCGCACCTGGCCGTAGCTGCCCTCGGGGGCGGCGTTGGAGTGGAGGGCCAGATGGAGGTCGTAATCCCCGGCGTTGGAGGCCCTTATGGATGAGGCCGCCGTCATGTCCGGGGTATTGCGGACATAGCGGATGCCGGATGCGGTGAGATAGGGCTCCATAAAGTCGGCCAGGCGGTTCATCCAATCCTCTTCGGTGCCGCCGTTGACGTACAGATTCTTCTCCTGGGTGGAGGGGGAGAGATAGATGATGGGCATGGGGATGCCTCCTTTCCCGCCATCCTATGCGGGGGGAGGATACTCTGTTGACAAAAATCAAGAGATCGGATATCCTATAAATAGGAAATAAATGTGCCTCTGAAAGCGGAAGGGGACGATTCCCATGGACAAGAAACTGTGAGGCCATAAAAACGGAGACCTTATTTTAGATCGTAGAAAGGCATTGAGTGGATAGAAAGGTGGGTAAGATATGAAAAGCCTGATAAGCTGCTTTTTGGCTGTCAGTTTGCTGACCCTGCTCTGTGTCCTGCCAGTATCTGCCAATGGAATCGCCGGGGAGGCAGCAAACCCTGCAAACATAGAGGAAATGAAGGAGCACCTGGTACAGCGTGATTATCCGATGGACTATTTGGATACGCTGATGGATCAGCAGGTCGCCGCGCTGTATGAGAGGGCTGAGCGGGAGAATCTCTATTTTTACTGTCTGGAACAGCACAGAGATGATCCCGGCGGGGTGATGCCCAATGGGGCGATCCCAACATCCGACCTGGACTTTGACGTGATGCTTTCTCTTGTGCTCACTACAAAGGAGGGTGAGCTTTACATTACGGCAGTGGATGTCAGTATATATTATGATTGGCTGGAAATGCCTTTTGTGCGGAACGTTGATTCCATTGCCGTCAACTGGGATGCGGACAAGTTCGTATATAAAGAAGATTCCTTCGTTGCGAATGACTATGCGCTGCCGTTCCTGGGCAGCTGGTTCACCTATAAAACCTGGCACGCCCCAGCAAACTTGGTTCAGGGTGGCCTGGGGTACTACGCCTATATTGATTACACAGATAGTGTGATGGGTACGCCCACTGTGGCGGCAGGCCTGCGGGGAGACGCGAATTTTATGCTGCTGCCGAAATCGAGTTGGTCCATGCTGCGTGCGCCGGGAGGCGATATCACGACGATCCAGAGTCAATATGTACACAATAAAAATATTGCGGGGAGTCTTGGATTTGAGGTCGAAGGAGTGAATATCAGCATAAGCGCCAGCGCCCTTTCCGACGAAATAGCAGCAGTTGGAACGATAAACTATACGGAAGCATAAGGCTTTGGGACGCAAAGGACGATCCGGCTCACGGGCGAAACGCCTCCCGCCCCCCACAGAGTGCGCATTTCGCCTGTGCGTTTCGTCGTGAAAAAGAAACCGCCGCCGAGGGGAACCTCGGCGGCGGTTTTGTGGGTGTGAGCGTCAGTTTTTCAGCCGGGCGTCCAGGGCGTCCAGCTCCTCAGAAAGCTTGCCGGGCAGCTTGCTGCCGAACTTCTGGTAGAACTCCCGGATGCCCTTCACCTCGTCCTGCCACAGGGACTTGTCCACATTGAGCAGGCCCTTGAGGGTGTCCAGATCCACGCCGGAATCCTCCAGGTCGATGTCCTCCGGCTTGGGCTCCCAGCCGATGGCGGTCTCCTGGGCCTCCGCCTCGCCGAAGCAGCGCTTGAGGATCCACTCCAGCACCCGCAGGTTGTCGCCGAAGCCGGGCCAGATGAAGCTGCCCTGGTCGTCGGTGCGGAACCAGTTGACGTTGAAGATCTTGGGGGCCTTGTCCCCCAGCTTTTCGCCCATGTCCAGCCAGTGCTGCCAGTAGTCGGCCATGTGGTAGCCGCAGAAGGGGAGCATGGCCATGGGGTCCCGGCGCACCACGCCCACCGCGCCGGCGGCGGCGGCGGTGGTCTCCGAGGCCATGATGGAGCCCACGAACACGCCGTGTGCCCAGTCCCGGGACTGGTAGACCAGGGGGGCGGTCTTGGCCCGGCGGCCGCCGAAGACGATGGCGGAGATGGGCACGCCGGCGGGGTTCTCGAACTCGGGGGAGATGCAGGGGCAGTTCTTGGCCGGGGCGGTGAAGCGGGAGTTGGGGTGGGCGCCCTTCTCGGTGGAAGTCTTGCCGTTCCATGGGTTGCCCTTCCAGTCCACCGCGTGCTCCGGCGGGTTCTTGTCCAGGCCCTCCCACCACACGGTGTTGTCGTCCAGGTTATGTACCACGTTGGTGAAGATGGTGCCCTGACGGGTGGTGGCCAGGGCGTTGGGGTTGGATTTGGCGTTGGTGCCGGGGGCCACGCCGAAGAAGCCGTACTCCGGGTTCATGGCCCACAGCCGGCCGTCGGGGCCGATGCGCAGCCAGGCGATGTCGTCCCCCACGCACCAGACCTTCCAGCCCTTGGCGCGGTAGTGCTCCGGCGGGATGAGCATGGCCAGGTTGGTTTTGCCGCAGGCGGAGGGGAAGGCGGCGGCCAGGTAGCGCACCTCGCCCTGGGGGCTCTCCACGCCCAGAATGAGCATGTGCTCGGCCATCCAGCCCTGGTCCCGGCCCAGGCAGGAGGCGATGCGCAGGGCGAAGCATTTCTTGCCCAGCAGCACATTGCCGCCGTAGCCGGAGTTGACGGACATGATGGTGTTGTCCTGGGGGAAGTGGACGATGTAGCGGTTCTCCGGGTCGATGTCCGCCTTGGCGTGCAGGCCGCGCACGAAGTCGTCCCCGATCACGTCGGCCACCGCCTGGCCCACCCGGGTCATGATGGCCATGTTGAGCACCACGTAGATGGAGTCGGTGAGCTCAATGCCGTACTTGGCGAAGGGGGAGCCCACCACGCCCATGGAGTAGGGGATGACGTACATGGTGCGGCCCTTCATGGCGCCGGTGTACAGCTTTTTCAGCTTGGCGTACATCTCCGCGGGATCCATCCAGTTGTTGGTGGGGCCGGCGTCCTCCTGCTTTTTGCAGCAGATAAAGGTGCGGTCCTCCACCCGGGCCACGTCGTTCACCGCCGTGCGGTGGAGGTAGCAGCCGGGCAGCTTCTCCTCGTTGAGCTTCTCGATCTCGCCGGTGGCGCAGGCCTGCTTCCGCAGGTCCTCCAGCTGCGCCTCGGAGCCGTCGATCCAGACGATCTGGTCGGGCTGGGTCATGGCCGCCATCTGGTCGATCCAGTCCAGAACGGTCTGATTGCTTGTCAATGCCATGAAGGATTCCCCCTTTTGTGATGTAGTGCGGGACCATACTATCAGGTATATTGTAGAAGATGCGGCCGGTTTTTGCAAGCCTTTTCCATCGGATTTGCAAAAACCGGCCGGTCTGATCTTATAGCCTGCTCTGGAGGGCTGCGGCGAGAACGGCGAATTCCGGGATGCCCAGCCGCTCCCCCCGAATGCCGTCGGGCAGGCCGGCCTCCGCCAGGGCGGCCCGGAGGGCCTCCCTGTCCAGCCGGTCCCCGAAGGCGGAGGACAGGCCGTTGAGCAGGGTCTTGCGCCGCTGGGCGAAGGCGGCGCGCACCACCCGGAAGAACTGCTCCTCCTCCACCAGGGCCTGGGGCGGCTCCGTCCGGGGCGTCAGGCGCACCACCGCCGAGGTCACCTTGGGAGCGGGGAGGAAGCACTCCGGCCCCACCTCAAAGAGGTATTCCGGCACGGTGTGGTACTGGCAGAATACCGAGAAGGCCCCGTAGTCCCCCGTCCCCGGCGCGGCGCAGATGCGCTTGGCCACCTCCCGCTGGATCATCACCGTGACGGAGGCAAAGCAGCCCGCCTCGATGAGCTTGGTGAGCACGGGGGTGGTGATGTTGTAGGGCAGGTTGGCGCAGGCGATGGGGGTCAGGCCGGGGAATTTCTCCGCGCACAGGGCCGCCAGGTCCAGCTTCATGGCGTCCCCCTCCACCACCTCCGTATTGGGGAAGGGGGCCAGGGTCTCCGCCAGGATGGGGTAGAGGGCGCGGTCCAGCTCCACGGCGGCCACCTTTGCCGCCCGCCGGGCCAGCTCCACCGTCAAAGGCCCGATGCCCGGACCGATCTCCAGCACGCCGGCCGTCCCGTCCGCCCCGGAGGCCTCCGCGATGGCCCGGGGCACCCGGCCGTCGATGAGGAAGTTCTGCCCCATGCTCTTGGAGAACCGAAAGCCGTGCCGGGCCAGCAGGGCCCGGATGTCCTTCTCACTGCATAAATCCATTGGGCCTCACCTCATGTCCCAGGGCGCACATCACCTGGAATTCTCTCTGAAAATCTGTAACCGCCTTTTCCTTCACAGGGAAGGAGCCGTCGAAGGCCTCCAGTTCCGCCGGGTCCGGGTCATAGGCAAAGCCCTCGCAGAACCGCCCGGCGGCGTGGGCCAATGCGCCGGGGGTGAGCTCGACGGCCTGGAGGCCGGGGAGGAACAGCCCGTTTTCCAGGGCAATCCCCCATCTCTCCCCGCACCAGAAGCCGTAGCGCCCGTAGTGCCGGGGGTCGCCCAGGATCACGGCGGCCTGCTCGCCGGCGGCCTGGGCCGCCCGAAGGGCGTGGCACACCAGGGCCCGGGCCAGCCCCCGCTTCTGATACCGGGGCAGCACGGCCAGGGGGCCGAAGGTGACGGTGTCCAGCCGCCCGCCGCCGGAGCGCTCGATCCGGCTGGCGGAGCAGGCGATCTGTCCGGCCAGCTCCCCGTCCGCCTCGCACACAAAGGTCAGGTCCGGCCGGAAGGCGGGGGAGCGGCGGAGCAGGTGGAGATAGTGGTGCTCGTTGCACCCGGGCTGGTACACGTTCCAGAAGGCCTCCCGCACCAGTTCCTCCACGGCCCGGCGTTCGCCGGCGCGCTCCTGTCGAAGGGTGATTTTCATGCAGACACCTCGTGTTAATGTTATGGTATGGTACAGTATACCACAAAAGGGCGGGACAGGCTATGCCTGTCCCGCCCTTTTTCGATGGGTCATTTCCTCCACCGCAGCAGCATGGGGAAGAACTGCCGCATCTGGGCTTTGGCCTGTTCCTCGGTCATGGCGGGGTTTTCCCGCACGATGATGGGGGCGCAGAAGTCGATCATTTCCTCCATGGTCATCTCGCCGGTGAAGGCCCCGTTCTGATAGCAGTATCTGCAGTAGTGGGGGCTGGGGCTCCCGTCCCGCTCGGTGCCCCGGAGGGCGGGGTCATCCATGGGCATCCCGCAGGACTGGCAAAAGGTCTGGTTCATAGAGCATTCCTCCTGTATGTGAGATGCCCCCATCTTACCACACATATCCTGACACCCTGTGTCAGGGTTTCCATGGTGCTCTGCCATATCCGCCGCCAGCCGGGCCAGCCGCCGCCGGAGGGCCTCCGGCTCCAGCACCTCCACCCCCAGGCCGAAGGAGAGCAGGTAGCCGTACAGCCACGGGTCCTCCGGGAAGGGGACGGCCGTCTCCAGGGAGCCGTCCGCCCGCCGGGTGACGCAGCTCTCGTCGAACTCATCGTACACCCGGTAGGCGAGGGAAGGGGGGAAGCGCAGGCGCACCGCCGTCACCGGCGCGTCCCCCGTCCAGCCGTTCTCCATGGGCGGCGGGGAGAGCACCTGGTCGAAGGGCGCCCCGGTCTCCAACTCCAGCATCCGGGTGAGCTTGAAGGTGCGGTAGTCCCCACGGTCCAGGCAGAGGGCCTGGAGGTACCAGGACTGGCCCTTGAATACCAGCCGGGCGGGATACACCCGCCGCCGGGCGGCGGGCCCGCTGGCGGAGAGGTAGAGGAAGGAGAGGGCCCGGCGGGCGAGGATGGCGTCCTTCACCGCCCCGAACCGGGCGTCGTCCTGCCCGGCGCTGCACCAGCGGGAGAGCTCCACCCGCAGCCAGTCCGGCTCCGAATGCCGGAACAGGGCGGACAGCTTGGCCAGGGTCTCATCCCGCTCCGGCCCGCCCTCCGCCGGCAGGCTGCGCAGGGCGGTGAGCAGCTGCCGCTGCTCGGCCTCGGTGAAGGCGGCCCGGTGGAGGGTATAGCCCTCCAGCAGGGCCACGCCGCCGCCCCGCCCCGGCGCGGCGTACACCGGCACCCCCGCCGCCGACAGGGCGTCCACGTCCCGGTAGATGGTGCGCACCGACACCTCGAAGTGCTCCGCCAGCTCCCCGGCGGTCATGCGGCCCCGCTCCAGCAGGAGGCAGAGCAGCTCAAACAGCCTGCCCCGGGACATCAGGGCAGGCGGATCCGGGCCATTTTATAGTTGTCCCGGTACTGCCCGTCCCGCACCACAGACATGCGCAGCAGGCCCTCCTTCTCAAAGCCGAACTTCTCGTAGAGGTGGATGGCCCGCTCGTTGTCGGCAAAGACCTCCAGCTCCACCCGCACCAGCATGAGCCAGTTGTCCGCCAGGTCCAGCACGGTTTTCATCAGGGCGGTGCCCACCCCCTGGTTCTGGTAGTCGGTGTGGACCAGGATGCCCAGCTCGGCCCCGTGGCGCATCCGGGGATTTGGGTGGACGTTCAGGCCGGCGGAGCCGATGACCGTGCCGTCCTCCAGCACCGCCACGAAGATGTGGTCGTCAGGCCCCAGGCGCTGGAAGCCCTCCACGTTCCGCTGCACCCGCTCGGAGGGCAGGCCCAGGGTGTTCTCAAACACGCCGGGCATCCGACGCAGGACGTTGAAGCCCGGAGCGTCGCCGAGCTCCATGGGACGGATGGTAAAGTTCATGGCAGTCGCCTCCCAATCCATGTTTTCGCCATGATAGCATATCCGCAGGCAAAAAACAACCGACCGGGGCCGTCCGAACGCCCGCCCTCCCGCCAAAGGCCCGCCGGGTCAGCCCTTTTTGCGGAAGTGAACGGCCGCCCAGATTACGACGGCGATGCAAAGGAGCAGGGCGGCCAGGCAGAGGAGGGGGGACCTGCTGTAAAAATAATCCCATTGACGGTAAAGCACGGCCAGGAGGAGGGCGAACAGGATCAGGCCGGCGGCCTGCATGAGCGGCCTGCGGAAGGTTATTCCAGCACGGCGCCCCGCGCGGCGCTCGTTACCATTTTCGCGTACCGGGCCAGATACCCGGTCTTGGATTCCCATGGGACGGCCGGGCCGCCCCATGGGACCCCGAGGAGGATAAAATCTGCCCGGCGGAAGTGAATTCCGCCGGGCATCAAGGTTTTGCCTGCGGCAAAACGCTTGGGACGCGCTGACGCGCGGGCAAAGTCAAGACCGGCGGAAGGTTATTCCAGCACGGCGCCCCGCGCGGCGCTCGTTACCATTTTCGCGTACCGGGCCAGGTACCCGGTCTTGACTTTGGGCTCGGGGCAGATCCAGGCGGCCTTCCGGGCGGCCAGGGTGGCCTCGTCCACCTGGAGTTCGATCTTGCAGGCGGGAATGTCGATGGAGATGACGTCCCCCTCCTCCACAAAGGCGATGGGCCCGCCCTGGGCGGCCTCGGGGCAGACGTGGCCGATGGAGGCCCCGCGGGTGGCGCCGGAGAAGCGCCCGTCGGTGATGAGGGCCACGCTCTCCCCCAGGCCCATGCCGCAGATGGCGGAGGTGGGGTTGAGCATCTCCCGCATGCCGGGGCCGCCCTTGGGGCCCTCGTAGCGGATGACCACCACGTCGCCGGGGACGATCTTGCCGGCGTAGATGGCGGCGATGGCCTCCTCCTCGCCGTCAAACACCCGGGCGGGGCCGGTGTGGGCCATCATCTCGGGGGCGACGGCGGAGCGCTTGACCACGCAGCCCTCGGGGGCCAGATTGCCCTTGAGCACGGCGATGCCGCCGTCCTGGGAGTAGGGGTTGTCGATGGGCCGGATGATCTCGGGGTTGCGGTTGACCACCCCCTCCAGGTTCTCGGCCATGGTCTTGCCGGTGACGGTCATGACGGAGGTGTCCAGCAGGCCCTTTTTCGTCAGCTCCTTCATGACGGCGTACACGCCGCCTGCGCCCTCCAGATCCTCCATGAAGGTGTCCCCGGCGGGGGCCAGGTGGCACAGGTTGGGGGTCTTGGCGGAGATGGCGTTGGACATGTCCAGATCCAGCTCGATGCCGCACTCGTGGGCGATGGCGGGCAGGTGGAGCATGGTGTTGGTGGAGCAGCCCAGGGCCATGTCCACCGTCTCGGCGTTGTGGAAGGCGGCCTCGGTCATGATGTCCCGGGGCTTGATGTCCTTCTCCACCAGCTCCATGATCTGCATGCCCGCGTGCTTGGCCAGCCGCAGGCGGGCCGACCACACGGCGGGGATGGTGCCGTTGCCCCGCAGGCCCATGCCGATGGCCTCGGTGAGGCAGTTCATGGAGTTGGCGGTGTACATGCCGGAGCAGGAGCCGCAGGTGGGGCAGGCGTTGTTCTCGTAGTCCTCCACCCCTTCTTCGTCCAGCTTACCCGCCTTGTAGGCCCCCACGGCCTCGAACATGTGGCTCAGGCAGGAGCGGCGGCCGTCCTCCAGCCTGCCCGCCAGCATGGGCCCGCCGGAGACGAAGATGGTGGGGATATTCACCCGGGCGGCGGCCATGAGCAGGCCGGGCACATTCTTGTCGCAGTTGGGGATCATCACCAGGCCGTCGAACTGGTGGGCGATGGCCATGGCCTCGGTGGAGTCGGCGATCAGATCCCGGGTGACCAGGGAGTATTTCATGCCGATGTGGCCCATGGCGATGCCGTCGCACACGGCGATGGCGGGGAACTCCACCGGGGTGCCGCCGGCGGCCCGGACGCCGGCCTTCACCGCCTCGGCGATCTTGTCCAGGTTCATGTGGCCGGGGACGATCTCGTTGTAGGAGCACACCACCCCGATGAGGGGCCGCTCCAGCTCCTCCCTGGTGTAGCCCAGGGCGTAGAACAGAGAGCGGTTGGGGGCGCGCTCCACGCCCTTCGTCACGTTGTCGCTGCGCATAGGGAAAACCTCCTCCAGAAAAATGGGCACAAGTTGTATGATAACACTTGCATTGTCTGACTATATATTATAGGATAGAGGAGAGGCTGTCAAGGACTGACTGAAAGGAAAGTGAGATCCATGGAGAAAAAAAGCCTGGCCCAGCAGACCGCCGAGCGGCTCTACGGCCAGATTGTGGTGGAGAAGGCCCTGGCGCCGGGGGAGAAGCTGCCCAACGAGGTGGAGCTGTCCGCCGCCCTGGGGGTGAGCCGGGCCACCCTGCGGGAGGCCATCCGCACCCTGGCCGCCGAGGGGGTGCTGGAGGTGCGCCGGGGCAAGGGGACCTTTGTGTCCGAACGGGTGGAGGAGATCGACGACTTCGGCTTCTCCAGCCTGGAGCGGGTGAAGGGCCAGCTGCGGGATCTCTTCGAGCTGCGGGCCATGTTCGAGCCCCGGGCCGCCGCCCTGGCCTGCCGCCGGGCCACGGAGGCCCAGCGGGCGGAGATCCTGGAGAAGGGCCGGGCGGTGGAGGAGTGCATCCGGGCGGGCAGAGACCGCACCGCCGCAGACCGGGCCTTTCACGCCGCCATCGTCCGGGCCGCCCACAACGAGTTCCTCATGCGCCTGCTGCCCCTCATTGACCAGGCGGTGGCCGCCGCCCTGACGGCGGGGGAGCACCAGGAGCAGCTGGCGGAGGACACCCTGCGGGATCACGCCCTGCTGATGGAGTTCTTCCAGCGGGGGGACGCCGAGGGCGCGGAGCACGCCATGGCCATCCACATGCGCCACAGCATGGACGTGATGGGGCTGAAAGAGTAAAACACGGAGCGCCGCCCGGTTCGGGCGGCGCTCCTGTGTTCTGCGGCAGAGGTCACTCGCACTCCCAGTGCCGGTCGGTTTCCAGCCCGGCCTCATGCCAGGCGCTCACAATGGCGTCGATGCGCTGAAAGCAGGTGGGATCGTCCAGTGCCTCATCGTCCAGGATCTCCTTGATCCGGCGGAGCAGCTGAACCGCGCAGAGCTCTGTCATATTGGCAATGGCTTCATCGCTCAGACAGTCCAGATATGTTATGATATAGTTGCCGATGGCGTTTGCGCAGAGCTGCCTGGCCGTTTGATCGAAATTCATTGCACTCACCTCTGTCTCAATTATAGGTCAAAATCACCCTATTCTAAATAGGTCAATTTGCCATACTGTCTTTGGGTGATGACGATGTCAAGACTGAGACAGCTGAGAGATGCGCTGGGTTATTCTCAGGTGAAGATCCAGATGCTGACAGGGATTGACCAGAGCGATTACTCCAAAATTGAGAACGGGAAGCGGCACATGTCCTTTGAGCAGTGCAAGCGGCTGGCGGTGGCTTTAAAGACCAGCATGGACTACCTGGCCGGCTTGACCGACAAGCCGGAGCCCTATCCTCCTGCCCATCGGAGGTGACGATGCCATGAACAGGGACAGGGGGCGGAGAGAGGTCGCAAAGCCCTGGGGGAGAAGGACTCTACCGCTGGTCGGTTGACGGGGCCGCCCCTTTCGGCTAGGCTGGAGGGGCGAAGGAGGAGACCGATATGAGCGAACACTGCGAGATCGACAAGGAACGGTTCGGGGCCTTCCTGGCCCGGCTGAGAAAGGAACGGGGCCTGACCCAGAAGGAGCTGGCCCGGCGGCTTTTTGTCTCGGACAAGGCGGTGAGCAAGTGGGAGCGGGCCCAGAGCCTGCCCGACGTGGCCCTGCTGCTCCCCCTGGCGGACTGCCTGGGGGTGAGCGTCACCGAGCTGCTGCTGGGGGAGCGCACCACCCGGCCCCAGTTGCCGGCGGAGGAGGTGGAGGCCCTGGTGGGTTCCGCCCTGCGCCTGGGCGGGGAGGAGCAGGCAGAGCGCCGGACGGACCGCCGCCGGTGGCGGCTGGCCTGCGTGCTGTGCGCCCTGGCGGGGACGGCGGAGACCGCCGCCCTCCGGCTCCTGGGCTTTCCCTGGGCGGAGTTGAGCTACACCGTTTTGCTGGTGGAGGGCCTGTGCCTGGTCTTCGCTCTGTGGCTGTGCTTCCGGGTGAAGGAACGCCTGCCCGCCTATTACGACGAGAACCGCATCGGCTTTTACAGCGACGGGGTGTTCCGGCTGAACCTGCCGGCCCGGCTGAACAACAGCAACTGGCCCCACGTGCTGAAGGCCATGCGCCTGTGGCTGCTGGGGAGCATGGCGGCCTTTCCGGCGGTATGGGGCGGGCTGCACGCCCTGCGGCCGGCCTGGTCCGCCCTGCTGGACCTGCCCCTGGTGCTGGGCTTCTGCCTGGGCCTCTTCGTCCCCGCCGTGGCGGCGGCCAGGAAGTACGAATAGGGCGCCCGCCATCCCCGCTCCGGGACGGGCGGGGATGGCCTAAAAAGTCGAAAAAGCGGCTTCGCCGCTTTTTCGAGCAGGATGCAGCCCGCTGCGCGCAGGATCAGTCCGCCCGTGGGCGGGCTGATCCCACACTTGCGGGCTGAGAAGTGTTTTCCCCGAGGCACATG
>CALXEB010000052.1 GCA_944387215.1 uncultured Flavonifractor sp. | reverse complement strand
GCCACCACGTGGCCGTAGGGGTTCATGCAGAAGGTGCGCACCTGGTCGCCGTACTGCTTGGTGCGGTAGACCAGCTTAGACTCGTACACCACATCGGTAATGTGCTCAAACACCTTGGCGGGCAGCTCCACCCGCACGCCGATATCCACCTGGTTGTTGATGAGCTCCAGCCCCAGGTCCTTGCACTGGTTGGCAAACCACTCCGCCCCCGAGCGGCCGGGCCCGGCGATGAGCCAGGTGCAGTCCACCTCGTCCCCCTTGTCGGTGATGAGGCGGTAGCCCTCGCCCTTGAGATCCTCGATCCTGGCCACCGCGGTGTGGAAGCGGAATTCCACCCCCTGCCTGACCTCCTCGTAAATGCTCTGGAGTATCTTCAGGTTGTTCTCCGTGCCCAGGTGCTTGCACCGGGCCTGGAGCAGGTGCAGGTCGTGCTCCAGGGCCCGCTTCTCCAGGGCCCGGGCGGCGGGGGTGTCGGTGGAGAAGACCTTGTCGGTGGCCCCGTGCTTCATGTTGATGGAGTCCACGTAGTCGATGAGGGACATGACCTCTTCCCTGGGCATAAAGTCGGTGAGCCAGCCGCCGAAAGCGGTGGTGAAGTTGTACTTCCCGTCGGAGAAGGCGCCCGCGCCGCCGAAGCCGCACATGGTGGCGCACACCTTGCAGTGGATGCACTCCTTCACCTTGCCCGCCACGATGGGGCAGCTGCGGGTGTAGATGTCGGCCCCCTGGTCCAGGGCCACCACCTTCAGGCCGGGGGCGTGGTGCATCAGCTCGTAGCCGGCGAAGATGCCCGCCTCGCCGCAGCCCAGAATGGCAACGTCATACCGTGTGTTCATGTGCGATCGCTCACTTTTCGTCATTTTAGGAGGGGCACACATACCCTTCCATTTTGATATTATAACAAAATGGAGCGGATTTGACAACGGCGGATTTTGGACGCTCCGGCGGGCGGTTTGTGGGGCACGGGTGGGGGATGAAACGGCGGGCGGCCACATGGGGCCGCCCCTACGGGCATGGTTGGGCGCGGGTATGGTGGGACCGGCGCGGGCGGATAACGGGGACGGGGCCGTGATCCATGATGCGCGGCTATTTACTTTGTAGGGGCGGCCCTGTGTGGCCGCCCGTTTGCCTTCCCCCCGAGGGGAAGGCTTTTTTGTAGCCCAAAACCACTCGCTAAGCGAGTGGTTCAAAAAAGCCTAAGGCGATGAGCAGGAAAAAGGACCCCTTTGCTAAGGAAAAAGTATGGTCTGCCAACAACACTTTAAAAATAGCAAAGGGGGACATTCATGTGAGGATGAATGACAGTTTGCAGTTTATCATGAGATATGCGATTCTACAAGTGCAAGAAGAATGCAGGAAGAGTGAACAGTGGTAGGAAAGGACTAAAGAATTGAAAAGGTGTCGATAGAGCATCTATCACGCAACTGACAGAATCGTATTACACGTTTGACGTGTCCGCGAGGAACAAAGGGCTATGCCCGCATAGTGACAACCACCAGCTTCGCTGGTGGATGTGTTCTTTGTGTGCGTCCCCCGCCCTACGGGGTGGTGTGTGTTAGGGCATGGCCTCCCGGACGCGGCGTTTTTTGCGGGCACGGGGGCATAAATGGGGAAATTGTTTGGCGGCGGGCAGGACAAAAGGCCGCCTTCCGGCGGCGTGCAACGATACCCCCTTGCCCGGCAGGGGCGGGGGGATGTTTATGGCAAGCTATACTGCAAACTACGGCCTGCACCAGTGGGAGGCCACGGACAACTTTCTGCGCACGGACTTCAATACCGACTTCGGCATCATCGACGGGGCGCTGGCGGGGCTGGAGTCGGACAAGCCGGAGCTGGTCGCGGGCAGCTACGCCGGGGACGGCGCCATGAGCCGGACGATCTCACTGGGAGCCGCGCCCAAGGCGGTGCTGGTCACCGACGAATCCGGCGCCCTGCACAACGGCCAGGCGGCGTACGGCGGATTCGCCCTGCCCGGCCATGCCTGCATCCACGGCGGCGCCGTGACCGTCCAGATCACGGCGGACGGGTTTCAGGTGGGCAGGGGGTATGCCGTCAGCGGCAGCTATTGGGCGGACGTCAACAAAAGCGGAATGACGTATTACTTTATGGCCCTGGTCTAGGCGGCCCATGGAAAGGATCGGGACATGCGGAAGCAGGACCCCCGGACGATGCCCGGGGGTCCTGCTTTTGCGTTTTGGATCAGTTCATGAAGCGGTCTGAGCGCTGCCGGTCAGAACGGCCTTAGTTGCCGGGCATGACGGGCAGGTCGCCGTAGGTGTCGACCACCAGGAGATCCAGCTCAGTGCCGGTGGAGCTGTAGTAGTAGGCGTTAGCCTGATACAGATTGTCGGTGGCGGTCTCCACGGCGGTGACGATCAGGCTCTCATCGCCCTCGACGCCGGAGTGGCTGTCGCTGTTGATGTAGAGGATGACGGTGTCGCCGGTGATCTCCATGGTGCGGTTGCTGCCGGAGGAGCTCAGAGAGCTGTCGGTGAAGCGGATGTCACCGTTGGAGGAGTTGTAGGCCAGGATGGCGCTGCGGTTGATGCTGCTGGCCAGGTTGATGGTGTAGGAGCCGTCGTCGTTGATCTCATAGGTCACGATGGAGCCGCGGGCCACGTCGTCGAGCTCCTCGTCGGCCAGGATGTCCTCCAGCAGGCCGTCGGCGGTCCAGATGGACAGCTGGGAAACCCGGTCGCCGTCGTCGTTGCGGGTGGTGGTCAGGTTGGAGGTGACATAGCCGTAGGTGGAGGTGGAGCGGGCCACATCGTCAGCCAGCGTCACATAGGCCAGGACCACGTTGTTGAAGCCGTTGGAGGCCTGGTCGGCGTAGGCGTTGGTCACGGTGGTCACGGAAGCGGTGGTGTAGCGGCGCAGGGAAGAGCCGGAGATCACGTCGTAATCGCCGCTGTCGTCCAGAACGAAGACCACCGCGTCGTCGGCGATGTACTCGCCGCCGATGGTGCTCCGGCCGTTGGAGGCGTAGACATAGCTGCCGCTGACGACCATGTCGAAGCCGGCGTCATCCGCGTTGCTGGAGGCGGGGGTCAGGACGTACTCGCCGTCCTCGATTTCGTAGGTCACCAGAGCGCCCACAAGAGCAAAGTCAGTTGTATCCTCATCAAAGTCGGCCTCGGGATTATAATTGCCAGAGTAATTGTGAGCGGTGTCCACGACCTCGGTGCTGCCGTCGGTGAACATCAGGCGGGCCTGGTCGCCCAGCATGCCGTTGCTGCCGGAGGCAACAGCGTTCACGACCAGGGCGTAGTCGCTCAGGTCGGCGCCGGTGGTCAGGGCGTCGTTGGCGCAGATGTAGCCGTTGACGATGACGAAGGTGTAGCTGTCGCCCACGTCATAGGAGGTGAAGTTGGCCTCGTCGAAAGAGTACCAGGTGCCGTCCACCCGCAGCTCGCTGGTGCGCAGGGCGTCGATCTCGCCCTCCACCACGTCCTCGATGAGGGTGTAGGCGTCCTTGCCGTCCACGGTGTTGACGCCGGCGACGATCTTCACGTAGTCGTCACGGGCGATGCCGTCGTACACGGTCACATCGTCAAAGTCGATGCCGGTGTCGGCGGAGACGCCCATGATGGCGTTGGCGGCGGTGTTGAAGCTGTCGGTACCCACGTAGGAGACCTGAGCCACGGTGAAGGGGTAGACCATGACCAGGTTGACGCGGTTGTCGCCGTCGTTGTCGATCAGGTCCACGTTCCACTCCTTGTACAGGTCGTGGGCGGAGATCACGGCGGCCAGGCCATTCAGGCTGGTCACGTCGGAGAGCTCACCGGCCAGATAGGCGTAGACGGGGGTGTTTCCGGAATTGCCGTCGAAGCGGTAGGTGACGTCGTTTACGCTCATGGAGGAGGCGTCGTCCAGGTCGTCGGGCAGATCGCCGATGACGGCGGAGGTCAGCACGCTGCTCTCATAGGGATAGATGCCGTACACATCGTGGGCGCTGTTGTCCTGATAGATGACCTTCACCTTCTGGCCGTACAGGCTGGACACGTCCAGGTCGGTGGTCAGGTGATCGACGGAAACGGCATCAGTGGTGATCTCGCCGCCGTTGAAGTCGTCGTTGGACAGGTCGTAGGTGTACTCGTCCCGGTCCTCGTTGTAGTCGACGCCGGTGATGTAGCCGTACTCCATCACCGCGTTGAAGCGGGTCTCCAGGAGAGTGTCGCTGTTCGGATCCTCGGAGAGGGCATAGCCCTCGGTGATCTCGCCGGTGGTCATGTCCTGGCTCCAGGAGCGGACCATCAGAGTGGCCTGGATGGCGTTGTAGGCCATCTGGGCGGCGTCGTCGCGGGAGATGGGCTGAGACACGCTCACGTTGCCCAGCTCGTTATACAGGCCGGCCTCGTTGGCGTAGCGGTTGGTGTTGGTCTCCCAGTCGTTGCCCACCAGGCCGAACACATTGGCGTTGTAGCCGATGGCGGTCAGGAACATCTTGGCGGCCTGGGAGGCGGTCAGGGTGCCGCCGGGGTTGAAGTTGCCGGCGCCGTCGCCGTTGATGATGCCCATGCTGGTGCAGTACTCGATGTACGCCTCGGCCCAGTGGTCATCAATGTCGGCGTAGGTGGGGACCACCTTGGTGCCGATGTTGGGCTCCACGCCGCCGTTCATCACGAAGGCGACGATCTTGGCCATCTCGGCACGGGTCAGGGTGCCAGTGGGGTCGTAGTAGCTGCCGTCTTCCTTACCGTCGATGACATTCAGTGCCACCATGGTGTTGACGGCCTCAGTGTGCTCGATCTCATCCGCGTCGGTGAAATCGGTGGAGCTCGCAGCGCTGGCGGAGACGACCATCATGCCGATCAGCATGGCGGCGGCCATTACCAGACTGAGAGTCCGCTTGAGGTTTCTCATCGGAAATTCCTCCTTCTTAAAATTTGCCCACGCGAAGAGGAGGAGACCTCCCCTCTGCGCCTGCGGGGGCTGAAAGAGGCAAAGCAAGGAAAAATTTCGTCAAAAGATAAAAATTGCGCCGCTTATGCGGCGCAATTTCCGTTAAATAATACTAAAATGGGTGAAGAAAAGGGGGGATGTGGAAGACGGGAGGGTTGACAAAGGGGATGTTTGGACTGTCAACTTTTTGGGGCCGAGGGCCCGGCGTCAGGGGGCGTAGGGCGCGATCTCCACGCCGGTATAGTACCATTTCAGGATCTCCTCAAAGGTTTTTCCCTCCTTGGCCATGGCGTTGGCGCCGTACTGGCTCATGCCCACGCCGTGGCCGGAGCCGGTAACGTGAAACGTTACGCCGTCAGAGCCGGCCTCCACCGTGAAGCTGGCAGAGCGCAGGCCGAAAAGGGCGCGCAGCGCGGTGCCCGCCACAGACACCCCGCCCACCGACACGCTGTCCACCCCGCCGGCGGAGTTGGGCGTCAGCGCCTGGAACCAGCCGGAGGGGTCGCCGGACAGGTCGGCCTCCGGGTAGCGGGCCAGGAAGGCCTGCCGGAATTCCTCCGGGGACAGGGTGACCGTGGTGCGGTAGTTGGGGACCTCGTCCCCCTCGGGGCTGTCCACCCCGGTGAGATAGGGCACCGAATTGCCCCAAACCTCCACCGCGTCCACTGTTCGGCCGGCGGCGGAGGAGAAAAACACCGCCTGGATGGGCTGCCCGCCGTACAGGGCCGCCAGGCCGTCGGTGTCCGCCACGGCGGCGGCGATCTTCGCGGTGTATCCTTCCGCCCCGTCTCCCCAGTTTTCGGCGGCCTGGGCGGGGTCCAGGTAGGCCTGGCAGCAGGTGATATCGGTACACACGTCGGCGTCGGGGTGGTTTTCCGAGGCGCGCCCCAGCTTGGACAGGGTATAGGTCCGGGCGGCCACCGCCTGGGCTTTCAGAGCCTCCGGCTCAAAGGAGGCGGGCATCTCCGCCGCCACCACGCGCCAAAGATACTGGTCCATGGGCAGGGTCAGGACCTCGTTTTCCCCGAGGGATACCCGGACCTCCACCCCGCTGTCCGCCGACGGGGACGGCGTGACAGGGGTGCGGTCCAGGGGCAGGCCGCCGGGGGTGGCCTCCGCCGGCGCCCCGCCCCCGCCGCCGAAAAACAGCAGCGGCAGCAGGAACAGGGCCAGCAGCAGGGCTAGCGCTGTGGCCGCCACCGGCCAGACCCCTTTGACATGCGGTTGTTTTTGCAAGTTTTTATTCATCATCATTCACTTTCCGGCGGCGCCTTCGGCAAAACGTCAGGACAGATGGACCGCTTTTTCGTTGTGCGGCAATATTTAGATTGACGGGGCGGGTGAAAAGGATTACAATGTAAACAATAATTTTTGCGCAAAGGGGCGTTCCAAGATGCAAAACAAGACGCGGAGCGGCATGGATACCTTCCTGGAGAGCATATGCGGGGAGTACCAGGCGCAGAACCGCATCGATCCCGCCGACTATGAGCGCTACAATGTCAAGCGCGGCCTGCGCAATGCCGACGGCACCGGCGTCATGGCCGGGGTGACCCAGATCGGCAATGTGCTGGGCTATTACGTTCAGGACGGGGAGCGGGTGCCCGCCCCCGGCAAGCTCATCTACCGGGGCATCGACGTGGAAGAGCTGGTGGACGGCTTTGTCAGCGAGGACCGCTTCGGCTTTGAGGAGACGGCCTATCTGCTGCTGTTCGGCCAGCTGCCCACCCGGGAGCGGCTGGACGCCTTCCGGCGGCTGCTGGGCGAGAACCACACCCTGCCCCCCATGTTCACCGAGGACATGATCCTCAAGGCCCCCAGCCCCGACGTGATGAACAAGCTGGCCCGGGCGGTGCTGGCCCTGTATTCCTATGACGAGACCCCGGACGATATGTCCCTGCCCAACCAGCTGCGGCAGGCCGTGCAGCTCATCGCCCGGGTGCCCACCATCGTGGCCCACGCCTTCGCCGTGAAGCGGCATTACTACGACAACGAGTCCCTCTATATCCACCGGCCCCAGCCGGAACTGGGGGTGGCGGAGAATTTCCTCTACTCCGTCCGCCACGACAACCAGTTCACCCAGCAGGAGGCCCGGCTGCTGGACCTGTGCCTGGTGCTCCACGCCGAACACGGCGGCGGCAACAACTCCGCCTTTGCCTGCCGGGTGCTCTCCTCCTCGGGCACCGATATCTACTCCGCCATCGCCGCTGCGGTGGGTTCCCTCAAGGGACCGCGGCACGGCGGCGCCAACAAAAAGGTCATGGAAATGTTCCGCTATATCGAGGAGGGCGTGAAGGACTGGGCCGACGAGGACGAGGTCCGGGATTTCCTGGGCCGCCTGCTGCGCAAGGAGGCGGGGGACCGCTCGGGCCTGATCTACGGCATGGGCCACGCCATCTATACCCTGTCCGACCCCCGGGCGGTCATCCTGAAAAAATTCGCCCGGAAGCTGGCCCGGACAAAGGGCATGGAGGACGAGTTCCGCCTCTACGAGACGGTGGAGCGCCTGGCCCCGGAGGCCCTGCTCACCGTCAAGGGAGAGGAGAAAGTGGTGTGCGCCAACGTGGACCTCTTCTCCGGCATGGTGTACAAAATGATGGGCATCCCCCAGGAGCTGTACACCCCCCTCTTCGCCGTGGCCCGCATCGTAGGCTGGTGCGCCCACCGCATCGAGGAGGTCTACCAGCCCGGCAACCGCATCATCCGCCCGGCCTACAAGGCCGTGGCCCCCATGCGGACCTTTGTGCCGCTGGATCAGAGGTAAAACAAAAAGGACGCGCCGGCGGCGCGTCCTTTTTTATCGCGTTTTATCACTTCGTGCGGTGCAGACCCATAACCATGCGGCGCCACACCACGTAGCCCTTCTTGTAGAGGTAGCGGGTGCGGGCCATCTTCTGGGCCTGGGCGTAGCAGGCCTCCAGCTCCTCCATGTGGGAGACGGGGTCGGCCTCCCAGCCCTCCAGCCGGGCGCGGAACTTCTTGAACTGCCAGCAGTAGATCATGCGGTACCAGGCCTGGCTCTCCTGGGAGGCCTCCTGCTTCCAGTAGGCGCCGAACTGCTCCTCCATGGGGGCGAACATGATCCGCTCCATTTCCTCCGGGGTGGACAGGCCCTGGTCGATGGCCATGTCCACGATGTCGGTGCCCGGCAGGAAGTTGAGCCCGTGCAGCTGCAGCTCGTAGGGGGAGGGGAACTGCTTGACCAGATAGTAGGACTCCTTCAGATCGTCGATGGTCTCAAAGGGGTGCTGGAGCATCAGGTCGAAGCTCCCCCAGAACACCCCCGCCGTGCGGATGGCGCGGATGGCGTTCAGGATCTCCTCCTGGGTCTCGTAGCGGTGGAACACGTCCCGCCGCACCCGCTCCGAGCCGGACTGGATGCCCATGATGACCTCCGTGAGACCCACGGCCTTGAGCTTTTTGAGCATCTCCAGGTCCACCATCTTGGGGTGGGACCAGATGGTGAAGGGCAGATGGATGCGCTTGTCGTATTCCACCACGAATTCGTCCACCCAGCCGGGGAGGTTGGGGAAGATCTCGTCGTAGAAGTGGACGAACACCAGCTTTTTGCACCGGCGCTTGGCCTCCACCAGCTCGTCGATCACGCTTTTGACCGAGCGGGTGCGCACCCCGTGGATACCCTTGGGCAGCAGCCGGCGCAGGTTGACGCAGCAGCAGTAGGAGCAGGTGAAGGGGCAGCCCCGGGAGGCGATGACCTCGTAGCTGCGGGTGGACAGCTGCGGGTCCCCCAGGACCATCAGGTTGTTTTCGATGAAGCAGGCGCCGGTGCTGTTGATCACCGGCAGGCCGCAGCGGTCCACCTCGTTGGTGAGCCCGCCGATCTCGTTGCAGCGGACCTGCCCGTCATCCTCCTTCCAGCACAGGGAGGGGATGGAGGAGAAGTCGGTCCCGTTCCGCAGGGCGTCGGCCAGCATGGGGAGGGTCTGCTCCCCGTCGGAGCGCAGGACGAAGTTGGCCCCCCGGTCCAGCAGCCGCTGGGGGAACATGGTGGCAAAGGCGCCGCCGCACACCACCGGGGCGGGGCTGGCGTCCAGGGCGGCGTCCAGCACCTGATACACCGTGTCCAGGTACATGGAGCTCATTACCGACAGGCCCACCAGCACCGGGTCGGCCTCCCGCACCACCCGGCGGAGGAACTCCAGCTCCAGCTCGGTGGTGGGGGTGGGGCGGACGGAATTGAAGTCCTTGTAAAAGACGGTGCGCACGCGGTAGCCCGCCTGTTCCAAAGCGGCCTGGAGGTAGCGCACCCCCAGGGCTTTCTTGTTGTAAAAGGCCACCAGCACCACGGTGGGTGCGGATGCAGTATGTTCGGGCATGGGCGCAGACCTCCTGGAAAAAGATGAAAAACCGGCGCTGTGCGGGGAAAAGCGGCGGAAAACCGTACATTTACCTATTATATCTGACGCAATGGAAATGTCAAGGCTGCCCCGCCTGAAACAGCCAGTACAGCATGTCCTGCGACAGGATCATCCCCGCCTTTTTCTGCAGGGCCAGGGAGGGCTCGTTGTCGATGAGCACCTGGCCGAAGGCGTACTGTCCCCGCGACAGGGCCAGCCGCACCGCCCCCAGCAGCAGCACCTCCCCCAGCCCCCGGCGGCGGAAGGCGGGCAGCACCTCCAGCAGGCCGATGGACCCCTCATCGTGAAAGCCCACGAAGCCGGCCAGCGCCCCGTCCACGAAGGCGCCCAGCATCCCGCGGCCGATGGCGGCCCGGACATGGTCCTCCCCGGCCAGGTCGGCCTTGCTGTAGTTGGCCAGCACCAGGGGCAGATGCTCCGGGTCCAGAAGGCGCAGCTCCCCGGAAAAGGCGGGCGCTTCCGGCGGCGCGTCCCCCAGCCAGGCCGCCTGGAAGCAGGGCGTCTCCTTCCAGAGGCCCAGCCGCCGGGCCAGCTCGTCCCGGTACCACATCTCATGGCCCACCACCACATGGCTCCCTTCCAGGTGGGGCAGGAACCGCTCCAGCGCGCCCCGGTCCCGGGCGGAGAGCATCCAGCCCTCCACCTCCCGGTCATAGAGCAGCACCCCGTCCTCCCCGGCGTACAGCAGCTCCGCCGTGCCCCGGCGCAGCACCTCCAGCATGTTCAGATACAGCAGCTTATTTTGGTTCAGATAGGCCCGGGCGGCCTCTGCGCGTTCCATGGTGGCGCGCCTCCTTTTCAGAAGTTTCATACAGCGGCAGGGAGATGGTGAAGGTGGTGAGGGCCCCGTCGCTCTCAGCCCGGATGGTGCCCCCGTGGAGCTCCACGATCTCCTTGGCGATGGCCAGGCCCAGCCCGGCCCCGCCGGTACGGGAGGAGCGGGCGGCGTCCAGCCGGTAGAACTTCTCGAAGATGTTGGACAGCTCCCCCTCCGGGATGGCCAGGCCCTGGTTGCGGAACACGATCTCCGCCCACGGCCCCCGGGCCCTGGCCCGCAGCTCCACCCGGCCGCCGGGGGTGGAGTAGCTCACGGCGTTGCGCAGCACATTGTCGAACACCCGGGCCAGCTTGTCCGGGTCCCCCCATACCGTCAGGTGGGGCTGGATGTCCGGCGCGCAGGTCAGCTCCTTCTCGGCAAAGAGGGGATAGAACTCGTCGGAGAGCTGCTCCAGCAGCAGGGAGAGCTGGATGGGGCCCTTTTCCGCCGACGTGCTGTCCAGGTCCATCCGCGAGATGTCGAAGAACTCCCCCAGCAGCTCCTCCAGCCGCCGGGCCTTCTCCAGAGCCACGCCGGTGAACTTGGCCCGCTGCTCGGGGCTCAGGTCCGGCTTGTCGTGGAGCAGGGTCAGGTAGCCCACCACGGAGGTCAGGGGCGTTTTCAGGTCGTGGGCCAGGAAGGCCACCAGGTCCCGCCGGCGCTGCTCGCTCTCCCGGGCGGCCTCCTCCCGGGCGGTGAGCTGCCGGCGGATGGCCTCCAGGTCCTCCTGGATGGGCTGCAGCTCCCGGGGCAGGCCCGCCGCCGCGCCTCCGTCGGACAAAAGCCCCCGGGTGGCCCCCCGCAGCCGGTCCAGCCACCGGGTGAACTGCCCCATGGCGATGTAGAAGGCGATGAGCATCAGCACGCATACCGCCCCCGTCACCACGATGGGCTTGTTGGCCTGGACGTACTGCTGGTAGAGCAGCGCGGCGTTTTCCGGCGACTGCCCGAACAGGGCCCCCGCCGTCCAGATGAACAGGCGGCGGATGGGGTCCTGAAAGATCCCGTCCAGGACTACGTCCACCAGGAACACGCCCGCCAGGGCGGCGGCCAGGGCGCCCAGCACCACCCAGAGCAGCAGCTTCAGCTTCAGGCGGGTATATTTCCCATCCACAGCCACCCACTCCTTTCCCCGCTATCCTACCACAGATCCGCCCGAAAGTCACTACGGCCCGCGGCCTGCAGTATAACGTTTTTCTTACGATTTCCCGCTGCGCTTGACGCTCTGCCGCCCCGGCGGCTATAATATGTAAAAAAGAGAAAGGGAGAGATCCCATGGACGCCAATATCCTGGTGGTGGACGACGAGCCCGAGATCGCCGACCTGGTGGAGGTCTATCTGAAAAGCGAGGGCTGCGCCGTGTTCAAATGCGGCGCCGGGTCCCAGGCCCTGGAGATCGTGCGGGAGCAGAAGCTGGATCTGGCCATTCTGGACGTGATGCTCCCCGACATCAGCGGCTTCACCCTGTGCAGCGAGATCCGGCGGGAGCACCACTTCCCCGTGATCATGCTCACCGCCCGCACCGAGGACATGGACAAGATCACCGGCCTTACCATCGGGGCCGACGACTACATCACCAAGCCCTTCAACCCCCTGGAGCTGGTTGCCCGGGTAAAGGCCCAGCTGCGCCGCTACACCCGGTACAACGAGACGGGCAAGTCCGGCGGCGACAAGGACGTCATCGACTTCAACGGCCTGGTCATCAACCGCTCCACCCACGAGTGCTGGCTGTACGACAAGCCCCTCACCCTCACCCCCATCGAGTTCGACATACTATGGATGCTCTGTGAAAACCGGGGCCAGGTCATCTCCGCCGAGCGGCTGTTCGAGTCGGTGTGGCAGGAGAAGTACCTGGAGCGCAACAACACCGTCATGGTCCACATCCGCCGCCTCCGGGAGAAGATGGGGGAGCCCTCCCGCAGCCCCCGCTTCATTAAGACCGTCTGGGGTGTGGGCTACAAGATCGACTGACCCGCCCGGCGCGTCCGGGAGGCCGCGTCCTACAGGGGCCCCCGCCGTCTGAGCCCTCCCCCGCATTTTCTCGAAAAAAACTGTTGACAACCGCCGAAGCATCGGGTATACTATCTCTTGCCCTGTTTATCCGGGCGAAACGGCGGCATAGCTCAGTTGGCTAGAGCATGCGGTTCATACCCGCAGTGTCCCCGGTTCAAATCCAGGTGCCGCTAC
>CALXEB010000051.1 GCA_944387215.1 uncultured Flavonifractor sp. | reverse complement strand
GAGGCCATGAACTCCTCGTGGGCGGCGGCCCGGGCGGAGAGCTCGTCGGAGATCTCCTTGTAGCCCACCGGGTCCAGATAGCGCAGGGAGGTGTCCTCCAGCTCCCACTTGATGCGCTGCATGCCAAGGCGGTGGGCGATGGGGGCGTAGATCTCCATGGTCTCCAGGGCCTTTTCCTTCTGCTTGCGGGGGGTCTGGTATTCCATGGTGCGCATGTTGTGCAGCCGGTCGCAGATCTTGATGAGGATCACCCGGATGTCCTTGGCCATGGCCATGAGCATCTTGCGCAGGTTCTCCATCTGCTCCTCTTCCTTGGAGGTGTACTGCACCCGCGTCAGCTTGGTGACCCCCTCCACCAGGTCGGCCACCGGGCCGCCGAAGCGTTTGGCGATCTCCTCGTGGGTGGCCCCGGTGTCCTCGATGGTGTCGTGGAGGAGGGCGGCGATGATGGAGTCCACATCCAGCTCCAGCTCCGCCACGATCTCCGCCACCGCCAGGGGATGGGTGATATAGGGGGTGCCGTCCTTGCGCAGCTGGCCGGAGTGGGCGTTGTCGGCAAAATTGAACGCGTCATACAGCCGCTTGGTGTCCAGGGACGGGTTATAAGCCTTTATTTTATCTTCCAGCGCCTGATAGCGCTCCAAAATGGGGTCCATACAGGCACCTCCTTCGTCGTCGCAATCTCCATATCCTTCGCTCTGCCGCGCTGCGGCAGACCTCACTCATTCCGATGCTCCGCCTCTCCCCACCGAACCCGCTTTGCTGGGCTTCGGCGGGGGCCCCGGAATGTCGCAATCTCCATATCCTTCGCTCTGCCGCGGATCCTGTAGGGCGGGGGCTTGCCCCCGCCGCCGTATCCCCGCCGCTACTCCATCAGCTTGCGCAGGCGGCGGAGGATGTCGGACTGGTCCAGATCCACCTTGCCCTCCACCGGCATCAGGTCGATGCGCAGATGGTCCGTACTGTGCTCCAGGCGGATGAGCCCCCGCTCGTCAAAGACCTCCAGGCACACCAGGGTGCGCATGACGGTCTCTCGCCGGCCGGCGGCGCGGGCCACGGCGCGGGCCAGGCGGTGGGCGGTCTCCTCCAGGGCGGCGGGGCGGGCATGCCCCTGCAGATAGCGCCACAGGGCAACGAACTCTTCCCGGCTGGGCAGCAGGGCGGCGGCCTCCCGCGGCGTGAGCGCCTCCCCCCGGCAGAATTTCTCGTACAGGGCCCGCTCGGCCTGGGCGCGGGTAAGGGCGGGGCGCAGGTCGCACAGCTGCAGCTGCACGTTCCGCCAGCCCCGGTACTCGTTGACCTGGGGAGTAAAGGCCGCGTCCACCCGGTCCCCGGCGGAGATGCCCGTCCCGGCGGCGGTGGCGGAGAAGAAAATGGCGTCGAAGCCCCGTCCGCCGGCGGACAGCTTCAGCTTCAGGTGCCGGCCGCCCCCCACCTGGCTCACGGCGGTCACCGTGCAGCCGGACAGGGAAAAGACCGGCCGGGGGTTGCCGGAGCCGAAGGGCTCCAGCAGGTCCAGCCCTTCCACGTTCTCCAGGGTGAGCTGGCCGGGGTCCTCCACCTCCCCGTCCACGTCCAGGACGGAGATCATCTTCTCCCCGCCGGTGAGGTCGCGGACATACTCGTTCATCGCCTGGGCAAAGGCGGGGATATTATCCTCCCGGATGGTGAAGCCCGCCGCCAGCTCGTGCCCGCCGAAGCCCTCCAGCAGGGGGGCGCAGCGCTCCAGTGCGGCGAAGAGGTTGAATCCGGCGTAGGACCGGCAGGAGCCCTTGCCCCTCCCGTCCTGCAGGCAGATCATAAAGGTGGGGCAGGCGTACTTTTCCGCCAGGCGGGAGGCCACGATCCCCACCACGCCCTGGTGCCAGTGTTCCCCGGAGAGTACCAGGGCATACCGCCGCTGGTGGGGCATGGCCTGGGCCATGGCCTCGCACTGGGCGTATATCTCCCCCTCGATGGCCTGCCGCTCCCGGTTGAGCTGACAGAGCTGCCGGGCCAGTTCCTCCCCCCGGGCCGGGTCGTCCGTGAGAAACAGTTCCCCGGCCAGCCCCGCGCAGCCCATGCGGCCGGAGGCGTTGATCCTGGGGGCCAGGGTGTACCCCACCGACATGGCGGTGAGGGCCTTGCCTTCCATGCCCGCCTCCCGGAGCAGGGCCCGCAGCCCAGGCCGCTCCGTCCGGGCCAGGGCCGCCAGGCCCAGGCGCACGATGGTGCGGTTCTCCCCCGTCAGGCTCATCACGTCGGCCACTGTGCCGATGGCCGCCAGGTCCGCGTACCGCTCCAGCAGCTCCTCCCGCCGGGACAGGCCGCCCAGGGCCAGGACCAGCTTCAGGGCTACCCCCACCCCCGCCAGGCACTTGAAGGGATACGGGCAGTCGGCCCGCCGGGGGTCCACCACCGCAGCGGCGTCCGGCAGGGTGGATTTGCACTCGTGGTGGTCGGTGATGACCAGCTCCAGCCCAAGGGAGGCGGCGTACTCCGTCTCCTCCACGGCGGTGATGCCGCAGTCCACCGTGACCACAAGGCCCACCCCCCGCGCCCGCAGGGCGGCCAGGGCCTCCCGGTTCACGCCGTAGCCCTCCTCCATTCGGTCGGGGATGTAGGGGATGACCGTCCCCCCCTCCCGGCGGAGGAAATCGGTAAGCAGGCAGGTGGAGGTGATGCCGTCCACATCATAGTCGCCGTAGACCGCCAGGGCCTCCCCCCGGTCCAGGGCCAGCCGCACCCGGGCGGCGGCCCGGTCCATGTCGCGCATCAGGAGCGGGTCGGCCAGCCGGTCCAGGCCCGCATCCAGGAAGGCCCGCGCCTTCTCCGGGGTGTCCAGCCCCCGGGCGCACAGGGCCATGGCCGCCAGGGGGGACACCCCGGCCGCCTCCATGGTCCGCCGGGCGGCGGGATCGCCGGGGGCAATATTCCACTGTTTATATTTCATACTCGCCGCCCCCTTCCGCCCGTCCGGCTCAAAATTACCCTTTATTATATCAAATCCTTCCCCTTATGACAAGAGGCGCGCCAGGTCCGCCGCCAGAGGTTTTGTTATCCTTTCGTCTCTCTTTGTCATTTCCCTGTAACGACACCGGCACGTGGGTGTGATATCATTTGCTTTACATAATACAAGGAGGTCGATCCCATGAGACCCTATGCCCTGCTCTCCGCCCTGCTCCTGCTGGCCCTCACCGCCTGCGCCGCCCCGCCGCCGGAGGAATCCCCCGAGCAGTCACCCTCCCCGGCCCTGGCCCTGGATCGGAAGACCCTGGAGCGGACCATGTCGGAGGACCGATACGCAGCCCTCACCGGCTTTTTGCCCGTGCTGGAGGAGGCGGCCCCCCTCTCCCTGGTGTGGGGGGGGGACGGGGGAGCCGGCGGAGGACACCACCGTGGCCGGCTACCTGGACGCCTTCCGGCAGAGCTGGGACGGGGAGGGGGAGGCCCCGCTGGCGGTGGACTACGTGATGGCGGAGGATTTGACCGGGGACGGGGCGCTGGAGCTGATCCTCCACTTTCCCGACTTCGGCGGCAACTTCCTCATCCTCCACCGGGAGGGGGACGCCTTCCACGGCCTGAACCTGGGGGAGCGCAGCTTTCTGGACCTCCAGGCCAGCGGGATGTTCGTGGGCTCCGGCGGGGCGGTGGTGCACTACTATAACCGCCTCACCTTCCGGGACGGGGCCCTGGCTGTGGAGGAGCTGGGCAGCCAGGTGGACGGCGTCTGCACCATCGCGGGGGAGACCGTGAGCCAGGCGGAATTTGACCAGTGGCTGGCGGAGCAGGAGGGCTACGTCCCCCGCTACACCGGGGTTTTGTGGGCCAGTGATTGAAAAAGGCGGCGGGCTGATGGGTTCGGCCCGCCGCCCTTTTTGCCGGGACGGCCTATGTTTCTCTTGACAGGGGGCTACTTTGTGATACAATGTAGTCAGAACGGTATTTTGCCATGCAAGGTAGTGACGCCATGATCCCATCCCAACTGCTCAAGGGCACCCTGGAGGGGTGCGTGCTGGCGGTGATCCGTCAGGCCCCCGCCTACGGCTATGAGATCGCCCAGAAGCTGGCCGCCTACGGCTTCGGGCAGATTGCCGAGGGCACCATCTACCCCCTGCTGCTGCGGCTGGAGCGCAGCGGCGCGGTGCGCCCGGAGCTGCGGCCCTCGGCCCTGGGCCCCAGCCGGAAGTACTACGCCCTGACCGAGGGGGGGGAGCGGGCCCTGGAAGAGTTTATCGCCAGCTATTCCGAGCTGGGCCGGGCGGTGGACCGCCTGCTGGCCGACACGAAGAAGGAGGAGCAGCCATGACCCGCACCAAACGCCTGCTCAGAGAAAACAACGCCTTTGAAAAACAGCTGAACCCCGAGTTCAACGCCGTGCTTACCGACATGGTGGTCTACCTCCGCTCCGCCCCGGTGAGCGAGTACAACCAGGAGCTGGTGCGCCGGGACCTGGGGCAGATGTTCCTGGAGGCCCAGCTCCGGGGGGACGGGCCGGAGACGGTCATCGGCGGGGATTACCGGCAGTTCTGCGACCAGGTGCTGGACCAGGTGCCCCGGCTCACGGCCCGGGAGCGGGCGTTGGACGGCCTGTCCACCGCGCTGCTGTGCCTGGCGGTGTGGGGGGTGATCTGGCTGGTCAACCGGGGGCTTGTGACCTGGCTCCGCCCCGGAGCTGTGGGCTGGTCCCCCTGGCCGGCGCTGGCGGTGACCGTGGGGGATCTGCTGGCCACGGCGATCATCCTGGCCGCCGCGTGGTACCTGTTCCGCTCGGTCTCCCGCACGGCCTTTTCCGACAGCGCCGGCGGCCTGCTGATCAAGACCTTTCTGGTGCTGGCGGCCCTGCTGCTGGTCAACCGGGTGTTTGACGACGTGCTGCTGGAAATCCACTTCGCCGCGGCCCTGGCGGGCGTGGTCCTCTGCTTCCTCCTCCACCGGGCGCTGGAGCATTTTGCCGACCGGTGAGGTCTCTGTGAAACACACACGGCCCGGACGCCGATGGCGTCCGGGCCGTGCGCGCAGCCGGGCTGCAATTTTTAAAAAAAGCGGCCGCAGCCGCTTTTTTGAGGCTTACGCAAGATCCAGATACAGGCCTACCAAGTCAATGGTGGCTTTCATGCCGTCAAAATGTGTGCGCTCCATGCCGTGGGAGGCGTGGACCCCGGGGCCGATGAGGGCGCCCCTGGCGTCCATGCCGGCGCACCAGGCCACCGCCACGTCGGATCCGTAGCGGGGGTAGATATCCACGGCGTAGTCCACCCCGTTGTCCCGGGCCAGCTCCACCAGCCGGGACACCATGCCGTAGTCGTAGGGCCCGTTGCTGTCCTTGGCGCAGATGGACACCTGGTATTCGGTGCAGCTCAGATCGTCCCCCACGCAGCCCATGTCCACCGCCAGCAGCTCGTCCACAACCGGCAGGGTGGCCCCGCCGTGGCCCACCTCCTCATGGACGGTGAGACACACCTGGGTGTGGTACCTGGGTCTCAGCCCCTGCTCTGCGGCCAGATCCAGCAGGGTGAGCAGGCAGGCGGCGGAGCCCTTGTCGTCGATGAACCGGGACTTCAGGAAGCCGCTGTCCGTCACCTCCGTCTTGGGGTCAAAGCACACGAAGTCCCCGGGGGCGATGCCCAGGGCCTCCACGTCCTCCCGGCTCTTCACCTTCTCGTCGATGCGCACCGCCAGCTCCTTCTCCTCCCGGGGGCGGGTGGCGGCGTCTTCAAAGACGTGGACGGCGGGGGAGAGGGAGAGGATGGTGCCGGTATACACCTTCCCGCCCCGGGTGTAGATCCTGCAGTACTCCCCGTCCAGGGTGGGCAGGAGGGGGCCGCCCACCTTCGTGATCTTCAGCATCCCGTCGCCGGTGAGGGAGCGCACCATGAGGCCCAGGGTATCGATGTGGGCGCACAGGCCGATCTCCTTCCCGCCCTCCCGGCCGGGCACGTCGATGATAAGGTTGCCCTTGTTGGTCCGGCGGGTCTCATAGCCGGCCAGCCGGGCCATGTGCTCCGCCGTCTCCACGGCGTTGTGGGTAAAGCCGCTGGGGCTGTCCACCGCCAGCAGGCGCTTGGCGGCGTCCATCAGCCGGTCCCGGCAGTTTTTGGTGTTCAGCATTTGCCTCGTCTCCTTTTTTGTTGTATACTGGTCCTATCATACCACCACAGACAGGAGCGGACAAGTATGGCGGAGGAAAAGACCAACGTGATGCGGGTGCTGGACCAGAAGAAGGTGCCCTACACCCCCCACTGGTACGCCCACCCGGAGGGGGCGGTGGACGGGGTGAGCGTGGCCGCCCTCATCGGAAAGGATCCGGGGGCGGTGTGCAAGACCCTGGTGACCCAGGGCTCCAGCAAGAAATACTATGTGTTCGTCATCCCGGCGGAGCGGGAGCTGGATCTGAAGGCGGCGGCCAAAGCCGCCGGGGAGAAGTCCATCGAGATGATCCGGCAGGCCCAGCTGCTCCCCCTCACCGGCTACGTCCACGGGGGCTGCTCCCCCGTGGGGATGAAAAAGCAGTTCCCCACCTTTTTTGACGAGAGCGTGGAGGGGCGGGAGACCATCGTGGTCAGCGCCGGGAGGATCGGCGCTCAGGTGGAGCTCTCCCCGGCGGCCCTGGCGGGCCTGGTGCGCGGCCGGTTCGCCCCGGTGGCAAAATAATTTGAAAAAGACGGGAACTTTTTCCCTTCTCCTTCGTCCAACAGGACGTTGACTTTCACACGCAAAGGAGAATGCACACATGAAAAAGATCGCTTCCCTGGCACTGACCGCCGCCCTGGCCGGCTCTCTGGCCGTTCCCGCCCTGGCGGCGGAGACCCCTGTCCTCATCTCCGCCCCCGTGGACTTCGCCACCCAGATCACCCTTAACGGCGAGGCCGTGGACACCGCCGGCATCCCCGCCGCGGCGGAGGGCCTGCTGCCCATGCGCCTGCTGGCCGAGGCCGACCACGGCTCCGCCTACTGGGATGAGGAAAACAACGAGGGCTGGTTCTACTTCGGCGACAACCGGGTGGTCATCAAGTTTGCCGACAACAGCGTCACCGTCAACGACGTGGCGGTGGACGTGGACGCGGTGGATGTGATCGCCGGCGTCACCTACATGTCCGCCGACGTGTTTGAAGGCTGGGAGGGCTACACTGTGGCGTGGGGCGACCCCACCGCCGAGGGGTTCCAGTCCGTCTCCATCACCACCCCCAACAACGACCCTGCGGTGAAGCTGGCCTATGAGATCCAGGAGCTCTGCTCCATGGGCTTTGGCATGCAGGCCGATGAGCAGACCCTCACCGACGCCTACGGCGTCCCCGCCGGCTCCTTTGAGCAGGTGACGGCCTTCTTCCCCATGATCACCAGCCCCGACACCGTGATCATCGGCAAGCTGGCCGAGGGGGCCGACCAGGCCGCCGTGGAGGCCGCCCTGGAGACCTATCGCCAGGGCCAGGAGGACACCTTCTCCTGGTACCTGACCCAGAACCTGCCCAAGGTGCAGGACGCCCGGCTGGTGGTGGAGAACGGCTGGCTGCTCTTCCTCATCGCCGACAACGCCGACGCCGGCGTGGAGGCCTTCCAGGCTTTTGTGGAGGCCCAGGGCTGAGCAAAGCGATCCCCCTGCCGCACAGACAAGGGCCCGGCTTCGGCCGGGCCCTTGTTTTTTTGCCGCCGGGCGGCTATAATAACGCCTACGAAACAAACTGCACCGCGGTCTATTTGCGCAAAATCCCTGCGCCTGAACAAAGCCATTTGGCCTTGAAAGCCCGGCTTTTAAGGCTTGCGGCTTTGTTCCGTACGCATTATAATAGGGCAAAAGGAGGGATCACCCATGGAGATCGTCAAGCCCGCCACCCCCTACCAGGCCCTGAAGGATCTGGAAGCCTGTTACGAGGAGTTTCGGGCGGCGCTCATGCGCTGCCGCGCCACCGGGATGGGGGAAGCCATCGGCTTTTTCTTCCGCTCCCAGGGCAACCCCCGGCTTTCCATGGCCCTGGAGGAGTATGACCCCGTCATCACCGCCCTGGTGGAAGATCTGGCCGCCATGCTGGCCGGCTGCCCGGCAGAGCAGGCCGACGAGCTGGCCGCCCGCGCGCTGGAGACCATTTTGTTCTATCCCCTGGCCGGGGACAGCACCCTGGACTTCTCCCAGCTGGCCTTTGAAGGCCGGGCCCACGCCCTGCTCCCCTTCCTCACCCCGGACCGCAAGCGCGCCCTGGCCGCCCGGTACAAAAAGCGCACGCCCCCCCGGCGGATGCTGCCCAACCAGAAAAAGCTGTGGAAGGAGCTGGCCCACTGAGGCCCGCCCGGCCCTCCAGCGCAGCCGCCCCCGCGCCTTTGGAAGGCGCGGGGGCGGTTTTTCACGTTTACGGCCGTGCCAGCAGGTCCATGAACTCCTGGCCGGTGATGGTCTCCTTCTCCAGCAGGTAGGCCGCAAGCCTGTGGAGCTTGTCCTCATTGGCGCGCAGCAGCTCCGCGGCCTTCTGGTGGGCCGCCTTCACCGTGTCCACCACCAGGGCGTCCACCCGGGCGGCGGTATCGCCGGAGCAGGCCAGGGCCGCGTCGCCCCCCAGATACTGGTTCTGCACGGTCTCCAGGGCCACCATGTCGAACTCCCCGGTCATGCCGTAGCGGGTGATCATGGCCCGGGCCAGCTTGGTGGCCTGCTCGATGTCGTTGGAGGCGCCGGTGGTCATGTTGTCCGCGCCGAACACCAGCTCCTCGGCGGCCCGGCCGCCGGTGAGGGTGGCGATCTTATTGCACAGCTCCGCCCGGCTCATCAGGTTGTGCTCTCCGGAGTCCACCTGCATGGTGTAGCCCAGGGCGCCGGAGGTGCGGGGTACGATGGTGATCTTGGTCACCGGGGCGGAGTGGGACTGAAGGGCGGCCACCAGGGCGTGGCCGGTCTCGTGGTAGGCCACGATCTTCTTCTCCTCCGGGGAGATGACGGCGCTCTTGCGCTGGGCCCCGGCCAGGACGGTCTCCACGCTCTCCTCCAGATCCGCCTGGGTGACGGTGCGCCGGCCCTGGCGGACGGCCCGGAGGGCACCCTCGTTGATGATGTTGGCCAGCTCCGCGCCCGAGGCGCCGGCGGTGGCCCGGGCGATGGCGGAAAAGTCCACGTCGGCGTCGATGTGCACATCCCTGGCGTGGACCTTCAGAATGGCGATGCGGCCCTGCAGGTCAGGCAGCTCCACCGGCACCCGCCGGTCGAACCGGCCGGGGCGCAGCAGGGCGGGGTCCAGGGTCTCCGGCCGGTTGGTGGCCGCCAGGAGGACCACGCCGCGGCTGGAGTCGAAGCCGTCCATCTCGGCCAGCAGCTGGTTGAGGGTCTGCTCCCGCTCGTCGTTGCCGCCCAGGCCGCCGGTGTCCCGCTTCTTGCCGATGGCGTCGATCTCGTCGATGAACACGATGCAGGGGGCCTTCTCGTTGGCCTGCTTGAACAGGTCCCGCACCTTGGCGGCCCCCATGCCCACGAACATCTCCACAAATTCCGAGCCGGAGATGGAGAAGAAGGGCACCTTGGCCTCCCCGGCCACGGCCTTGGCCAGCAGGGTCTTGCCCGTGCCCGGCGGGCCCACCAGCAGCACGCCCTTGGGCAGCTTGGCGCCGATGGCGGTGTACTTCTCCGGCTCGTGGAGGAAGTCCACCACCTCCATCAGGGCGTCCTTGGCCTCGTCCTGGCCGGCCACGTCGGCGAAGGTGACCCCGGTGGCCTTCTCTTCTACATAGACCTTGGCGCCCGACTTGCCGAAGGTCATGGCGTTGCCCATGCCCCCGGGCAGGCCGCCCATGCGCTTGACCATCCAGCGGGAGAGCAGCTCCCCGATGAGGATGAAAATAAAGATGGGCAGGATCCAGCTCACCAGGAAGGAGAGCAGGGGGTTGGCCTGGGTGGGGATCTCAGTGGTGAAGGTGATGTTCTCGTCCGAGCGCAGCTGCGCCAGCAGGCGCTGTCCGTCGTCAGGCCATACGCCGGTCTTGTACACCTGCTCCTGGCCGCTGTCGTCGGCGCCCAGGAACACAATCTGCTCCTGGGTGGTCTCCCACTCCACCTGGGACACCCGTCCCTCGTCCATCATGTCCAAAAACTGGCTGTAAGGCACTTCATATACCTGCCGCTCCAGCATGGAGGGGAACAGGAACACGTTGAGGAGCATCAGGATGACCAGGGCGATCAGATAGTAATAGATCAGCGGCTTTTTGGGGGGCGAGGGCCTGGTCTCATTGTCTTTGATCTCTTGCATGGTTTTTCCTCCCGTTTCTGGAAACTATTCGTGTACGAAACACCTACGGATAGTATAGAATAAATCCGCTTTTGGCAAAAGTCAACGGCCCCGCCGCGCATTTTACATATTGTTCACAAGCGGCCCCGTACCGTATCGGTACGGGGCCTCCTTTTCGTGCTCAGTATTTGTTCACCATGCCGGCGATCAGCGGGGTGGGCACCAGCCACATCAGCAGGAACACCAGCAAATTGGAGGCAGAGAGGGAGGCGTAGGCCCCCATGTAGGTCAGATAGAAGGCCAGCAGCAGCCCTGCGGCCGCCCCCAGGCAGGAGAGCACCGCCGCCATGCGCACCGCCCTGCGGAGCCGGGCGGCGCCCACCACCGCTTCGGAGTAGGGGGCCACCCCCTCCCGGCAGAGGACGGCGGTAAGGATGTCGCTGTGGCTCTGGTCCGGGTCGGACAGCTCCAGCCGCCGCTCGGCAGCGGGAAACTCCATCTTGTCCACCGGCAGCTTGAACCGCTGCCGGAGCATGGCGGGGATGAGGTTGAAATCCCGGGTAGCCATGACGGGGGTGATGCGGTTGCGGATCAGGCTGTTGAGAGAGGGCTCCAGGGTGCCATGGAGGGAATAGTGGAGGGCGAATATGCCCGCCAACTCCCCGTCGATGGCGCAGAACACGGCGTTTTTCACGTTGAGCCCCGGGGGAAGGGGGATCTCCATCAGGTGCATGAAGGCGGAGGACCCCACCAGCACCTGCTCCTCCCGGATCACCGCGGACAGCCCGCCCTCATAGCAGTAAAACTGGGACACCCGGCGGTAAACGCAGCCCTGGGAGCGGAGCAGGTCGTGGAAGATCTTGTCCAGGCCGCTGCCCGACTCCTTGATGAGGCTGGCGGTGCAGGCGACCACCTTGTCCACCGGGAAGTCCCCAAAGACCTTGATGCCGTTGAGGGCCACACACCCCGGGGGGAAGAAATCGGTATCGGTGAGCAGGATGCCGCTGCCGCCGGTGGCGGTGACCCCGTCCCATCCGGCAATGGCGGCCCCCGACTGGCTCAGCCGCCGGCACAGGGTGAGCCAGGGCAGGGAAAAGCACAGCGCCCCGGACAGGGAGGCGGAGGCGGTGAGGGTGGCGGCCAGGCACCAGAGCAGCCGCTCCGGCGCCCCCTGCCCCACAGAGGCCACCGCGCTCAGCGCCAGGCAGCCGATGAACAGAAGGGGACACACCCGGCGGAAAATACGCTCCGCCCCGTCGCTGGCCTGCATCTGCCGGCCGAAGCCGATGGGCTGGCCGGACCACTTGGTATACGTGTCCCGCCCGTTCCACTTGCCCTCGTCCAGCGTCACCAGATAGGGCTGGGAGGCGGAGGCCGCCGTGCGGCAGGCCAGGCGGTTGCCCCGCCGCTTTCGGGCGGTGCCCCGCAGGAGGAGGGCGACGCCCAGCACCATGGCCGCGCAGTAGGGCATCTGCCCCGCCCTGGCGTCCAGGGCGGTCATGGTGAGCGCGTCGGCCAGGACCGCCACGCAGGCAAAGGCCAGCATCGTGTCCATCCCGAATTCCAGCCGGAACAGGCAGAACAGGCCCCGGGCCAGCACGTCGGCGCCCAGCGCCATGGCCAGGCCCTGGGCCCCCGCCAGGATCCAGATGCGCAGCTGCGGGGTGAGCACCTCCGGGTAGGGCAGCACATCCAGGCTCAGGTAGAGGGCGGGCAGGAAAAGCAGCAGGGCCAGCACCGCCCGCACCCCCAGGGACTTGAGCCCCTTGCCGTACCGCCGGGCCAGGTCGCCGGCGGGCAGGTCCGGGGCGGGGGGAGGCTGCCGCCGGGGGCGGCGCTCCCGCCGGGGGGCGGGCTCCTCCTCGTCGGTGCCGGGGATGTAGGCTTCGGCCCGGCGGACCGAGGCCTCGTGCTCCTTCCCCTCCTCCTCAAACATGTGGCCGGCATAGTCGTCCGCCTTGCGGACCAGGCGGTTGAGCCCCTCGGCGATGGGGTTGTCGTCGGCGGGCCCCTCCTCGCCGGGAAAGTCCACCACTTTCTCCTCCTCCGGCTCCGAAGGCGGAGGAGGGGGCGGCGCAGGCCGGCGCTCCGGCGGCGGCCTGCGGCCGGCGCTCCGCTGGCTGCGGCCAGAGGGGAAATCCACCACCCGGCTCCCGCCGGTCGGCCGGGCGGAATGGGAGCCGGGGGACTTGGGCACGATGGGGAACGGGATGGTGTCCTCCTTGTCCTTCCCGCCGCTGCGCCGGGGCGCGCCCCCGAATTCTGCCAGGATCTCCTCCAGGGAGAACTCCTCCCCGCCGGACGTGCCGCTATTGTGTTTGTCGTCCCGGTCCTTGGGCATGGGAATACGCTCCTTCAAGAATCAACAATGGAAAATGATTTTCCTGCCCGCAGGCTGGCGACCACAAGGGCCGCCCCTACGGCCTGCCTGTTCCGTTTCCCTTTGTAGGGGCGGCCTTTATGGCCGCCCGTTCCTCTTATCCAAATCGTTGCCGCACCGCCTCGTACAGCAGGATCGCCGCGGCGGCGGAGGCGTTGAGGGAGTTGAGCCTGCCCTTCATGGGGATGCG
>CALXEB010000050.1 GCA_944387215.1 uncultured Flavonifractor sp. | reverse complement strand
AAGTGGGGCCAGACCGCCACCTTCTCCTACTTCCCCAAGGACAACACCAAGTTCTTCCAGGACTGCGACGACAACCTGGTGGAGTGGCTGCGCCAGTGGTCCTCCGACCCCCACGAGGCCTACCTCCGGGGCTTCCTGGGCCGGATGCTCTTCTCCGGGGACGAGGTGTATAAGCCCGTGAAGGTCCTCTCCGGCGGGGAGAAGGTGCGGTGCATGCTCTCCCGCATGATGCTCTCCGGGGCCAACGTGCTCCTGCTGGACCAGCCCACCAACCACCTGGACCTGGAGTCCATCGCCGCCCTCAATAACGGCCTGGAGGCCGTGAAGTGCAACGTGCTGGTGGCCTGCCACGACCACCAGCTCATCCAGACCGTGTGCAACCGCATCTTCGACTTCACCCCCGACGGCAAGCTCATCGACCGCAAGATGACCTACGACGAGTACCTGGAGAGCCAGGCCGCCCGGTAACCGCCCCTCGCCCGGCTTTTTGAGATGGACATGCGCGCCGCCGGGTGGTATAATAACCACACAGAGACACAGCGCCGCCAAAACCGCATACCAGAAACAAACCGCAAGCGATCATTGCCCAAATGCAACCCGCTTGCGGTTTCTTTTCCAAAAGAATACTTCTATCATTTGAGGTGAACGGGATGAAACTGGAGGAAAAGCTGACCGCCCTGCGGAAGGAAAAAGGGCTGTCCCAGCTGGAGCTGGCCGAGGCCCTTGGAGTCTCCCGGCAGGCGGTCTCCCGCTGGGAGGTGGGCGCGTCTGCCCCGGGGATGGAAAACCTGCTGGCCCTGAGCAGGCTGTACGGCGTGCCCCTGGACGAGCTGGTGGGCGGGCCGGCGCGGAAGGCGGAGCCGGAGGCCGAACCGAACGCGCGGGCGGCGGAGCTGGTTTGCGCCCGGCGCCTGAACCGGGCGCTGGCCGCCGCGCTGGCCGCCGTCCTGCTGGCGGCGGCCCTGTTGGCCGGGCTGTACTGGGGCCGGCACAGCCCGGCCCCCACAGACCGGACAGAGGAGGGGATCCCCATCATAGATATTGGGGATGCGGAAACGAGAGGGATTGGTGATTCCGATGTGGTAGAAATTGGAGAAACTTCATAGGGAAGGAGAAGACTTGCTGTGAAGAAGCGACCATTTTCCCCGGCGCGGGAAGCTGTGGATGAAAATCTGCGGAGCACATCTGCGAAGGGCCTGCGTATCTTCCACATTTTCGCCTATTTTATCATCCCGCCCCTGCTGGCCGTCCTGTCCGGGTGGTTTTCCTTTTCCAGTGGGATCCTCTTTCTTCTGGCCGCTGCGGTGATGCTGGTGGACGTGCTGCTGCGCTGGCGGTTCAAAAAACGCCAGCCGGACGCGGAACTGCCCGTGACCGCCATAGAGGAACTCTTCAGCGCGACGCCCCAAGCGATGGCCGTGGGCTGTATAGCAGAGCTGGTGATCCTGCGGGAGATCGTGCGGCTGCTGGTCCACGGCTGACCGCGGCGGAAGGGAGGCGAATTACTATAAAACGGGTCTGTCAGCTGGGCCGGAGCGTATGCAGCGCCGCCGGCCTGACCCTGATCGCGGCGGCCATTGCCTGGACCCTGCCCGCCGTGATCCCCCAGCCCGTTCTGGACCGGCCGGAGACGGTGGAAAACCTGTCGGTGCGGTACTACGGGGAGGGCTTCCTGACCCTGGACGGAGAGACGCAGGCGGCCCTGCTGGAGGTCCTCTCAGAAGGGCGCTGTACCCGCCGCCTCCTGTGGTCCGGGAGCGGCACCGGCCATCCCGTGGAGGAGACCATCTCCATCTCCTTCCACACGCCGGGGCAGGGGGAGGCGGCTGCCTCCACCGAGCTGGTCCTGGGAGACCCGCTGTGGTCCTCCCTGTCCAGAAGCTCCGCCGCCTGGGGCGGCGTCGAGTACAACATCCGCGGCGCCGGGGCCCTGCCCCGGCAGGTGGTGGCCGTCCTGGCCGGGGCCGCGGAGGAAGGCGCGCAGGCTTAAAGGAAGGGGACTGCCATGAGCAGGAAGCATCTCCGTTTCGCAATGGGCTTCCTTGTGGAGCTGCTCGGCCTGTTTTTGCTCAATTATCACCTTCGGGAGATCAGAGACGGGCTGTCCGACGGGGCGGGGGGCCGCCGCGCCCGCCGCCCTGTGGAGCATCCTGGGAATCGTGCTGATCTGTGCCGGCGCCTGGATGTTTGCAGGGCCGGGCGGAAAGAAAAAATGAGCGCCGCGGCCCGGTGCGGATGCCAGCTTTGAGAACGTCCCGCACGGCGGCCCGTGGGAGGAGACAACGTGAAAGAGAACAAGTACGACGACGCGCGGTTTTTTGAGAAGTACGGCGAGATGGAGCGGTCCAGAAGGGGCCTGGCCGGGGCGGGGGAGTGGCCGGAGCTGCAAAAGCTCCTGCCCGACTTCCGGGGGAAGGCGGTGCTGGATCTGGGGTGCGGGTACGGCTGGCACTGCCGGTACGCGGCGGAGCACGGGGCGGCCTCCGTCCTGGGGACCGACCTGTCCCGCAGGATGCTGGAGACCGCCCGGCGGAAAAACGGCCATGAGAACGTCGTATATCAGCGCGCCGCCATGGAGGACCTGGCCTTTCCGCCGGGGACCTTCGACGTGGTGCTGAGCTCCCTGGCCTTCCACTATGTCAGGGATTTTGCGCCCCTGGTGGGGAACATCGCCCTGTGGCTGAGGGCGGGCGGGGCGTTCGTATTTTCCGTGGAGCACCCGGTCTTTACGGCCTACGGCACCCAGGACTGGTATTACGGCGAGGACGGGACCATCCTGCACTTCCCGGTGGACAACTACTACTGCGAGGGGGAGCGGGAGGCCGTCTTTCTGGGGGAACGGGTGGTGAAATACCACCGGACGCTCACCACCTACCTGGAAACCCTGCTGCGGAGCGGATTCGCGCTGCGGCATGTGGTGGAGCCCCGGCCGCCGGAGGAGATGATGGATCTGCCCGGCATGCGGGATGAGATGCGCCGCCCCATGATGCTGCTGGTGTCAGCCGAAAAAATATAGGCGGAAACAGCGCCCGGGCCCGGTCCATCTGGACCGGGCCCGGGTGTTTTATGCCGTTTTCGACGGCACGGCGCGGGTGCGCCGCTTCCAGAACAGGAGCCCCGCCAGATCCGCCAGGCCCCAGCCGATGGGCACCGCCCACCAGATCCCCAGAAGGCCCACGGCGGGGATAGGGGAGAGGAGGTAGGCCAGGGCCACCCGTGTGCCCAGGGAGATGACGGTGAGGGCCACCGACACCCCGGGCCGCCCCAGGCCCCGGAACAGGCCGTAGAGCAGGAAGAGGATGCCGATGCCGCAGTAGCAGGCCCCCTCGATGCGCAGGTACTGCACGCCGACGGCGATGATCTCCGTCTCGGCGGGACTGACGAAAATGGTCATCAGGGGCCCGGCGAAGAGGCACACCAGAACGGAGGCCGCCAGGGAGAAGGCCAGGGCGGTGACCGCCGCGGACCGAATGCCCCGGCGGATGCGCTCGGGCTGCTCCGCCCCGGTGTTCTGGGCCACGAAGGTGGAAAAGGCGTTGCCGAAGTCCTGCACCGGCAGGTAGGCAAAGGCGTCGATCTTTACCGCCGCGGCGAAGGCGGCCATCACGTTCACCCCGAAGGAGTTCACCAGCCCCTGGACCATGAGGATGCCGAAGTTCATCACCGACTGCTGCACGCAGGTGAGCAGGCAGTAGCTGACGATGCGCCCCAGCTCCCGCCGGCGGACGGCGCAGTGGCGTCTTTCCAGCCGCGCCAGGGGCAGGCGCAGGGCGCAGTACAGGGCGATGCCGCCGGCGGAGACGCCCTGGGCGATCACCGTGGCCCCCGCGGCCCCCGCCACCCCCCAGCCCAGCCCCAGCACGAACCACAGGTCCAGGCCGATGTTCACCGCCGTGGACACCGCCAAAAACACCAGCGGCGCCGCCGACCGGCCCACCGAGCGCAGCAGACAGGCGAAGTAATTGTAGAGGAAAGTGAAGCACACCCCCCACAGCACCACCTCCAAATAGTCCCGGGTCATGTCCCAGGCCTCCGGCGGGATGCGCAGCAGGGCCATCACCGGCTCCAGCAGCAGGAGCACCCCGGCGTTGAGGACCACCGCCGCCGCCCCGATGAACAGGAAGGAGGTGAACAGGCAGCGCTTGAGCTCCTCCTCCCGCCCCGCCCCCCACAGCATGGACCACAGGGCCCCGCTGCCCATGCACAGGCCCAGCAGCACCGAGGTCAGGAAGGTCATCAGGGTGAAGGAAAAGCCCACCGCCGCCAGGGCCGTGGGCCCCAGGGCCCGGCCCACGATGAGAGTGTCGGCGATATTGTAGCACTGCTGGAGCAGGTCGCCGGCGATCATGGGGCCGGCAAAGGCCAGCAGGGGGCGGGTGATGCCGCCCCGGGTCAGGTCGATGTGCACGGGATCACGCTTTCGTTTCGGAAGTTTTAGCTTTCGTTTTGAAAGAATCATACCAGGGTCCAGAAAAAAATACAAGGGGCTGCTTGCGTTTTTTCCCACGAGAGGATAAGATAGCAGGCAGAGAAAGGGGGCTGGCACGGTGTTTCTCAGCGGCCTGGACGAAATCGACCGAAAGCTGGTGGAGCTGCTCATCCACAACGCCCGGATGTCCTACTCCGACCTGGGGGCGGCGGTGGGCCTGTCCCGGGTGGCGGCCAAGGCCAGGGTGCGGGCCCTGGAGGAACGGGGGGTCATCGAGGCGTACACCGCCGTCATCGACCCACAGAAGATCAGCGGGGCGGTGTCCTGCTATTTCGAGATCGAGGTGGAGCCCGCCGCCTTCGGGGCGGTGACGGAGGCCCTGCGGGAGAACGACACCGTCACCCAGATCTATCAGGTATCCGGCCGGAACAAGCTCCACGTCCACGCCGTGGCGGCGGGGCAGGAGGAGCTGGAGGCCTTCCTGGACGGCACCATCCACCGGCTCCCCGGCATCACCAGCCTGAGCTGCAACATCATCCTCTCCCGCATCAAGGACATCAAGGGCCTGCGGCTGTGAGGAGGGCCTGGGGGAGGCGGCGCCTCCGCAGCCGTTTTTTCTCCCCGCGGCCCCATAAAACCCGTGCATTTTGCGCGGAGTTGTGTTATACTACATATTTGACCTGACTTTATCCCGAAAGGGTGCGGATTATGCGGAAAGAGATCATCCTGCCCGCCGTGGCCGTGGTATGCGGCGGCGCGGGCTACGCCCTGCGGCGATGGGAGCTGGCCACCGCCTTCGAGGCGGGCACGGGCCTGCCCATCTCCGGCGCCCCGGCCACCCTGGCCCTGGCCGGCTTCTCCGCGGCGGCGGCGGTGCTGCTGGCCCTGCTGTGCCGGGGGAATTATCCGGTCATGTCCGGCTACGGACCGGCGTTCCGGGCCAAGGGGAATACCCTGTACGCCGTCATGGGCACCATCGCCGCCTTCCTTCTGCTGGCCGGCGGGGGCCTGATGCTGACCGGCCCGGCGCTGGGGGAGGAACTGGTATTCACCCGGCTCATCGCCGGGGCCATGGCCCTGGCGGCGGGGTTGTGCGTGGCGGTGACGGTGCGGGACAACTACCGGGGCGCCGAGGTCCAGAGGTACAGCTTCCGCCTGCTGATCCCGGCCTATGCCTTCTGCGTGTGGCTCATCGCCGCTTACCAGGTGCGGGCGGGGGATCCGGTGCGGCTGGATTATGTGTACGAGCTGTTCGGCATCATCGCCTCCCTGCTGGGCCTCTACTGTACGGCCAGCTTTTCCTTCGAGCGGGGACGGGTGTTTCCGACCTGCCTGTTCTCCCTGCTGGGCGTGTACTTCTCCCTGGTCACCCTGGCCGACGCCCACGACCTGGCCACTGTACTGCTCTACGCCTTTTCCATCGTCTATCTGCTGACCAGCACGGTCACGCTGCTATTCAATGCCGCCCGGGGGGGCGCGCCCGCCCGGGACGAGAAAGAGACTACGGAGGGAACCCGCGATGCCTGAGAAATTCTATGTCACCACCCCCATCTACTACCCCTCGGACAAGCTCCACATCGGCCACACCTACTGCACCGTGGCCACCGATACCATCGCCCGCTACCACCGGCTCAAGGGCGAGGAGGTCATGTTCCTCACCGGCACCGACGAGCACGGCCAGAAGATCGAGGACAAGGCCAAGGAGGCCGGGGTCACCCCCAAGCAGTTCGTGGACAACATTGTGGAGGGGCCCCAGGGAGTCAAGGACCTGTGGAAGCTGATGAACATCTCCAACGACCGCTTCATCCGCACCACCGACGACTACCACGTCTCCGCCATCCAGAAGATCTTTAAGAAGATGTACGACAACGGGGACATCTACAAGGGCACCTACAAGGGCAAGTACTGCAAGCCCTGCGAGTCCTTCTGGACCGAGAGCCAGCTGAAGGACGGCTGCTGCCCCGACTGCGGCCGGCCGGTGGCGGACGCGGAGGAGGAGGCCTACTTCTTCCGCCTGAGCAAGTACGCCGACCGCATCCTGGACCTGCTGGAGAACACCGACTTCCTCCAGCCCCGCTCCCGTGTGCACGAGATGGTGAACAACTTCATCAAGCCCGGCCTGGAGGACCTGTGCGTCTCCCGCACCTCCTTCACCTGGGGCGTGCCGGTGGACTTCGACCCCGGCCACGTGGTGTACGTGTGGATCGACGCGCTGTTCAACTATATGACCGCCCTGGGCTACTGCAACGACAAGTACCACGACCTGGATCGGTTCTGGCCCGCCGACGTGCACATCGTGGGCAAGGAGATCGTCCGCTTCCACTCCATCATCTGGCCCGCCATGCTCATGAGCCTGGGCCTGCCCCTGCCCAAGCACGTGTTCGGCACCGGCTGGCTGCTGCTGGACGGCGGCAAAATGAGCAAGTCCAAGGGCAACGTGGTGGACCCCTACCTGCTGGCCCAGCGGTTCGGGGTGGACGCCCTGCGCTTCTTCCTGCTGCGGGCCTTCCCCTTCGGCACCGACGGCATCTTCTCCAACGAGCTGCTGATCCAGACCATCAACACCGACCTGGCCAACGACCTGGGCAACCTGGTCAGCCGCACCACCGCCATGTCGGGCAAGTACTTCGGCCAGCATCTGCCGGCGGACTGCGGCCCCACGGAGGACGAGCGGGACCTGGCGGGCATGGTGGCCCAGTCCAGGGGCACCTTCGGCATGATCGGCAGCTTCCCGGAGGAGGACCCCCGGAAGTACGACGTGGAGCTCATCGCCCTGGCCGCCGGCCTGCGGGATCGGTATGAGGAGGCCATGGACGCCCTGGCCCCCCACAAGGCCCTGGAGGAGGTCTTCAAGCTCATCCAGCGGGCCAACAAGTATATCGACGAGAACAAGCCCTGGCTGCTGGCCAAGGACGAGGCCAACAAGCCCCGGCTGGCCCACGTGCTCTACAACCTGCTGGAGTGCGTGCGCATCTCGGCGGTGCTCCTTACCCCCTTTATGCCGGAGACCTGCGAAAAGATCTTCGCCCAGATCGGCGCGGAGGAGGAGCAGCGCACCTGGCAGTCCGCCGGCGCCTGGGGCCTGCTGCCCGCCGGCGCGGCGGTGAACAAGGGGGAGAACCTCTTCCCCCGCATCGACATGGAAAAGGAGCTGAAGGCTTTGGAGGAGCTGCACGCCCAGGCCCAGGCCGCCGCCCAGGAGGCGGAAAAGGCCCCCGAGACCATCACCATCGACGACTTTAACAAGGTGCACTTCGTCACCGCCAAGATCCTGGACTGCCAGCCGGTGAAGAAGAGCAAGAAGCTGCTCTGCTTCACCCTGGACTGCGGCGAGGGCAAGCCCCGGCAGATCCTCTCCGGCATCCACGAGTACTATGAGCCCGAGGAGCTCATCGGCAAGACGGTGGTGGCCTGCACCAACCTGGCCCCCCGGAAGATGATGGGCCTGGAGTCCAACGGCATGCTCATCTCCGCCGTGAAGGAGGAGCCGGACGGCTCCGAGAAGCTCCATCTCATCATGCTGGACGACAAGGTGCCCGCCGGCTACGGCCTGTGCTAAGGCGGGCCTAAAAGACAGACAAGCTGAAAAGACGCCCTGCCGGGCCCGCGGTATTCCGCGGCCCCGGCAGGGCGCAGCATGTCAAAAAAGCCTCGCATAGTTCGCGCCCGCAGGCGCGAAGAAATGAAATCCGTTTTCCCCGGGGACATGTGCCTCGGGGAAAACACTGCTCAGGCCGCAAGTGTGGGATCAGTCCGCACAAGGCGGACTGATCCTGCGCGCGGCGGACTGCATCTTACTCGAAAAAGCGGCCTCTGCCGCTTTTTCGACAGTGCTGCGCGTTCCCGCGCCGGCCAGGGCGGAGGCGGCGCGTTCGGCCGGTTCAGCGTGCAAACAGATCCAGGTCTATCCCGTAGCGGCCGTCGATCAGGATGCAGGGCGCGCCGTGGGCCCGGGCGAGGGCCAGAAACTGCGCGTTGTCCCGCAGGACCTGCTCCATGGTGCACCCGCTGTCGTCCAGGCGGCGCTCGATGGCGCAGGCGTGCCGCCTGATATCGTCGAAGTGGGCCTTGATGTAGGCCGCGCTCATCACAAGACAGCAGAACCTGATTTCCCTGAGGTATTCCTCCGTAAAATCCTTTTGGTAGTCGAAGGGGATGTAGCAGCCCTCCACCACAAGGTCCTGCCCGTTTTCTATGGCGGTCTTGATCATCTCCCGGACCACCGGCCACAGGTACTCCGTGAGCCTGTCGTCGTCCTCGGGAGTGAGATCGGTGTACCCGCTGCGGATCAGGCCCATCTTCAGGTGGTCCATTGACAGGTAGGGATATCGATACCGTTCGAGCAGCCTCTGGGCCAGAAGGGTCTTGCCCGTGTGGGAGGCGCCGGTAATCAGAATGACCATGTTCCTTCCTCTCCCGTCGGCGGGGCCGCGCATGGCGCGCGGCCCCGGTTTTTTGCGCCCTATTCCGCCGGCAGGGCGATGGTGAACTCGGGCATGCCCATATAGCCCGGGGCGATGGCGTACTTTTCAAATACCACCACCGGCTCCCCGTTTTCGTTGAGGTAGAAGAGTTGATCCTCCGAGATGGAGGTAAAGCCGAACTCGTCGTGGAAGAAGGAGGCGTCCGGGTCCTCCGCCTCCCGCCGGGCGATGCCCGCCCGCACGGCTTCATTGGCCAGTTCCAGATAGTCGCTGCCCAGCACGTCCCGCAGGGTGAGCTCCCGGCCGGCCTCCAGGTCGATGTTGTAGGCGTATATCTCGGTGTAGGCGGCGGCGCGGGTCTCGGTCTCGGTCAGGAGGAAGGAGAGGTACTGGCCGTTCTGGCACTTGATCTCGTAGTCTACGTCGATGACCACGGGAATGAAGTCCTCTGCCGAGCCCCCGGTCTCCACATAGGCGTCCCGGGCCTCCCGGGCCCGCTCCTCCGCCTGCTGGAGCACCTGGTCGATGCGTGCGCGGATCTCGGTGTTGATCCGCTGCTCCAGGTCGGTGTTCTCCGGCAGCTCCAGGGCGGGCATGCGCACGTCGATGAGCTGTTCCCGGGAGTCCAGGGTGTACTCCGTCACCGTCACCACCCGGGCCAGCTCCCCCAGCACCGGCACCGCGGACACCGCCTGGGCGAAGGTGGGACTGGCGTTCACCAGCAGCACAAAGCAGGCGCACCCGGCCAGCAGGCCGGTGAGCCCCCGGCGGGCGGCCTGGAGCCGCCGGCGCCGCCGAGAGCCAGACCGTACCGCGCTGGCCACGGCGAAGGCCAGCTCCTCCGGGATGGGGGTGTGTCGGTAGGCCTCCCGGGCCTTGTTCCATGAGTCAGTCATAGAGGTGCTCCTCTCCCGTCAGGTCCCGCAGCTTGCGCAGGGCTTTGTACAGCCGGGATTTGACGGTATTCAGATTGACGCCGGTGACCTGGGCGATCTCCTCCAGCTTCATATCCTCGAAAAAGCGCAGGCGGATGATGAGCTGTTCCTTCTGGTCCAGCCGGTCGATGGCGGCGTACAGGTCCAGCCGGGTGGCGTGATCCCCGGCGGGGGCGGCGGTCTCCGGCGCCTCCTCCAGGGGGGTGAGCCGGCGGGTGTATCGGTAGTAGTTCATGCTCTCGTTGACCAGGATGCGGTAAAACCAGGGCTTGAGGCTCTCCGACCGGCGCAGTCCGTCGGCCTTGGACAGAGCCTTGACGATGCTCTCCTGCACCACGTCCAGGGCCGCGTCCCGGTTTTTGACATGGCTGTACGCCAGGCGGTAGAAATCCTCCTGGTGCTCCACGATAAACGCGGTGAGCTGCTGGTGGACGGTCTGCTCCAAGGGCGGGCGCTCCTTCCCTGGTTCTGATGGTAAGACGGGCGACGGCGGGAAAAAGTTGAAGGGACGGCAGAAAAACGGCGGGCGGCCTGTGCGGCCGCCCGCCGCGCGGGAATCGGCGGTTGGCGGGCGTCTCAGCCCAGCCCCTCAATGGCGGTCCGGGCGGCCTGGGCATCGGCGCACACGGCCAGCAGGACGCTGTTGCCCCGCTGCTCCAGAATGGCTCCGTCCAGCTTGCTCACCTCGTCGGGCTGATAGCTCTCCAGGGCGGCCTTCTGGTCGGCCACCCGCTTCTCCAGCCCGTCCATGGCGGCGGCGGCGGAGGTCTCGTTGGCCATGACCAGCACGGCGATCTCCTCCGCGCCGGCGGACAGGGACATGTACACCTTGCCGTCGGTGATGTCGGCCTCGTCCACCCCGTAGAGGGTGGCGGCCACGGAGACGTCCACCTCCTCCAGCGCGTCGGAGAAGGCGCCGGAGTCCAGCAGGGCCTGGGCGGTGGCGGCGGGGTCGAAGGCCCCGGCCGTCTGGCTGTCGCCGCTGTCGCCGCCGCAGGCGGTGAGGGCCAGGCAAAGGGTCAGCGCAGCGGGGATCAACCGCATCAGCATGGTTTTCATCTCTTTTTACGCTCCTTCCGCGGCGGCCACGCCCGCGTGGTACACCTCCGCGTCCACGGTGTGCTCCATCAGGAAGGCCAGCCAGGTCTTATAGTAATCTTTGGTGAAGTGCACGCCGTCCACCGTGGCGTCGGCAGGCAGAATGCCGTTTTCATCGCTGAGGGCGGAGGCCACGTCCAGAAAGACCACGTGCTCCTCCTCCGCCAGCTTGGGATAGATGGCGTTGTAGTCCGCCACCCGGTCGTTGTTCACATAGTAGGGCTGGTTGTTGGCCTTGCACTTGTCCGGGTTCACCGGCACCAGGTTCTCCAGGTAGATGACGGCGTCAGGCTGGTACTGCTTGACCTTCTGGAGGAAGGAGGCGAAGGTGTCGTGGAAGGCCTGGTCGTCGAAATAGCCCAGCTCGTTGACGCCCAGGGAGATGTAGATCTTGGCGTACTGCGGGCCCTTTTCCAGGGCCTCCACCACGCTGTAAGAGGTCCCGTTCAGGTCCACGATCTTCCGGGAATCGGTCTCGAAAACGGTGAGGCCCTTGTAGGAGTAGAAATCCGCGCCCTTCACGCCGCTGTACAGCTGCAGCCCGTCGGTGCGGGAGTCGCCGATGAAGAGTGCGTCGGAGAAGTACTCCATGTCCACCGCCTCGGTGGCCGGGGCGGGCTGGCTGAAGTCAAAGGGGGCCGGCGTGGGCTCCGGGGTGGGGGTGGGCTCCGGCGTGGGGGTAGGGGTGGGGAGCGCCTCCTCCGATGGGGCGGAGGAGGCCGGCGGAGCCGGGGAGGCCGCCGCGCCGGCGGCCGGGCCGGGGGACCGGCCCAGAGAGGGGATGATGAGCAGACCCAGGCACACCACTACGGCGGCCAGGACCAGGGGCAGGACGGGGGGACGGCTTTTTCTCTTGGAGCGGGTACGGACCCGCTTTGGCTGATACGAATGGGTGGACAAGGGCAAGACACCTCATTTATCTATGTATTTCTGTTTGCGGGACGCAGTTTGGGCGGAAGGGGGCGGTCCAGGATCAGGGCTTTCAGCTGGTCAAAGCGCTCCACCCGCCAGGTGGGGGCCCAGGGGCCGGGATCGGACAGCCGGCGGGGATCGTACCAGACGGCGGGCAGGCCGGAGGCCAGGGCGCCCCGCACGTCGGTGGCCGGATTGTCCCCCACCACGAGCACCCGGCTCCGGGGCGGATCCCCCAGGGCGCGGAGCACGGCGGTGAAAAAGGCGGGATCGGGCTTGGCCGCGCCCAGCTCCTCCGAAATGAACAGGTGGGAGACCAGGCCCGCCAGGGGAGAGCGCCGGAACCGTCCGCGCTGGGCCCGGGCCACGCCGTTGGTGACGATGGCCAGGGTGCAGCAGGGGGCCAGGGCACGGCACAGCGCCTCCGCCCCCGGCAGCAGGAAGGCCCCTGTGGCCAGCCGGTCCAGGTAGTCCCGGTTGAACTCCGCCGGGTCGTCATGGCCCCCCATGGCCCGGGTGAAGGCGGCAAAGCGCTCCACCACCAGGAAGGACTGGGTGACCTCGCCCCGGTCGAACCGGGCCCAGAGCGCCCGGTTGATGGACAGGTACAGCTCCAGGGTGGCCGGGTCGGTGGGATATCCCCGGGCGGCCAGCACGCTCTTCAGGGCCGCATGCTCGGCCCGGTCGAAGTCGAAAAGCGTGTTGTCCGCGTCGAAGAGGATGAAGTCAAAGTTTGCCATGGGGATCCTCCTGGTGGGCCCGGCGGCGCTCCTGAGCCAGAATATACAGCCGCATGAGGGAGGACACCATGAGCACCCCGGCGGCCAGGGCCCCGGCCAGGCCCAGGGTGTGGAGCAGGGTCTCCAGGAACTGGGCGGTCTCCCCGTTCATGGCGTGCTCCATGGTGTAGTAGATACCCCCGCCGGGCACCAGGGGGAACAGGGCCACCAGCAGATAGCTGGTCACCGGGCAGCGGCGCAGCCGGGCCATCACCTCCGACCAGGCGGAGATCACCAGGGCGGCCAGGAAGGACTGGACGATGTCGCTCTGGACCAGAGGGGCGGCCAGCAGGTAGCACAGCCACCCCAGCGCCCCGCCGCCGGCGCAGATGAACATGCCCGCCCCGTGGAT
>CALXEB010000049.1 GCA_944387215.1 uncultured Flavonifractor sp. | reverse complement strand
CCTCATGGCGCCAATGCCAGTGCAACGATATATTCCATTGTTGAGACGGCCAAAGCGAATGGCCTGCGGCCTTTCCACTATTTAAACTTCCTACTGGAACGACTCCCTCACGGCTATTCCCCGGAAGCTTGCCTCCCATGGGAGGAAACGGCCCAGTCTATATGCAGATAAAGGCTGCCATTTGTGAAAAATGGCAGTCTTGCTCTTTCCTGAGGTGTCCTCCTCTATTTTACGCTTACTGGCATCTATGGAATCATTCGTGAATTTCCGAGCGAAAAAAGCCCGGAAACGGTTGATGCCACTGGCTTTTCGCCAGTGGCATCTATACCGTTTTGATTTTATGGTGGAGGCGGGGGGAGTCGAACCCCCGTCCGAAAACGCTTCCTCGGGAACTTCTCCGGGCGCAGACGGTCATTTACATTCCCTTGCCCTGGCGTAGGCCGTCAAACTACAGGGCTTGGTAGCTTCATTGTTCATGGTGCGCTCAAAGCTTTGCGCACACACGGGCACCACTCAACGACGCCCCATCCCGGCTCGTGGTCCTTCCGGGCGGGACGGTCACGGCTCAGGCCGCGACAAGTTCAACGTTATCGTTGTTCTTTAATTTATAAGTTGCCCATTTTTAGGATGTTAGGCGCATCCGCCCGCTATTCCCGCCTCTACGTCCCCGTCGAAACCAGTACGCCCCCGGCTCGTTGCAAAGTCCGCGCCACTCGGGACGCCCGCCAAAGGCGGGCATCCCTCGCTGCGCTCCCTTGCTCCTCGCCTTCAAATCGGACCCGCTTCGCTGGGCTCCGATTTGAATGAGGGAGGTAGACAAACGCTTATGCGTATAGCAAACGCTGAACATTGAACTTCGTTTTCGCAGGGGCGGCCCCATGTGGCCGCCCGTCTTTCAGGGCCTCAGCACTTCTCCGGCGCGGGGTAGTCCACGCCGAAGGTCTCCACCGTGACGGACTTCATCCGCTGGTCCCGGAAGGGCTTATCCATCCGGTCCCGGTCGGCGGCCACGATGGCGTCGGCCACCTCCATGCCCTCCACCACCTTGCCGAAGGCGGCATACTCCCCGTCCAGGTGGGGGGCCTTCTCCACCATGATGAAGAACTGGCTGCCGGCGGAGTTGGGGTGCATGGCCCGGGCCATGGAGAGCACGCCCCGGTCATGTCTGAGGTCGTTTTTCACGCCGTTGTGGGCAAATTCCCCCTTAATGGAGTATCCGGGGCCGCCCATGCCGGTCCCATTGGGGCAGCCGCCCTGGATCATGAAGCCGGGGATCACCCGGTGGAAGATAAGGCCGTTATAAAAGCCGCTCTTCACCAGGCTGATGAAGTTATTCACCGTGTTGGGGGCCACATCGGGGTAGAGCTCGGCGACCATTTTGCCGCCGTCCTCCATCTCGAAGGTAACCATGGGGTTTTGAGCCATTTTCATCTGTCCTTTCTCTCACAGGCCGCGGTCGCGGCGGGTCTTCATGGCGCGGTCCATCTCGCGCCTGGCGTCCTTGGCGGCGGCGGAGGCCCGCTTGTCGTAGAGCTTTTTGCCCTTGGCAAGGCCGATCTCCAGCTTTACCCGCGGCCCACGGAAATAGACCGACAGGGGCACCAGGGCATATCCGTCCTGCTTGACCTTGGCGAACAGCCGCAGGATCTCCCGCTTGTGCATCAGCAGCCGGCGGGGGCGCAGGGGGTCCTTGTTGAAGATGTTCCCCTTCTCATAGGGGCTGATGTGCATGCCGTGGACGCGCATCTCCCCGTCCTTGGCGATGCAGAAGGAATCCTTCAGATTCACATGCCCCAGGCGGATGGACTTGACCTCGGTGCCCGCCAGTTCGATGCCCGCCTCGTACTTGTCCTCGATAAAATAGTCATGGTAGGCCTTGCTGTTTTTTGCGACCACCTTGATCCCTTTTCCGTCCATGCCCTCACCTCCCGGGGAACGTTGGGAATCTTGGAGTTATATTATACCATGCTTGTCAAGAGGTCAGACTGGGAAATAAGTAAGCAGCTGCCGCAGGGCGTCCCGCCCCCAGACAGCGCGGCCATGTTCAGCCAGGCGGCTTTCCAGATGGGACACGGCCTCCTCCGCCCGTCCAAACTCAGCCAGGCGGGCGGCTGTCCCCTCCTCCTCCTCCCCCTCCAGGGCCAGCCACCAGCGGCCCTCACCCCAGAACAGGGCGGCCTGCGGCGGGACGGGCCCCAGGACCCGGGCGGCAGCGGCCAGGTCGGCCAGCCGGAGAAAGGAAAACCAGGTCCGCTCCGGGGCGCGAACATGGGCAAACACCAGCACGCCCCGGCGCTCCGGGTACGCCTCGATCTCCACGGTCCCCTCCAGCGCCAGGCCCGCCTGGCGGAAGGCGGACCGGGTGAGCTCCAGGGCCTCCTCCAAGGTGAGCTCCGACGGGGTGAGACCCCGCGCTTCCAGGTCCGCGGGAGTGATATAGAGCGCCACGCTGGCGCTGCCGATGGGTTGGATGGTCATGGGCGGCCTCCTTGTGCACACAGTGTCCTTATTATATCTGACGGCGGGGGGCTTGGGTAGCAGTAATCTTTGGGGCCGGCGGAAAGGTAAGGGTGGAACTGAGGAAAGTTTTGTGATATACTACGGACAATACGGCAGGCCTTCCTGCCGGTATCTGCAGAGAAAGGAAGCGGACGGGATGCAGCTGCTGGAAAAGACAGTGGAGAGCCAGACCCTCTTCCAGGGGAAGATCGTCACCCTGAAGGTGGACAAGGCCCAGCTGCCCAACGGGGCGGTGGCCGGCCGGGAGGTGGTGGAGCACCCCGGCGGCGTGGCCGTGCTGGCCCTTTTTGACGACGGGACGGTGCCTGTGGTGCGCCAGTTCCGCTACCCCTTCCGGGAAGTGGTCACCGAGCTGCCCGCCGGCAAGCTGGAGCGGGGGGAGGACCCCCGGCCCGCAGCCCTGCGGGAGCTGGAGGAAGAGGTGGGCGTCACCTGCGGGGAGCTGACCGATCTGGGCCGGCTCTACCTCTCCCCCGGCTTCTCCACAGAGGTGCTCCACATGTACCTGGCCCGGCAGCTGCGCCAGGGGGCCTGCCACCCGGACGAGGACGAGTTTCTGGAGGTGGAGCGGGTGCCCTTCTCCGCCCTGGCAGAGCAGGTGCTCTCCGGGGCCATCACCGACGCCAAGACCGTGGCCCTGGTGCTGAAGGTCAAACTGCTGCTGGGGCTTTGAGAAAGCAGGAGGTCGACATGAGCAAGCGGATCCTCATCGTGGAAGATGAAAAGAATATCGTGGACATCCTCAGCTTCAATCTGAGCAAGGAGGGCTATGAGACCCTGGAGGCCTACGACGGAGACGCGGGGCTCCAGCTGGCGCTGGAGCAGGACCCGGACCTGATCCTGCTGGATCTGATGCTGCCCAAGCGCAGCGGCTTCGACGTGTGCCGCAGCCTCCGGGCCGCGGGTCATAACACCCCGGTCATCATGCTCACCGCCCGCGAGGAGGAGACCGACAAGGTCTTGGGCCTGGAGCTGGGGGCGGACGACTATATCACAAAGCCTTTCTCCATGCGGGAGCTGCTGGCCCGGGTAAAGGCCAACATCCGCCGCAGCGAGATGGCCGCTCCCGCCGCCGCGGGCGCCGCTTCCCCCGCAGCCGGGCGGATGGACCTGGGGCGCATCTCCATCGACCAGGACCTGATGGTGGTCTGTAAGGACGGCAGGCCCCTGGAGCTCACCCAGCGGGAGTACGAGCTGCTGAAATTCCTGGCCGCCCACCCGGGGAAGGTGTTCTCCCGGGAGGCCCTTATGGAGCACGTGTGGAACTATGAGGGCTACGTGGGCGACGTCCGCGCTGTGGACGTCGCCGTCCGCCGCCTGCGTGAAAAAGTGGAGGACGACCCGGCGTCGCCCCAGTTTGTGGTGACGAGAAGAGGCCTGGGATACTATTTTAACGTCTGAGTCCAGACTGGCTGCCGGCCGGGGCGTCCTCCACGGGGCCCCGCAAGGCGGGGCGGCGCTCTGCGCCGTCAAGCGTTTTGGCCGGGCCAAAACCTTGATGCCGGGCAAATTCACTTTGCCCGAGCAGATAAAATGCCCTTGGGGTCCCCGCGCGGCAGGCCGCGCGGGGCGGGGACGACCCGGCGTCGCCCCAGTTTGTGGTCACGAGAAGGGGCCTGGGATACTATTTCAACGTCTGAATCCAGACCGGCTGCCGGCCGGGGCGTCCTCCACGGGGCCCCGCAAGGCGGGGCGGCGCAAGGCGGGGCGGCGCTCCGCGCCGTCAAGCGTTTTGCCGGAGGCAAAACCTTGATGCCGGGCAAATTCACTTTGCCCGAGCAGATAAAATGCCCTTGGGGTCCCCGCGCGGCAGGCCGCGCGGGGCGGGGACGACCCGGCGTCGCCCCAGTTTGTGGTGACGAGAAGAGGCCTGGGCTACTACTTCAACGTCTGAGCCATGCTCAGCGCGGCGGGGGCAAGCCCCCGCCCTACGGAATATTGATGACCCGCCCAACACGTTCCGATGAACGCGGCGCGTCCGGGAGGCCGCGCCCTACCTATTCACTTTTTACTGCCCTCAGAGAGGAGGTGCCCCCATGTTCCGCAGCCTGCATATGAAGCTCATGCTCATCATGACCCTGCTCATCGTCCTGCTGATGACGGTGGTGGGGGCCTTCCTCATCAACTCCGTGTCCAACTATTATACCCAGGACTTCTACGCCCAGATGTCCGAGGCCTTTCAGGACCCGGATTTCTGGGCTGACCTGAACACCCCGCTCCAGGATGAGGAGGACAGCGTCACCAGCCTGGTGCAGATCCTGGACAACTATTACAGCGTGCTGGGCGTGGACAACCGCAGCCGGAAATATTACATCCTGGACGGGCGCGACGGCCAGTTCCTGGCCAGCTCCGACAAGCAGGATACCGGCCAGGGTCTGGACCTGGACTCCTGGAACCTGATGCAGGTCCTCTCCGGGGCCCAGTCCAGCGACGACAGCGACCCCACCGCCCGCTACATGGACGTGGCGGTGGCGGTGCAGCGGGGGGAAGGGCGGTATATCGTCTATGTCCGGGACGACGGCACCAACGCCTCCGCCCTGAACAGCGAGCTCATCACCCTGATCGTGGAGGCCCTGCTCTTTGGCCTGGTGATCTCGGTGCTGCTGTCCTTCCTGCTGTCCAAGACCCTGATCACCCCCATCGAGCGGCTCACCGAAGGGGCCGAGCGGGTGGCCGACGGGGACTTCTCCCAGAAGCTGGAGGTGGCCTCCCGGGACGAGATCGGCGTGCTCACCGGCACCTTCAACGACATGGCCCGGCAGCTGCGCACCACCCTGGAGGCGGTGGAGAATGAGCGCAACAAGCTGGGCACCCTCTTCCTGCACATGACCGACGGGGTGGTGGCCTTCTCCCGGGACGGGTCGGTGATCCAGTCCAACCCCGCCGCGGAGGACATGCTGGGCCGGGCCATCCCCATCGGGGGCAGCGAGAACTACGACACCCTTTTCTCCGACATCGCCCCCCTTCAGGGGGTGCTGGCGGTGGAGCCGCCGGGCTACCTGGACGGGACCCGGACGGTGAACGGCCGCAGCCTGGAGCTGCTGCTCACCCCCTTCGACCAGGAGCGGCTGGGCGGCGTGCTGGTGGTGATCCACGACGTGACCGAGCAGCACAAGACCGAGGAAATGCGCCGGGAATTCGTGGCCAATGTCTCCCACGAGCTGCGCACCCCCCTGACCAATATCCGCTCCTACGCCGAGACCCTGGTGGACAACGCCGGGGAACTGCCTCCCGACACGGAGAAAAATTTCCTGGGGGTCATCCTCAACGAGTCCGACCGCATGACCCATATCGTCCAGGACCTGCTCACCCTCTCCCGGTTCGACTCGGGCCGCTCCGAGCTGAAGCTGGCCCCCTTCGCCTTCGGCCAGGCGGTGCAGGACGTGTACGACGCCATCCTCATGGAGGCCCAGCGCCACGGCCACACCGTCACCCTGGACATGCCCGGCGGCCTGCCTGAGATCGTGGGGGACCGGGAGCGCATCCTCCAGGTGATGATGAACGTGGTGTCCAACTCCATCAAGTATACCCCCGACGGCGGGCAGATCCGCATCTCCGCCGGCCAGTGGCCGGGGAAGGTGTGGATGGAGGTGGCCGACAACGGCATCGGCATCCCCAAGGAGGACCGGGGCCGGATCTTCGAGCGGTTCTACCGGGTGGACAAGGCCCGCTCCCGGGAGTCGGGCGGCACCGGCCTGGGCCTCTCCATCGCCAAGGAGATCGTGGACCGGCACGAGGGCACCATCGAGCTGCTGGACCGGCCCGGCCCGGGGCTGACGGTGCGCATCGTGCTGCTGGTGGAGGGGCCGCGCCATGGACGGGAATAAGCGTGCCCGCCGGCGCCGCCGGCGGGGGGTGGAGACCCTCAAGAGCGTGCTCATCCTGCTGCTCTCCCTTTCGGCGGTCTATCTGACCATGCTCGCCCTGGATTACAGCCGGGTGAATTGGGCGCCCATCCAGGCGGTGCTCTCCCTGTTCCGGCCGGAGCAGGAGCAGGCGTCCGCTTCCGGCACCCTCGCCCCCTCCGGCCAGGCCGCCCTCTCCCCCATCCCGGTGCGCATGGCGGTATGCGACGGCGTCGACCGCTTTGCCAGCCAGTATGACACCCGCCAGACCGACCAGCTCTTTGAATCCCTGAGCATCCTCCTCAGCGAAGCCCTGTCCGGCGCCCGGGCCCCGGAAGAGGTCCCGGAAGAGACCTGGCGGCAGGCCCTGCAGGCCCCCGGCGTGTGGTTCGACTTCCTGGGGACGCTGCCTTTGCAGGCGCTGCGGACCTGGATGGGCGCGGGGGGCGCTTCTCCCATCCCGGAGGCGCACGCCGCCCGGCAGATGGCGGTGGCCCTGGACGGCGACGGGCAGGTGCGCCTGCTCTATCATAATGAGAGCGACGGCCTGTATTATGCCTGCGCCACCGACGTGGTCTGGACGGGGCACATGGACGCGCTGGTGTCCGGCTACGGCGGCAACGGGTTTACCTTCGCCTTTGAGCAGGAGGAGGGCAGCGGCTATGAAGCGCTGGACCCCTATGTCCTTCTCTCGCCCGACCCGCTCCAGCTCCCGGTGTATCGAATGAGCGATCCCCTTTCCGGGCTGGACAGCGCCACAGTGTTCGCCATCCAGCAGGCGCTGCTCTTCCAGGCCCAGGGCTATCCGGTGGCCGGCGGCATCCGCATCCGGGAAGGGCGGGAGACCCTGGAGCTGGGGACCGACGGCATGGCGGCATACCACTCCGGGGAGGAGGACGCTTCCCGCTACCCGGTGGGAGACGGAGCCGACCCGCTGGTGCTGGCGGAGGCCACCTGGCCCCTGGCCGCCGATACGGTGGGCCGCTGGTGCGGGGAGGCACGGCTCTATCTCCAGGGGCTTGAGACCCTGGAGGACGGGTCGGTGCAGATCTCCTACGGATACAGCCTCAACGGGGCGGACGTGTCTTTGCCCGGCGGCGTGCCCGCCGCCTCCTTCACTGTACGGGACGGGCAGATCTCCGACTATTCCCTCTGCTTCCGCCGGTACGAGCAGACCGGCCAGACCAGCCTGGTCATGCGGGAGCGGCAGGCCGCCGCCGCCCTGGAGGCCCTGGAGGCTCAGGGCAGCGAACTGATCCTGGCCTACAGCGCCGCCGACGGCGATCTGGTCCAGGCCGGCTGGACGGCCAGATAGGAGGCGGCGACATGGAGTGGTCCAAACTGAAAACCATCATCCTGCTGATGCTGGCCGGTGTGAATCTCTTTCTGCTGGTCCTGGTGGGCCTGCGGGCCGGCCGGGGCGCCTTCTATGAGGACGAGACCCGCCAGGCGGCGGTGCAGGTGCTGGAGCAGGGCGGCATCGCCTTCGGCCTGGAGCGGGTGCCCGACGACATCCGCCTGCCCGCCCTCTCCCTCACCCGGGACCGGGACAGCGAGGGGACCGTGGCCGGCATCCTGCTGGGTCAGGTGACCCAGATCACGGAAGAGGGGGGCGTCCGTCCCCGGTATGTGGGGGAGAACGGCACGGCGGAGTTTTCCATGAACGGCTCGTTCCTGGTGGAGTTCACCGAAAACGCCTGGTCCCTCCAGCCGGGCCAGAGCACGGAGGAGGCCTCCCGGGACTGCCTGACCCAGATCGGCTTTCAGCCCGCGGACGCCGCCGTCTCGACCCTGGGGGAGGAGACGGTCTTTACCTGCGTCCAGGCCTGGGAGGGGGCGCCGGTATTTTCCTGCCAGGTCAGTCTCACCTGGAGGGACGGGGTGCTCCTGCGCATGGAGGGGGTGCGGCTGGCCGGCCAGACCACCTCCGGCACCGGGCAGGAACTCCTGTCCACCCCCACCGTGCTCCTGCGCTTTCTGTCGGGGATCAGCGACGGGGGATATGTGTGCAGCCGCATCGACGATATGCAGGCCGGCTACCTGACCGGCGGCAGCGGCCGGACCGTGCAGCTCACCCCCGTATGGCGGGTAAGCACCGACACCGGGGATTACTATGTGGACGCCGCCTCCGGCGCCGTCACCCCGGCGGACTAGCAGATAAAAGACGCCAAGCGCCCCGGCCTGAGCCGGGGCGCTTGGCTTGTCTCATACGCGGCGGGGGCGCTGCGCGCCCGGGAGATGCGGGGGGCCTTCCTCAAACATGCAGGCTGGCGATATACTGCTTCGCCGTCCGCGGCGTTCGGCCGGGATGCCGCATCTCCCAGCGGATGGCGCCGGTGCGGAGGGCCTGGCGGTCTATGTCCACCCCGTACAGGTCCGCCATACGCTCCACCATGTCCAGGAATTCCGCCTGATTCAGGGCCAGATAGGGGATGCGTACCCCGAAGCGCTCGGCCAGGGAGGTCTTTTCCTGGATGGTCTCTACGGCGTCCACCTCGTCCCCCGCCCGGTCGGAGAAGGTCTGGCGCACCAGGTGGCGGCGGTTGGAGGTGGCGTAGATGGCCACGTTGTCCGGCCGCCGCTCCAGCCCGCCCTCCAGGATGGTCTTCATGGCCGAGTAGGTCTTGTCGTCCTGGTCGAAGGTCAGGTCGTCGATGAACAGGATGAATTTCAGCTTCCGCCCGGCCAGGGTGCGGATGAGCCGGGGCATGTCCGCCATGCCGTCCTTCTGCACCTCGATGAGCCGCAGCCCCTCCATGCCGGGCAGGGAGAGCAGGCTCTTGACGGTGGCCGACTTGCCGGTGCCCGGGTCGCCGTAGAGCAGCACGTTGTTCACCGCCCGGCCCTCCAGCAGGGCCCGGGTGTTGGCCTCCACTTGGTCCCGCTGCAGCTCGTAGCCCAGCATCTCCTCCGGCCCGGGGCAGTCCGGGCAGGGCACCGGCAACAGCCGGTCCTTCTCCCACAGGAAGGCGCGGCAGCGGGCAAAGGCCCCCGCGCCGTAGGTGCGGTAAAACTCCGTCAGGCTCTCAAACGTGAAGGGGCAGCCGGCCTCCCATTGGGGCAGCCCCTCCGCCACAGGGGCAAAGCCGGCGGGAGCGGCCTTTTTCACGGCGGCCTTCAGCGCCCCGCAGTCCAGCTCCGCCAGAGCGCGGAACAGCGCGATCTCCCGCCGGGCCGCCGCCTCCAGGGCGGAGTCGCTCCCACCCCGCTCCACCAGCTCGGCGTAGGGGGAACCGCCGTCCACCAGCGCCCGGTGGAACCACTCCCCCAGGCCCTGGCAGCCGCCGGCCCGCAGGGCATGGAACAGGGCGGCATACGCCTCTGCCGCCGCCGTGCCGTCCGCCGCCGTCAGGGCGCCCAGCATCCGCCGCAGGCAGCCCGCCGCTTCCGTATCCAGCAGGGGCCGGTAGGCCGACAGGGTCCCCAGCGCCCAGTTCATCTGTTCCAGAGTCATGCTCTCTCCCCCTTTGTCAACAGGCAATATTTTATGCCCCTTCCCTCCCGCTGTCAATCCCGGCGCTTTTTCGCCTTTGTCTTTACACCGGCCGGTTTTCATGGTACGATGGACCCAGACAGAGACTTGATTCAGGAGGTGTACCATGAAACTGACCTTTTTCGGCGCGGCCCATGCCGTCACCGGCAGCTGCCACTGCGTGGAGTGCGGGGGCAAAAAGGTGCTGGTGGACTGCGGGCTCCAGCAGGGGCGGGACGAGCGGGACGGGCAGGCCCTGGACTTCTTCCCCGGCGATATGGAGGCGGTGGTGGTGACCCACGCCCACATTGACCACTCCGGCCGCATCCCCCTGCTGGTCAAGCAGGGCTTCCAGGGCAATATCTACTGCACCCGGCTCACCGGCCAGCTGCTGAGCATCATGCTGCGGGACTCCGCCCACATCCAGGAGAGCGACGCCCAGTGGCAGAACCAGAAGGGCAGGCGGGCCGGCGACGACCCGGTGGAACCCCTCTACACCGTGGCGGACGCGGAGGAGGCCGTCAGGCACATCGTCACCTGCGAGTACGGCACCACCCTGCAGATCGCCGACGGGGTCAAGATCCGCTTCGTGGACGCGGGGCATCTGCTGGGCTCGGCCAGCGTGGAGATGTGGCTCGCCGAGGGGGGCGAAGCGCGGAAGATCGTCTTCTCCGGGGACATCGGCAACCGGGACCAGCCCATCATCCGGGACCCCCAGTACATCAAAGAGGCCGACTATGTCCTCACCGAGAGCACCTATGGCGACCGGCTCCACGACATGGACGAGCAGCCGGACTACGCCGCCGACCTGGCCGCCATCATTGACGAGACCCTGGGCAAGGGGGGCAACGTGATCATCCCCTCCTTCGCCGTGGGCCGCACCCAGGAGCTTTTGTACTTCATCCGCGAGATCAAGGAGCAGGGCCTGGTGAAGAGCGTGCCCGGCTTTACCGTGGTAGTGGACTCCCCCCTGGCCGGGGAAGCCACCCGGATCTTCTCCGGGGATCTGCACGGCTACCTGGACGAGGAGGCCATCGCCGCCCTCAAGGGAGGCGCCCTGTTCCAGTTCCCCGGCCTGACCATCACCGAGAGCAGCGAGGAATCCAAAGCCCTCAACGCCGACAAAACTCCAAAGGTCATTATCTCCGCCTCCGGCATGTGCGACGCCGGGCGCATCCGCCACCACCTCAAGCACAACCTGTGGCGGCCGGAATGCGCCGTGGTGTTCGTGGGCTTCCAGGCGGAGGGATCCCTGGGCCGCCGGCTTCTGAACGGGGTGTCCGCCGTAAAGCTGTTCGGGGAGGAGATCGCCGTCCGGGCCAAGATCGTCAACTTCCACGGCCTGAGCTCCCACGCCGACCGGGACGGGCTGCTGCGGTGGATCGACGCCTACGACCCCAAGCCCAGGCAGGTCTTTGTGGTCCACGGGGACGCGGAGGTCACGGAGGTCTACGCCAATACCCTCCGGGAGCGGGGCCTGCCCGCCCACGCCCCCAACTATGAGGAGGTCTACGACCTGCTGGCCAATCGGATGCTCTCCCCCGGCCTGCCGCCGGAGGAGCGGAAGGCCGCTTCCCCCGCCGCCGGCTCCCCGGCCTACCAGCGGCTGGAGGAGGTGGGCAAAAAGCTCATGGAGGTCATCGCCCACAACAAGGGCGGCACCAACAAGGACCTGGGCAAATTTGCCGACCAGCTGCGGGCCCTTATCGAAAAGTGGGACAGATAACGGAAAACATACGCCAGCGCCCCGGAGCCGGAGGCTCCGGGGCGCTGCTTTCCCTCCGGCCTGGCCCCATGGCCCGGCGCACCCCTTGCGCTCGTATTTGTTAAAAAATCCACAATATTCTTCGGTTTTCTCCATATAGTTTGTCAAAAAAATATCATATAGATTTCCAGGGGTTTCCCCATTGACATTTTCAGATCCCGTGCTATACTAATGCTGAACCGACCAGTATATTTATACTTGCTGGTTTAAACAGCTTGGATGCTGACAAATCTGAAAGGGAGTGTCTTCATGGAAAAGCTTTTACAGGAACAGTACGGTCTGTACATCAACGGCAAGTGGGTCCCTGCCAGTGACGGCGCCACCTTTACCGCCCGCTGCCCCGCCACAGGGGCCGACCTGGCAGTCTGCGCCCAGGCCACCAAAGCTGATGTGGATACGGCGGTGGACGCCGCATGGGCCGCCTTCAAGACCTGGAAAAACACCACCATCAATGAGCGGGCCGCCATTCTGAACAAGGTAGCCGACATCATTGAGCAGAATGCCGAGCATCTGGCCACGGTGGAGTCCATGGACAACGGCAAGCCCATCCGGGAGACCATGGCCATCGATATTCCCTACTCCGTGCGCCACTTCCGTTATTTCGCCGGCTGCATCATGGCGGAGGAGGGCTCCGCCTCCATGCTGGATAACAATACTCTGAGTCTCATCCTCCGGGAGCCCATCGGGGTGGTGGGCCAGATCGTGCCCTGGAACTTCCCCTTCCTCATGGCCGCCTGGAAGCTGGCCCCCGTGCTGGCCGCCGGCTGCTGCACCGTGTTCAAGCCCTCCAGTGATACCTCCCTGTCCGTGCTGGAGCTGGCCCGCCTGACCCAGGACGTGATCCCCGCCGGCGTGTTCAACGTCATCACCGGCTCCGGCTCCAAGGCCGGCCAGTACATGCTGGACCACCCCGGCTTCCGCAAGCTGGCCTTCACCGGCTCCACCGAGGTGGGCCTGAACGTGGCCCGGGCCGCCGCCGACAAGCTGATCCCCTCCACCCTGGAGCTGGGCGGCAAGAGCGCCAACATCTTCTTCGACGACTGCAAGTGGGACATGGCCATGGACGGTGTCCAGCTGGGCATCCTGTTCAACCAGGGCCAGGTGTGCTGCGCCGGCTCCCGCGTGTTCGTGCAGGACACCATTTATGACAAGTTCATCGAGGAGGCCGCCAAGCGCTTCAACGCCGTGAAGGTGGGCCTGCCTCTGGACCCGGAGACCCAGATGGGCTCCCAGATCAACGAACACCAGGTGAAGAAGATCCTGGAGTACATCGAGATCGGCAAGGGAGAGGGCGCCAAGGTGGCCTGCGGCGGCGAGCGCGCCACCGAGGGCGAACTGGCAAAGGGCTGCTTCATGAAGCCCACCCTGCTGGTGGACGTGAACAACAAGATGCGGGTGGC
>CALXEB010000048.1 GCA_944387215.1 uncultured Flavonifractor sp. | reverse complement strand
ACCGCCGCCCGCATCAAGGAGATGCTGGGGGAGGACACGGCGGTGGCGGTGGCCCACGGCAAGATGAGCCAGGAGGAGCTAAACGATGTCATGACCCGCATGTCCGACGGGGAGGTGGACGTGCTGGTGTGCACCACCATCATCGAGACGGGCATCGACATCGCCAACGTGAACACCCTCATCATCGAGGACGCGGACAAAATGGGCCTGGCCCAGCTCCACCAGATCCGGGGCCGGGTGGGCCGGTCCAGCCGCCGGGCCTACGCCTACCTCACCTTCCGCCGGGGCAAGATCCTCAGCGAGGTGGCCTCCAAGCGGCTGGGGGCCATCCGGGAGTTTGCCGAGTTCGGCTCCGGCTTCAAGATCGCCATGCGGGACCTGGAGATCCGGGGGGCGGGCAACGTACTGGGCCCCGAGCAGAGCGGCTTTATGCTCTCCGTGGGCTATGACATGTACCTGAAGCTGCTGGAGGAGGCCGTGCTGGAGGAGCGGGGAGAGAAGCCGGAGCGCCCCGCCGAGTGCGCCGCCGACCTGGCCGTGTCCGCCTCCATCCCCGACCGGTACGTCCCCTCCCCGGAGGAGCGGATGGACCTCTACCGCCGCATCGCCGCCATCCGCAGCGAGGCGGACGCCGACGACGTGGTGGATGAGCTCATCGACCGCTACGGCGACCCGCCCCGGACGGTGAACAACCTGATCTCCATCGCCCTGCTCCGCGCCGCCGCCGCGGCCAACGGCGTCACCGACATCAGCCAGAAGGGGGGCGGCCTGCTCTTCACCCTGGGCAGCTTCGACCTGCGGCGGGTCTCCGCCCTGTGCGCCCTGGACAAGTACCGCGGCCGCCTGCTCTTCAGCGCCGGGGAGAAGCCCTACCTGGCCCTGCGGCTGAAAAAGGGGGAGGACCCCTTGAAGCTGGGGCGGACGCTGATCGAGGACTATGGCAGAACAGGGGAAGCAGAGGGGGAGTAGGCGCGGGCCCTCCCCCGGCGGGCCGGCGCCCGGCGCGTATCCGGCCAAAACTTGAATTTTTCATGAATGGCCCGCGGTTTTCATTGCCTGGGGCTGGAAAATGGTGTACACTGTACCCTGTCCAATCCAGGAAGGAGGAACTGGAACGATGAATTGGAAGCGATCCCTGTGCGCGGGCCTGGCGGCCGCGCTGCTGGCGGGGGCCCTGGCCGGCTGCACCGCTCCGTCCGATGTCCAGCCCACCCCGCAGAGCACGCCCGCCGCTGACGATATCGCCTACCAGGCCGTCGGCATCACCCGGGATACGGTGCTTTTCACCGCCGACGGGGCGCAGGTCACTGCGGACGACTACCTTTACTGGCTGCTCAACGCCATCGCCATGGCCAAAAACAGCGGCTATCTGGCCGACGACACCGCCTGGGAGGAGGAGATCGACGGCACCCCCACCCAGGAGTACCTGAAGCGCTCCGCCCTGGAGAACAGCAAGCTCTATGCCGTGGCCCAGAAGCGGGCGGCAGAGGCGGGCGTGACCCTTACCCAGGAGGAGCAGGACGAGGCGGCCGCCCAGATGGAGAGCCTGGGCAGCACGCTGGAGGCCTACTACGGCGTGACTCTCCAGGAGTACCTGGACCAGCAGTGCGTCTCCCAGGCGGCCTACCAGAGGATGGCCTATGAGATCCCCGTCCTGGTGGGCAAGCTCCAGGAGGAGTATACCCAGGCGGGGGAGTTCACCCCCACCGACGAGGACATGGCGGACATGATCCAGCGGGAGGACATCCACAGCTGCAAGCATATCCTGCTGGCCTTCCCGGAGAACGAGGACGGGTCCGATCCCACGGAGGAGCAGAAGGCGGCGGTGAAGGAGGAGGCTGACGCCCTGCTGGCCGAGCTCCAGGCTGCCGACGACCCGGCGGCCGCCTTTGAGACCGCCATGAACGAGCGCTCCGACGACACCCGGGACCCGGAGACCAACGAGCTCTACAATCCCCAGGGTTATACCTTCCTGGCCAGCGGCGCCATGGTGGACGGCAGCGGCTCCCTGGTGGCCCCCTTTGTCCAGGCGGGGGTGGCCCTGGCCGAGGGGGAACTGAGCCAGCCGGTGGAGACCGACTACGGCTACCACATCCTGCTGGGCCAGAGCGCCGACAATGAGGAGACCCGCTCCCTCTACCCCAATTACGCCATGAACCGCCGGATCGACCAGTGGATGGCCGACGCGGCGGTGGAGCTCACCGACGTCTATGAGACCCTGGACCCCAAGGCCTTCTACGACGGGATGATGGCCCTGGCCCGCCAGTGGCAGGAGCAGGCCCAGGCCGAGGCCAGCCCCGCCCCGGAGGAGAGCGCCCAGCCCTCCGCCACGCCGGCGGAGTGACCTGCCCGTAACGCCGAGCCCCCGTGCCGTCCGCGGACGGCACGGGGGCTTTGAATTATAACTTTAGTTGAGGAAAAAGCAATTATTACGTATAGTAAATGGCCAAAGTTGTGTCAATCTATATCTATCGTTTCAAAAGCGGGAGTGGAGGCACAATGGAGGAACAGAAAAAGAAACAATGGCTGGTCCAGGTGGGGACCAGGGTCTGGAACTGCCGCACCCAGCGGGGGCTGAGCCGGGAAAAGCTGGCCGAGCGGCTGGACATCACCCCTCAGTACGTCAGCGACATCGAGCAGGGAAAGAAATGTATGTCCATGTCCATTTTCGTGGAGATGAGCCAGGTGCTGGAGGTGGGCATGGAGTTTCTGGCCTACGGCGCCCTGCCGGCGGAGCCGGAGGCGGACCGGCTCTGCCGCCATCTCCGCCAGACCACGCCCATGGACCGGGAACTGGCCGCCCGGATGCTCCGGCTGGCCCTGGAGGCCGCCGAGGCCATGGGGCCGGAGCGCTGACATGGCCGCGCCCATTCGCGTGCTGGTGGTGGAGGACGACCCCTCCGCCCGCTTCCTGCTGGCCGCCGCGCTGGAGGACATGCCGGGGGCAGACCTGTGCGGAACGGCCGCAGACGGCCTGGAGGGCCTGGAACTGGTGGAGCGCCTGCGGCCCGACGTGGTGCTCCTGGACCTTATCATGCCGGGCCTGGACGGGCTGGGCTTCCTCCGGGCCCTGGCCCACAGGGACCGCCCCGCGGTGGTGGTCACCTCCCAGGCCTGCGGGCAGGAGGTGGTGCGCTGCGCCCTGCGCCTGGGCGCCAGCTATTACCTGGTCAAACCCCTGAATTTCCAGAATCTGTCCGCCCTGCTGGACAGCCTCTGCCTGCGGCCCCTGGCCGGCCGGGCGCAGGCCCTGCTGGAGGCCATGGGCGCCCAGGGCAGGGGACTGCCTGCCGCCGCCCAGGCCGCGGCGGTGCTGGCCCGGGAGCGCGACGCCCTGCTCAAGCAGGCCTATGCCGCCACCATTGCCGCCCAGGGGAGCAGCTACGCTGCCGTGGAGAAGAACATCCGCCACATGGTGGAAAAGCTCCACCGCGCCCGGTCCCCCGAGTACCTGGCCCTTCTGGGCGGCGCGGCGGAGCGCCGGCCCAGCAACCTGGAGTTCCTCCGGGCCCTGGCCCGGGCGCTGGAGGCCGGAGAGCGGCCGTGAAGCCATGATTTTGACCCCACGCCGGATTTCCCCCAAATCCGGCGCGGGGTCCTGCTATACTTGTCCACAGGAAAAAACTGGATGGACAAGGAGGGGGCGCCATGGCACAGCGGCATGGACAGAGCGCCGGGCAGGTGCTGGAGGAGCTGGACACCAGCCGGGAACGGGGGCTGAGCCGGCAGGAGGCCCAGCGGCGGCAGGCACAGTATGGACCCAACCGGCTGGAGCGGGCAAAGGGGAAGCGCCTGCCCCTGCGTCTGCTGGGGCAGCTGACCGACCCCATGATCCTGGTGCTGCTGGCGGCGGCGGGGCTGAGCCTGTGGGCCGGGGGCGGGGAGGACTGGCTGGACGCGGCCATCATCCTGCTCATCGTGGTGGTCAACGCCGTCATCTCCCTGTCCCAGGAGGACAGCGCCCGCCGGGCCATGGAGGCCCTGGAGCGGCTGAGCGCGCCCCGGGCCCGGGTGGTGCGGGACGGGGAGGAGCTGCGCCTGGACGCGGCGGAGCTGGTGCCCGGGGACCTGATCCGCCTGGAGGCGGGGGACCTGGTGCCCGCCGACGCCCGCATCCTGGAGTGCGCCGGCCTGGAGGCTGACGAGAGCGCGCTCACCGGCGAGTCCGCCCCCGTGCCCAAGGGGGCCGAGGCGGTGGCGGAGGACGCCCCCCTGGCGGAGCGGCGGGACATGGTGTGGGCCTCCACGGTGATCACCCGGGGCCGGGCGGCGGCAGTGGTCACCGCCACCGGCATGGATACCGAGGTGGGGCGCATCGCCGGGCTGCTCCTGAAAAAAGAGGAAAGCAAAACACCTTTACAGAAAAAGATGGGGGAGATCTCCGCCGCCCTGTCCATCCTGTGCCTGTGCGTGTGCGGGGTGATGTTCGGGGTGGGCCTGCTCCAGGACCGGCCCATGCTGGAGATGTTCCTCACCGCCGTGTCCCTGGCGGTGGCGGCCATCCCGGAGGGGCTGCCCGCCATCGTCACCATCGTACTGGCCCTGGGGGTGGGCCGCATGGCAAAGCGGCAGGCCATCGTAAAAAGGCTGCCCGCTGTGGAGACCCTGGGCTGCGCCGGGGTGATCTGCTCGGACAAGACGGGCACCCTCACCCAGAACAAGATGACGGTGACCGAGGTGTGGGCCCCGAAGGCCGGCGGCCGGGAGGCCGCCCTTGCCGCCGCGGCGCTGTGTTCCGACGCGTCCCTGACCTGGGAGGGGAAGACGCCGGTGTGCACCGGCGACCCCACCGAGGCCGCCCTGGTGGAGGCGGCGGCAAGGGCGGGGCTGGACAAAAACCAGCTGGAGCGGGAGCTCCCCCGGCGGGGGGAGGTGCCCTTCGACTCCGGGCGCAAGCTGATGACCACCGTCCACCGCCGGCCCGGCGGGGGCTGCCGGGTGGTGGTGAAGGGGGCGCCCGACGTGCTGCTGGGCCGGTGCCGGCTCACCCCGGCGGAGTTCGGCCGGGCCTCGGCCAAAAACGAGGACATGGCCGGCCGTGCCCTGCGGGTGCTGGGGGTGGCGGTCCGGGACCTGGATATCCTCCCCCAGGCCCTGACGGCGCAGGCGCTGGAGCAGGAGCTCACCTTTGCGGGCCTCATCGGCATGATGGACCCGCCCCGGCGGTCGGCCCGCAGGGCGGTGGAGACCTGCCGGGCCGCCGGCATCCGGCCGGTGATGATCACCGGCGACCACAGGCTCACCGCCGTGGCGGTGGCCCGGGAGCTGGGCATCTACCGCCCCGGGGACCTGGCCGTCACGGGGGCGGACCTGGACTTTCTGCCCCAGCAGGCCCTGGAGGAGGAAGTAGAGCGCTTCTCCGTCTACGCCCGGGTGTCCCCGGAGCACAAAATGCGCATCGTCAAGGCCTGGCAGGCCCGGGGCAAGGTGGTGGCCATGACGGGGGACGGGGTGAACGACGCCCCCGCCCTCAAGGCCGCAGACATCGGCTGCGCCATGGGCCGCAGCGGCACCGACGTGGCCAAGGGGGCGGCGGACATGGTGCTCACCGACGACAACTTCGCCACCATCGTCTCCGCCGTGGAGGAGGGCCGGGGCATCTACGCCAATATCAAAAAGGCCATCCACTATCTGCTCTCCTGCAACATCGGGGAGATCCTCACCATATTCTGCGCCACCGCCCTCCGCTTTCCCCAGATGCCCCTGACCCCGGTGCAGCTTTTGTGGCTCAACCTGGTCACCGACTCCCTCCCCGCCCTGGCCCTGGGGGTGGAGCCGGCGGAGGAGGGGATCATGGACCGGCCGCCCCGGGCGGCGGGGGCCTCCCTCTTTTCCGAGGGGTTCGCTTTCCGCCTGGCCTGGCAGGGAGCCCTGGTGGGGGCCCTCACCCTGGGGGCCTGGCTGCTGGGGGCCTATGTCCTGCCCGGCCCCGCCCCTCTGGCCGCCGCCAACACCATGGCCTTCGCCACCCTCACCCTCTCCCAGCTCTTCCACGCCTTCGACGTGCGCAGCGAGGAGGCCTCCCTGTTCCACATCGGGGTGTGCTCCAACCCGGCCATGAACCGGGCCTTCCTCATCGGCCTGGCCATGCAGCTGGCGGTACTCTGCCTGCCGCCCCTGCGGGCGGTGTTCGGCACCGCGGCCCTCACTCCGGCCCAGTGGGGCGCGGTGTGGGCCCTGGCCCTGACCCCGGTGGCGGTGTGCGAGGCCGTCAAGGCCGCCGCCCGCCGGCGGAAACCATAACGCGGAAAAGCCTCGCAGAGTTCGCGCCTGCAGGCGCGAAAAAAGTCCAGTCCGTTTTCGGCCGCGACATGCGCGTGGCCGAAAACACCCCTCAGCCCGCAAGTGTGCGGCCCGGACGCCTTTGGCGTCCGGGCCGTGCGCGCAGCCGGGCTGTAAGCCCTTTTAAAACAGGAAAGCGGCCGTAAGGCCGCTTTCCTGTTTTACGTATTTTGCGTCTTGCGCCACTCGTTGAGCACCGCGCAGAACACCAGGGAGAGGAAGCTCTCCTCCGCGGCGGAGGACCGGGAGGTGAGGGCGATGGGCACCTTGGCCCCCACCACCGCGCCGCAGGTGACGGCGTGGGCGTGGATGAGCCAGCTCTTCACCAGGGTGTTGGCGGCGATCAGGTCCTGGGCAATGATGCCGTCGAAGCCGCCGCCCGCCCAGGGGCAGTCGTAGTGCTTCAGCCGGCAGGCCTCCTTGGAGATGATGAGGTCGTAGGCGATGGGGCCCCACAGCTCGCAGTCGGCGAAGGGATGGGCCTTCTGCTCGGCCACCAGGCGCTGGGCCTCGATGGTGTCGGGCATATGGAAGTTCACGTTTTCCACCAGGGCCATAAGGGCCAGCTTGGGGTTCTCGTAGCCGAAGGCCTTCAGCGCGTCGGCGGTGTTCTTGATGATGGCCTTCTTCTGGTTCAGGTTGGGGCTGACGATCACCGTCATGTCCGACAGGGCCAGCAGCTTGGGATACTCCGGGATGGAGGCCAGGGACACGTGGCTCATGAGCCGCTCGGTGCGCAGGCCGTTTTTGCGGTCCAGCACGGGCATGAGGAAATCCCGGGTGGGCAGGTTGCCCCGCATGAGGATGTCGCCGTCGCCGGAGTGGATGATGTCGATGGCGGCCTGGGTCACGTTGTGTCCCGGCGGCGTGTCCACCATGGTGTAGGGCTCCTTCTCCAGCCCCAGCTTCTCCAGCTGCACCATGGTGCGGGCCCGGTCGCCCACCAGAACGGGCTGGACAAAGCCCTCGTTCTGGGCCTGGAACAGGCCCTGGAGCATGTTTTCTCCGTCGGAGCCTGCCAGCACCACCCGCAGGGGAGCGTCTAATTTGGGGACCCGGCTGATGATATTGTCAAAATTCTTCAGTTCCATGGGAAACACCCCTTCATGATTTCATCGCCGCGGATACCCGGGCATCTTACATTATACGGAACAATTTTGGAAAAGACAAGGGCATTTCGGGCAGAAAGGGAGAAGATTTTGAAAAAATCCCCCGCCGGCGGCGGGAAAGCAAAAGAACAGGGGCCCGATCCGCCGGATCAGGCCCCTGCGGGGGTTATTTCACTTCCCGAATGAGGATGAAGGGGGTCAGCTCCCGGGACTGGCCCGCCGGGTTGTCCCGGATGAGGGCCTTCAGGGTCTCGTCGTCCAGGGTGACGGAGGACGCCTTGCCCAGGATCTCCACGTTCAGGTCGTTGGCGTCCACGATCATGGCCTGCACGCCGGTGGCGGCCTCGATCTCGTCGCACACCTTCCCGGGGTTTTCCGGGATGCGGATGCCGAACTCGCCGTACTCCTTGAACTCATGGTCGTAGAAGCCGTCCAGGCCGGACACCTCCTGGCCCACCATCTCATAGAACACCCCCCGCTTGCCGAAGAGCTTGGCCACCCCGGCGCAGAAGGCCGCCCAAATCACGAACAGGGCCCCCCGCTCGTTGATGGCGAACTGCATCTTGTAGGGGCTGTCCACCCCGATGCCGGCGGAGGAGTGGGAGGCGAACCGGGACAGGAACCGGGCCAGCCGCCCCACCTTCATGTCCTTCTTGTACACCACCCGGCGCTGGCACAGCCCGATGATCTTCTCGCTGGAAGAGAGCAGGTCCCCGGGCTGCCACAGGGGCTTGACGTACTTTTCCACCAGGTCGATGTAGCTCTCCCCCACCTGGACGAAGTGGGTCTGGATGGCGTGGCGGGCGTAGGTTTTGCCGTTCACCTCTATATTGACGTGTTTTCCCTCGTTGGCGTGAAATTCCATGTGGACCCCTCTTTTGTATATGATGTCCCCCATATTATAGCCAGATGCGGGCGGATGTGCAACCAGAAGTTTTGCGCATAATCGGCGGCCGGAACGCCATACTACGGGAGATGCAAAAAAGGAGGGAGCGCTGTGGCGCGGAAATCCCAGGGGGCGGGCGCCGCCCCCCACCCCCGGAAGATCCCCCGGTTCGACGGGCCCCTGACCCCGGAGGCATTGGGGGAAGTGTTCCGGGACTGCGTGGACTTCACCCGCCGGCCGGTGGCCCTGGAGGGGCTGGGGGAGCTGACCCTGTGCTACCTGGGGGGCATGGTGCGCATGGAGCGGGTGAGCGACTACGTTCTGCGCCCCCTGGCCGAGGACGCGCAGCTGCGGGCCTGCGGGAGCATGGCCCGGGCCATGGCCCGGATGGAGGAGGGGGCCCTCTACAACCTGGGGGTGGCCCGGCGGGACACCCTGGACCAGGCCGCCGCCGACCTGGTGGCGGGCTGGTGCCTGCTGTTTTTTCCCGGGGAAAGGGCCGCCCTGTCCTTCTTCACCGGCACGGAGGAGAAGCGCTCGGTCTCCGCCCCGGCGGGGGAGACTGTGCTCAAGGGGGCGAGGGACGGCTTTGTGGAGAGCGTGCGCACCAACACTTCCATCGTCCGCCGGCACCTGAAGGCCCCCGAGCTGCGCATCAAAGAGCAGACCGTGGGCCGGCAGTCCCTCACCCTGGTGGACGTCTTATATCTGGAGGGCGTCACCGACCCCGGGCTGGTGGAGCAGCTGTGGGACAAGCTGGCGGACATGGACGTGGACGGGGTGTTCTCCACCGGGGGGATCGAGGAGTATATCGTCCCCGCCCACCGCACCCCTTTTCCTCTGGTGCAGTACACCGAGCGGTCCGACCGCTTCTGCGCCGGCCTGTGCGAGGGGCGGGTGGGCCTGCTCATCGACGGCATCCCCCTGGGCTACCTGACCCCGGCGGTGCTGGGCAACTTCCTCCAGGCCCCCCAGGACAAGTCCAACAGCTGGCTGCTGGCCACCGCCCTCACCCTGCTGCGGTACGGCTGCATGCTCCTCACCCTCTTCCTTCCCGCCCTCTACGTGGCCATGGTCACCTTCCACCAGGAGATGATCCCCACCCGCCTGGCCCTGTCCATCATCGCCGCCAAGCAGGACGTGCCCTTCCGCTCCGCCTTCGAGGTCATCGTCCTGCTGCTGGCCTTTGAAATACTGCAGGAGGCCGGCCTGCGCCTGCCCCAGTCCATCGGGCAGACCGTGTCCATCATCGGCGGCCTGGTGGTGGGTTCCGCGGCGGTGGAGGCCAAAATTATCTCCCCGGCGGTGCTCATCGTGGTGGCCATCGCCGGCATCGCCGGGTACACCATGCCCTCCCAGGAGCTGGCGGGGGCCCTGCGGCTGTGGCGGTTCCTGCTGGCGGTGCTGGCCAGCGCCGCCGGCCTCTTCGGGGCGGTGATGGGGGCGGCCGCTCTGGTGGTCCACCTGGCGGGGCTGGAGAGCTTCGGCGTGCCCTACCTGACCCCCTTCGCCGTCAGCGCCGGGGCCCAGGCCCGGGAGCACGTGTTCCTCCGCCGCCCTCTGCCCCAAATAAAGCAGCGCCCAGCCGCCCTCCGCCCCCGCAATCGGAGGAAGCAGCGGTGAGGCGGGGCGCGGTCCTTTTGCCGGCGGCGGCCCTGCTGCTGCTGTCCGGCTGCGCCGCCCCCTCCCTCACCGGCCTGCTGCCCTACGCCCGGGAGATCGAGGATATGGAGCTGGTGCGCACCCTGGGAGTGGATGCGGCGGAGGAGGGGGTGACCGTCACCGCCGCCGCCGGCGGGGCGGACGGGGAGACCGGCACGGCCTCCGCCGGGGCGGACACCGTCAGCGCCGCGGTGCTGGCCATGCAGGTCCAGGGGGAGTCCTACCTCTATTTCGGCCACGTGGGCCAGCTGCTGCTGGGGGAGGACCTGGCCCGCCGGGGGGTGGAGGAGGCCTTGGACTACACCCTGCGGGATGTGGAGATGCGGCTGGAGACCGCCCTCTACCTGGTGCGGGACGGCACGGCTGCGGAGGCCCTGGAGGGGGCGGAGGGCTCCGCACCGGACCGGCTGGAGGCCCTGGCCGACGGCACGGGCCTGTCGGCGGACACCATGACCCGCTCCGTAAAGGACGTGCTGGCCGACCTGGCGGACCGGGGGGCCTCCTTCGTCCCCGCCCTGGCTGCCGACGGGGCGCTCACTGCCGCAGGATACGGTATTTTGAAAGACGGGGCCCTGGCCGCCTGGGCGGAGGGGGAGGCGGCCAAGGGGATCAACCTGATCCTGGGCCGGGTGGACGCCGACGTGGTGGACGCCGCCCCGCCGGGCCAGCCTCCCGCCGCCCTGCGGGTGGTGGGGGCCCGCAGCCTGGTGCGGCCGGTATATGAAAACGGCGCGCTGGCCGGCCTGCGGGTGGAGTGCACGGTGGAGGCCAACCTGGCGGAGGGGCCCTCCGCCGTGGAGGAGGACCGGCGGCAGGCCCTGGAGGCGGCCCTGGCGGAGATCGAGCGGGCGCGCATCCAGGCCGCCCTGGACCTGGCGTCGGCGCAGGACGCAGATTACCTGGGCCTGCGCCGGGCGGCGGCCCTGCTGGCCCCCTGGCGCAAGACCGCCCTGCTGGACGGGGCGGGCATGGGGGAGCTGACCCTCACCGCCCGGGTGGAGGCCAAGATCCAGCGCAGCTACCACGCAGACGGATAAAAGCAGGAGAGGAGGCATTTATGGACCGGGACCGTGTTTCCGCCCGCCAGCTCATCACCCTGACCTTCGCCGCCCTGCTCTCCCCGGCCATCCGGGTGCTGCCAGGCCGCACCGCCCAGCTGGCGGGGGAGGGTGGGTGGCTGGCCGCCCTGGCCGCCCTGCCGGCGGCGCTGGGGCTGTGCTGGGTGCTGTCCGCCCTGCTGAAGGGGCGGGGGCTGGGGCAGGCGGCGCTGGATATTCTGGGTCCCGTTGCGGGACGGGCAGTGCTGGGGCTTTACCTGCTCTGGGGGGTATTCCTCCTGGCGGCCAACGCCCGGCTGGTGGCCCTGCGCTTTCTCACCGTCAGCTACCGCAACGCCTCCCTGCCCCTCTTTCTCCTGGCCCTGCTGGCCCTGACCCTCTGGCTGGCCCGAAAGCCCGTCCGGGTGCTGGGCCGGGCAGGAGAGGTGTTCTACCTGGCCCTGGCGGCCGGGCTGGGGTTTTCCCTGGCCCTGGGCGCCTTCCAGATGGACCCGGGCCATGTGCTCCCCCTGTGGGGGGAGGACCTGCCGCCGGTGGGGGCGGCGGCCCTGCCGGTGCTGGGCCTGCTGGGGTACGGCATTTTTGCCGCCTTCCTGGCCGGCGGCGTCACCCCACGGCCGGAGGACCGGCGGCGGGCCATGAAGTGGACGGCGGGGCTGTGCCTCACCCTCACCGCCCTCCAGCTGGTGTGCCTGGGCAATTTCGGCCCCGGCCTGGCGGTGCGGATGGACACGCCGTTTTTCATGATGGTGAAGGGCATCGGCATCGAGGGCACCTTCCAGCGGGTGGAGTCGGTGATCCTGGCGCTGTGGGTGCTCTCCGACCTGGCCCTGCTGGCTCTGCTGGCTTCAGCCTGCTCGGCGGCGGCAGGGACGCTGTTCGCCATCCGGGACGGCGGACGCGCGGCCCTTCCGCTGGTACTGCTGGCCCTGGCGGGGGCGCTGTGGCTGTTTCCGAACGCCTTCGTCCTAAAGGAGATCATGGACCGGGGCGCCCTGGCCGGGAATCTGGCGGCGGGATTTGTCCTGCCCGTTTTGCTGCTGTTGGTGAAAAAGCTGCGGAGGCTGCCGTAGGGGAACTATATCTTGTGCCGCGGCGGGGGAGCGACAGGGTCTATCTTGTTGCCGGCGCCCCCCGCGAAAAAAAGCGGGAAAAAAACGAAAAAAGCTGTTGACAAAACGCGCCTTGGGTGGTATTCTAACTGAGCGCCTTGCGAGAGGGCGATTCGGCCGGCGGAATGAGCTTCCAAAAAGACGAAAAAACCTCTTGACAAAGCGAGCCGGATATGGTAACATAAACGGCACGCGGCTTTAAGAGCGGCGCGGAGCGTGTACCTTGTAAATTAAACAACGTGAGAGAAACATGAAGCACCAGAAAGGACGAGAAGTCCTTCTGACAAGCGCAAGCTTGAATGGAAGGCTCTTAAGATTTCTTTGAAGCTTGGTAAGAGCTTCAATAAGATGATTTAAGGAACGGAGACGTTCTTTAGATACCATTTTATTGAGAGTTTGATCCTGGCTCAGGATGAACGCTGGCGGCGTGCTTAACACATGCAAGTCGAACGGGGAACCCTTGAAGGAGTTTTCGGACAACTGATAGGAATTCCTAGTGGCGGACGGGTGAGTAACGCGTGAGGAACCTGCCTTGGAGTGGGGAATAACAGCCCGAAAGGGTTGCTAATACCGCATGAAGCAGCTGGGTCGCATGACTCTGGCTGCCAAAGATTTATCGCTCTGAGATGGCCTCGCGTCTGATTAGCTAGTTGGTGAGGTAACGGCCCACCAAGGCGACGATCAGTAGCCGGACTGAGAGGTTGGCCGGCCACATTGGGACTGAGACACGGCCCAGACTCCTACGGGAGGCAGCAGTGGGGAATATTGGGCAATGGGCGCAAGCCTGACCCAGCAACGCCGCGTGAAGGAAGAAGGCTTTCGGGTTGTAAACTTCTTTTCTCAGGGACGAAGGACGTGACGGTACCTGAGGAATAAGCTCCGGCTAACTACGTGCCAGCAGCCGCGGTAATACGTAGGGAGCGAGCGTTATCCGGATTTACTGGGTG